>NZ_JBQFQP010000039.1:0-625 GCF_056536925.1 Ruegeria sp. CI1 | reverse complement strand
TGAGGCTCCCCATTTGAATGGGTCCACCGTTAAGATTAGGAAACGGAGGATCAGAAATGGCAAACAAGCGACCGAAGCCTGAAGAAATTGTCTCGAAGTTGCGGCAGGTTGAAGTTCTGATGGGACAAGGCATGCCCCGTCTGGATGCGATCAGACAGATCGGAGTTGTGGAGCAAACCTATTACCGCTGGCGCAAGCAATATGGCGGAATGGGTGTAGACCAATTGAAGGAACTAAAGCGACTTCAGAAGGAAAACGAGCGGCTGAGACGTGCAGTGTCAGACCTGACGCTCGACAAGTTGATCTTAAAGGAAGCCGCACGGGGAAACTTCTGAGCCCCGCTCGTCGCCGTACTTGCATCGATCATGTTCGCAGTCAGTTCAAAATCTCGGAACGTCGAGCTTGCCGAGTGCTGGGACAACACCGATCCACGCAAAGGCGTATTCCACGGGGCCGACCAGATGAAGAACAACTGGTGGCCGACATGATTGAGCTGGCCAGGCAATATGGCAGATACGGCTATCGCCGGGTTGCGGTGTTGCTGAGAGAGGCTGGATGGTCTGTCAGCGATGGCCGTATCGAACGTCTATGGAAGCGAGAGGGGCTGAAGGTCCCGCACAAGCAG
>NZ_JBQFQP010000038.1:0-653 GCF_056536925.1 Ruegeria sp. CI1 | reverse complement strand
TGAGCAGCCCTATCTGACGGGTCCAATGTTATTGTTAGTGCATGATCGGCCTGTGTTCCATCGGGATGATGGTCTCGGGCGCTGGTGGGTGATAGCCCAGTGCACTGTGTGGTCTCTTGGTATTGTAGTGTTTCCTCCATTCTTCGATGATGATCTGGGCTTCGCGTAGCGAGTAGAAGACTTCCCCGTTCAGAAGCTCATCTCTCATGCGGCCGTTGAAGCTTTCGCAGTATCCATTCTCCCAAGGCGAGCCTGGTTCGATGTATGCGGTCCTGGCTCCGACAGCTGCAATCCAGTCACGAACCGCCAGGGCAACGAACTCCGGACCATTGTCCGACCGTATGAAGCGAGGTGTCCCACGCAGGATGAACAGATCCGTCAGAGCGTCGATGACATCGGTAGAGTTCAGTTTTCGCTTTACCCTGATTGCCAGGCACTCCCGGCTGAACTCGTCGATGATGTTCAACGTCCGGAATGCTTTCCCATCATCGGTGCGGCAATGCACAAAGTCATAGCTCCAGACATGATTGCGATGTTCCGGCCTGAGTCGGACACATGAGCCATCGTTCAGCCAGAGCCGTCCTTTCTTCGGCTGCTTGTGCGGGACCTTCAGCCCCTCTCGCTTCCATAGACGTTCGATACGGCCATCGCTG
>NZ_JBQFQP010000037.1:0-821 GCF_056536925.1 Ruegeria sp. CI1 | reverse complement strand
AATGTTCCGCCCTCTGCCTCCGCGATTGATGCGGGGTCTGTGTCTGAAGACGGCTCTGTCGTGGAGATCGATCTTCTGGGGGATGCCGGGGCATCGGACAGCGATGGCGGCACGCTTGGCGTGACGTCTGTGAGCGCGCAGGACCAGAACGGTACGGCGGTGTCGTTCGGGCTGGTTGGCGCGGTTCTGAGCATCGATCCCGGCCAGTTCGCCGAGACGCTGTCGTCGGGCCAGAGCGCGACGGTGACGGTGAGCTACACGGTGACGGACGGTCAGGGTGGCGAGACGCCGAACAGCGCGACGCTGGTTGTCGACGGTCTCGACGGTCCCTTCACCTGGTACCTGGACGCGGATCTTGATGGCTTCGGCGTGGATGACGCGGCGACGAACCAGTTGGCCTACGCAGCACCGGCGGGGACGTCTGGGGTTGCGGGCGACGCGGACGATACGGATGACACGGTGTATCCGGGCGCGCCGGAGATCAACGACTTCAAGGACAACGACCAGGACGGGCTGACGGACGAGGACAACACGGCGCCGGTCGCGGATGCTGAAACCTTCGAGATCACGGAAAACGGGACGCTGGTGCTGCCGGTGGCGTCGCTGCTCGATGGCGACACGGATGCCGACGGCGACACGCTGACGGTGGCGTCGGTCTCTGATGCGGTCAACGGCACGGTGGTGCTCGACGACAAGGGCGATCTGGACGCGACCAACGACGAGGTGATCTTCACGCCCGACGCGGGTTACGACGGCCCGGCGAGCTTCGACTACACGGTTGCGGACGGCTTCGGCGGCGAGGACAAGATCACTGTCGATGT
>NZ_JBQFQP010000036.1:0-941 GCF_056536925.1 Ruegeria sp. CI1 | reverse complement strand
TTTCCGATCTGACGCTGGACAAACTCATTCTGACCGAGGCGGCACGGGGAAACTTCTGAGCCCTTCACGTCGCCGTAAATGCATTGACCATGTGCGTCAGGAGCTGGGTGTGTCTGAGCGCCGTGCCTGCCGCACACTGGGCCAACACCGATCCACGCAGCGCAAGGTACCGCAGGGCCGGTCCGATGAAGAACAGTTGACCGACGACATCATCGAGCTGGCCGACAAATACGGTCGCTACGGCTATCGCATGGTCACAGGCCTGTTCAACAACGCAGGCTGGCATGTGAACCACAAACGCGTTGAACGGATTTGGCGACGTGAAGGGCTGAAGGTGCCGCAAAAGCAGAAGAAAAAAGGACGGCTCTGGCTGAACGATGGCTCCTGCGTGCGGCTCAGACCGGAGAGGCCCAACCACGTCTGGTCCTATGACTTTGTCCAGGACCGCACCGATGATGGGCGGGCCTATCGCACACTCAACATCATCGATGAATACACCAAGGAGGCGCTGATGATCCGCGTCGACCGCAAGCTGAACTCAACGGATGTGCTGGATGCCCTGACGGATCTATTCATCCTGCGGGGGCCACCCGAGTACATACGAAGTGACAATGGTCCAGAGTTCATTGCCCAGAAGGTGCGCAACTGGATCGCCGCTGTCGGCGCCAAGACGGCCTATATCGAACCTGGGTCGCCCTGGGAGAACGGATATTGCGAAAGCTTCAACGCCCGCTTCAGGGACGAATTGCTCAACGGCGAAATCTTTTACTCGCTCAGAGAGGCCCAGATTCTGATCGAGCAATGGCGGGTCCATTACAACACGGTCAGGCCGCACAGCGCTTTGGCATATCGTCCGCCAGCACCAGAAAGCATCGTTCCGATAGACCAAAGGCCGACAATGCACTAACCATCAAACCGGACCACCCGATGGGGGCACGCCA
>NZ_JBQFQP010000035.1:0-1228 GCF_056536925.1 Ruegeria sp. CI1 | reverse complement strand
AATGGCAAAGGAAAAGTTTGAGCGTAACAAACCGCACGTCAACATCGGCACGATCGGCCACGTTGACCACGGCAAGACGACGCTGACGGCGGCGATCACCAAGTATTTCGGCGACTTCAAGGCGTATGACCAGATCGACGGCGCGCCGGAAGAGAAGGCCCGCGGGATCACCATCTCGACCGCCCACGTGGAATACGAGACCGACGCGCGCCACTATGCCCACGTCGACTGCCCCGGCCATGCCGACTATGTCAAGAACATGATCACCGGTGCGGCGCAGATGGACGGCGCGATCCTGGTTGTGAACGCCGCCGACGGCCCGATGCCGCAGACCCGCGAGCACATCCTGCTGGCGCGTCAGGTCGGCGTTCCTGCGCTGGTCGTGTTCCTGAACAAGGTCGACCAGGTCGATGACGAGGAGCTGCTGGAGCTGGTGGAAATGGAAGTCCGCGAGCTGCTGAGCTCGTACGAATTCCCCGGCGACGACATTCCGATCGTCGCAGGTTCGGCGCTGGCCGCGATGGAAGGCCGCGATCCGGAGATTGGCGAGAACAAGATCCGCGAACTGCTGGCCGCGGTTGACGAGTACATCCCGACCCCGGAACGTGCTGTCGACCAGCCCTTCCTGATGCCGATCGAAGACGTGTTCTCGATCTCGGGCCGCGGCACCGTGGTGACCGGCCGTGTCGAGCGTGGCGTGATCAATGTCGGCGACTCGATCGAGATCGTGGGCATCAAGGACACCCAGACCACCACCTGCACCGGTGTGGAAATGTTCCGCAAGCTGCTGGACCGTGGCGAGGCGGGCGACAACATCGGCGCGCTGCTGCGCGGCATCGACCGTGAAGCGGTCGAGCGTGGCCAGGTGCTGTGCAAGCCGGGTTCGGTGACCCCGCACACCAAGTTCGAAGCCGAAGCCTATATCCTGACCAAGGAAGAGGGCGGCCGTCACACCCCGTTCTTCGCGAACTACCGTCCGCAGTTCTACTTCCGGACCACCGACGTGACCGGCACCGTGACCCTGGCGGCCGGCACCGAGATGGTTATGCCGGGCGACAACGTCGGCTTCACCGTCGAGCTGATCGCACCGATTGCGATGGAAGACGGCCTGCGCTTCGCGATCCGCGAAGGCGGCCGCACCGTCGGCGCGGGTGTCGTGTCGAAGATTATTGAATAATTCGCGCAAGCGAATATCCAAAGAAAGGGCGCCCCTCGGGGCGCCCTTTTT
>NZ_JBQFQP010000034.1:0-1282 GCF_056536925.1 Ruegeria sp. CI1 | reverse complement strand
TCAGAGGTTCGGGTACAGGGGGAATCGGGCGCAGAGGTCTGCGACTTTGGCGCGGACCTTGGCTTCGACTTCGCCGTTGCCGTCCGGGCCGTTGGCGGCCAGGCCGTCGACCACTTCGACGATCCAGTCGGCGATCTGGCGGAACTCGGTCTCGCCGAAGCCGCGGGTGGTGCCGGCGGGGGTGCCCAGGCGGATGCCCGAGGTGACGGTCGGCTTTTCCGGGTCGAACGGGATGCCGTTCTTGTTGGTGGTGATATGCGCCCGGCTCAGGGCGGCGTCGGTGATGTTGCCGGTCACCTTCTTGGGCCGCAGGTCGACCAGCATCACATGGGTATCGGTGCCGCCGGTGACGATATCCAGCCCGCCTTTGATCAGCTGATCGGCCAGCGCGTCGGCATTCTTGCGCACCTGCTTGATATAGTCCTTGAACTCGGGCCGCAGCGCCTCGCCAAAGGCCACCGCCTTGGCGGCGATCACATGCATCAGCGGGCCGCCCTGGATGCCGGGGAAGATGGCCGAGTTGATCTTCTTGGCGATCGCCTCGTCATTGGTCAGGATCATGCCGCCGCGCGGGCCGCGCAGGGTCTTGTGGGTGGTGGTGGTGGCCACATGCGCATGCGGGAAGGGCGAGGGGTGCTCGCCCGCCGCCACCAGGCCGGCGATATGGGCCATGTCGACATGCAGATAGGCGCCGACCATGTCGGCAATTTCGCGCATGCGGGCAAAGTCGATCACGCGCGGAATGGCCGAGCCGCCGGCGATGATGATCCTGGGGGTGTGTTCCTTGGCCAGCGCCTCGATCTGATCATAGTCGATCAGGTTGTCCTGCTTGCGCACGCCGTAATGGATGGCGTTGAACCACTTGCCCGACTGGTTCGGGGCCGCGCCGTGGGTCAGGTGGCCGCCGGCATCCAGGCTCATGCCCAGGATGGTGTCGCCGGGCTTGGCCAGCGCCTGCATCACGCCCTGGTTGGCCTGGCTGCCGGAATTGGGCTGCACGTTGGCGAAATCGCAGCCGAACAGCTGCCTGGCGCGGTCGATGGCCAGGTTTTCGGCCACATCGACGAACTGGCAGCCGCCGTAATAGCGCCGGCCCGGATAGCCCTCGGCATATTTGTTGGTCAGAACCGAGCCCTGCGCCTCCATCACCGCCGCCGAGACGATGTTCTCGGACGCGATCAGCTCGATCTCGTCGCGCTGACGGCCAAGCTCCGACGCGATCGAGCCGTAAAGCTCAGGATCACGATCCGCGAGAGATTGGGTGAAAAAATCGTCGGTACGA
>NZ_JBQFQP010000033.1:0-1325 GCF_056536925.1 Ruegeria sp. CI1 | reverse complement strand
GCCGAATATGGCCGCAAAGAACTGGATATCGCCGAAACAGAAATGCCGGGGCTGATGGCCTTGCGGGCAGAATACGGTGAAAGCCAGCCATTGAAAGGCGCCCGTATTGCCGGATCGCTACATATGACCATTCAGACTGCCGTTCTGATCGAGACGCTGGTTGCGCTGGGCGCGGATGTGCGCTGGGCATCATGCAACATTTTCTCGACACAAGACCATGCTGCTGCTGCGATCGCTGCAAGTGGAACGCCGGTGTTCGCCGTCAAGGGCGAAACGCTCGAGGAATACTGGGATTATGCCGACCAGATATTCCAGTTCCCCGAGGGCGGCGCAAACATGATTCTTGACGATGGCGGCGATGCGACGCTGTACATTCTGATGGGTGCACGGGTCGAGGAAGGTGAGACCGACCTGATCGAAAATCCGCAATCGGAAGAAGAAGTCGCGCTGTTCGCGCAGATCAAGAAGCGTTTGGCAGAAAGTCCGGGCTGGTTCGTCAAGCAACGCCATATGATCAAGGGCGTGTCCGAAGAGACCACTACCGGCGTGCATCGCCTGTACAAGATGATGGAAAAAGGCCATCTGCCGTTCCCGGCGATCAACGTTAATGACAGCGTGACCAAGTCGAAGTTCGACAACAAGTACGGCTGCAAGGAATCGCTGGTCGACGGTATCCGCCGCGCCACCGACACAATGATGGCGGGCAAGGTTGCCGTCGTCTGCGGGTATGGCGACGTTGGAAAAGGCTCTGCCGCCTCGCTGCGCGGAGCTGGTGCCCGGGTGAAAGTGACCGAGGTTGACCCGATCTGCGCGCTTCAAGCGGCGATGGATGGTTTCGAGGTGACTCTGCTGGAAGACGAAGTTGCATCTGCCGATATTTTCGTTACGACGACAGGCAACAAGGACGTGATCCGCATCGAGCATATGCGCGAGATGAAAGACATGGCCATCGTCGGGAATATTGGCCATTTCGACAACGAAATTCAGGTTGCGAACTTGAAGAACCACAAGTGGACCAACATCAAGGAACAGGTGGACATGATCGAGATGCCTTCGGGCAATCGCATCATCCTGCTGTCCGAAGGCCGCCTGCTGAACCTTGGAAACGCAACCGGACACCCTTCGTTTGTGATGTCGGCCTCGTTCACTAATCAGGTTCTGGCCCAGATCGAGCTTTGGACCGGAGGCGAGGATTATGACAACCAGGTCTATATTCTGCCCAAGCACTTGGATGAGAAGGTTGCGCGTCTGCATCTGGATCGGATTGGTGTCAAGCTGACCCAACTGCGCGCCGATCAGGCGGACTATATCGGGGTCAAGCCGGA
>NZ_JBQFQP010000032.1:0-1514 GCF_056536925.1 Ruegeria sp. CI1 | reverse complement strand
GTGTCCGTCGTCGGGGATTTTGGGACAGATGGCTGCCTGAGCTAAGAGAGGATCTGGCGCATCTGTTTGGTTTGATTATGCGGCGGATTTTCGGTGAAGCAAGCGCCGGGTTTCGAGTGTCTTCCGTTTGATCCTTTCTCGTTGTTTCAGAATGGTGTGGCCGCGCCCGAAGTAGACATCGGCCGGTGTGAGGTTTTGCAGGCTCTCGTGATAGCGCCGGTGATTGTAGTGATCGACAAAGGCGTCGATCTGCTGCCTGAGATCGCCGGGTAGGTAGTAGTTTTCCAGCAAGATGCGGTTTTTCAGGGTCTGATGCCAGCGCTCGATCTTTCCCTGAGTTTGAGGATGGTATGGTGCCCCTCGGACATGATCGATTTCCTGATCTTCCAGCCATTCAGCAAGTTCACTAGAGATGTAGCTGGACCCGTTGTCGCTGAGCAGCCGTGGCTTGTGGAAGACGGTCACCTGGGCACAGCCCGAAGCCTGCAAAGCCAGGTCCAGCGTATCGGTGACATCACTAGCCTTCATCGTTGTGCAGAGCTTCCAGGCGATGATGTAGCGGCTGTAATCATCGAGGATGGTCGACAGATAGAACCAGCCCCAGCCGATGACCTTCAGGTAAGTGAAGTCGGTCTGCCAGAGTTGGTTCGGCCGAGTGGTTTTATCCCGGAACTCGTCGGCCGCCGATAGAACCACATAGGCCGGGCTGGTGATCAGGTCGTAAGACTTGAGGATGCGATAGACCGAAGCCTCTGACACAAAGTACTTTTCTGTGTCGGAGAAGCGAACAGCCAACTCACGCGGGGAAAGCTCACTTTCCTTCAGAGCCAGGTCCTTGATCTTCTCGCGCACTGGCGTGGGAATGCGGTTCCAGACCCGTGATGGCTTGGGACTACGATCCTCAAGCGCCTCAGGACCACCCGACAGATACCGGTCATACCAGCGATAGAAGGTGGTCTTCGGGATGCTCAGCTTTTCCAAAGTGCGCTTGGTCGGGAGATGCGAACCTTCGACGAGGCGGATGATCTCCAGTTTTTCGGATGCGGGATACCTCATTCGTCGTCGCCCCCATCCGCGATCATGCTTTTTTTGAGCAGGCGCAGTTCCAGGGCCTGTTCTGCCACAACTTCTTTCAGATCGCGGGCCTCACGGCGCAGGCCTTTGACCTCGGTCGATGTCGCAGCACGTGCCGTGTCGCCTGCCAGACGTTTCTTGCCGGCTTCCAGAAAATCCTTGGACCAGCTGTAGTACAGACTCTGGGCGATGCCCTCTCGACGGCACAGCTCCGCAATGCTGTCCTCGCCCTTCAGACCGTCCAGCACGATCCTGATCTTCTCTTCAGCTGTATATTGCTTGCGCGTCGCGCGGCGGATGTCTTTGACAACTTTCTCGCCGTGGCTCTGCTTGGTTCCGGGTTTCTTTCTCATCTCCACTCCTTGGCGGTTACGATGAGCCAGAAACCCTCTCTTATCAAATCGACCTAAACTGTCCCATTGGTGCTGACGTCAGACAGC
>NZ_JBQFQP010000031.1:0-2675 GCF_056536925.1 Ruegeria sp. CI1 | reverse complement strand
CCAGTACGACTATCTGTTTTCCGCCGACCAGCTGGTCTCGGGCGAGAATACCGTCAGCATCCGGCAGGCCGAGGACCCGGGTTTTATCTGGGGCGTCAAGAACCTGCTGCTCGAAAAGGCACTGATTGATCAGGCTGCGCCCACGCTAGAAATCGGAGTGAGCGAAAGTACATCTTACGGCAACCGCTTCAACGGATCGTTCGATACAGACCGATCTCAAATCGCGACGTTCTTTGGAACTGCGGGCGCGCTGGAATTGATGTTGACCGGCTTCGACATCGATAACGATGGTGAGGTCGAAGTCCTTGTAAACGGTGTGTCCATCGGTTTTCTAGATGCTGGAGTGGCAGATGATCTAAGCATTCACAAATTCACCATTCCTGCTGCAGTTCAGATAGTCGGAAACAATACCATAGAATTTCGTCAGGCTGGCAATGCCGACGCGACCTGGGGGGTCACCGACATCAGGCTCGATACTGCGCCCGATAGCTTCACACCAACAGACGCCGATTACGTGGAACAGTGGCACCTTTTCAAAATGGGGCGGCTGAACGAAATCTGGGCCGATTACACTGGGGCGGGCGTAACAGTAGGCATCTATGACAATGGCGTGCAATTCTCGCACCACGATCTCGACGATAATTACGACACGAGTTTACACGCCTTTTCGGAAGGCAGCGAACTGGACCCAAGCTTGGGCTCGGCCAACCATGGTACGGCCGTGGCCGGAATCATTGCCGCGGAGGCAAATGGCGTAGGCACCGTCGGCGTGGCCTTCGGCTCCACCATTGCCGGGGTTAACATGATCGACGGTCCGGCCGGAGCAGGTTCTGCAGATCTGACCGCCTACATCGACGCGATGGATCATCTTGTCGCATTCGACGTGGTCAATCATTCCTGGGGTAATACGCCCGGGTTTGAGCAATCGACACAAACCCTCGAGCTTTTCGCAGTAACTGTCGAAAAATTCGAACGCGCGGTTGAACTGGGCCGCGGCGGCCTTGGCACAAACCTAGTCAAATCTGCGGGGAATGATGGTGCGAACTCGGCAGGCGACATGATCGACAGTTCGCGCACCTCGATCACAGTCGGCGCGATAAACGAGGCAGGTGCCTCCGCGTCCTATTCAAACTACGGAGCCAATTTGCTAATCTCCGGGCCTTCCAACGACGGTTTTTTTTCGCCCTTCGGCATTAAGACGACAGACCTTCTGGACGCAGACGGTTATACAGCCGAAGACTATACTGGTTCAGATGCAGGGACCGGATTCGGCGGCACCTCCGCCGCGGCACCGATGGTGTCGGGCGTCATTGCCCTGATGTTAGATGCGGCACCTGGTCTTGGGTGGCGCGACGTGCAGAACATCCTCGCTTACTCGGCATCGCATACCGGTGCTGGCTTCAACGAAGAACCCGACCCGTTCGACGGACTTGGCCTGAATGGCGACTGGATGTTCAATGCCGCGAACAACTGGAACGGTGGCGGACTGCATTTCAACATCGATTACGGGTTCGGCGCACTAGATGCGTTTTCGGCAGTGCGTATGGCGGAAGTCTGGCATCTTTTCGGCGATGCTCAAACTTCTGCCAACGAATTGAGCCAGGCAGCCGGCTCAGATGTCGATGTTGCGGTGGCCGGGGTTGAAACCCAAACCGTGACATTCCTTGCCGGCGCCATGATGGTCGAAGCTGCAGAAATCGAGCTTTCGTTGACCGACGCATCGGTAGAAGTATTCCTCGTGTCTGCGGAGGGCACCCGCGTCCGGCTTTTGGACGATGCCGAAGCAAGCGGTGCGCTGGCCAAGTGGACTTTTGGTGCGCAGGCCTTCCGGGGCGAACAAGCGGCAGGCAACTGGTCACTGGAATTTGTTGGTACCGGCTCGGCTACTACAGTTTCGGACTGGCAGATAACACTGTATGGCGAAGTCGAGGACAGCGACAACGTCTATCACTACACCGACGATATCCTTGCGGACTTCATCGGCGACGGTGCCAGCAATTTCTCTACGATTTCCGACGATCCCAAACGGCTATTTCTTACCGACGCCGGTGGTACTGACTGGTTGAACTTCGCGGCGATGAGTTACAACCTCGACATGTCGCTCGAGGCCGGAGCTTCGGCGAAAATCGGCAGCAAGACAATCATGACGATTGATGCCGACACCGTCATCGAGAACGCAGTAGCTGGTGACCGGAACGATACGGTTTTGGGCAACGGCGCAAATAACGAGATTCATGGTATGCGCGGCAATGATCGCCTAGCGGGTGGCGGTGGCTCCGACAAACTGTTTGGAGGTGATGGTGAAGACGTGTTCGTTTTTGCCATTGGTGACACCAACGATTGGATCGGCGATTTCGAAACTGGCAGCGACCGGGTTGAACTATGGGACTTTGGTATCACTTCGTTTGACGAGCTTTCGATCTTTGATGATGTCGGCAACAACGCAATTATCGACTTCGGCGGTGGCGATACTTTAGCGTTCTCCGGGATTGCTTCAAGTGATCTTATGGCCGCGCATTTCTCCTTCGAGAACACACTCTTCGCGTAGAAGGAGTTTGCTTGGAGCTGTCTGACGTCAGCACCAATGGGACAGTTTAGGTCGATTTGATAAGAGAGGGTTTCTGGCTCATCGTAACCGCCAAGGAGTGGAGATGAGAAAGAAACCCGGAACCAAG
>NZ_JBQFQP010000030.1:0-4088 GCF_056536925.1 Ruegeria sp. CI1 | reverse complement strand
TCCCAGTTTATCATGTTGGCCATGGCAGGGAGTATGTTTTGACGTTTGTGAAGAACTTCATGGCTTCGATGACGCCTTCTTTTACGCCGTTTCCGCTGTCCTTGATGCCGCCGAAGGGGGACATTTCGATGCGGTATCCGGGTTGTTCCCAGATGTTGCAGGTACCCACGTTGAGGCCGTTGATAAATGCGATCGCGCGGTTCAGGTCGTTGGTGCAGACGCCCGAGCTGAGGCCGAACTGGGTGGAGTTCGAGATCCTCATCACCTCGTCGTCATTGTCGGGAACCCGCACGATCGGGATGATGGGGCCAAAGGTTTCCTCCATCACCAGTTCGCTGTCATGGGGCACGCGGTCGACCACGATGGGCGGCAGCAGCGCGCCCTGGCGCGGCGGGTGATAGAGGATCTCGGCGCCCGCGGCCGCGGCCATCAGGACGCGGTTCTCGAACAGCTCGGCGGCCTTGTCGTGGATGACGCAGCCCAGTTCCGTTTCGGGATCCTGCGGGTCGCCGAATTTGATCGCGCGCGCCTTCTCCAGCACCAGCGGCACAAAGCGGTCGGCCACGCTTTCCTGTACTAGGATGCGCTTGATCGCGGTGCAGCGCTGGCCGGAATTGCCGGTGGCCCCGGCCACGGCGATGGTGGCGGCCTTGTCCAGGTCGGCATCGGAAAGATCGTTCAGCACGATCAGCGGGTCGTTGCCCCCCAGCTCCAGCGCGGAGCGCTTGTAGGCGGCCTTTTCGGCGATCATCTTGCCCACCGGCACGCCGCCGGTGAAGGTGATGATGTCGATATGCCCGTTGGTGATCATCTCGTCGCCGATATCGCCGGGCCAGCCGGTGACCACCTGGAACATCTCGGGCGGCAGCCCGGCCTCGTACAGGATGTCGGCCAGCGTCAGCGCGGTCAGCGGTGTCAGCTCGGTCGGCTTGCAGACCATGCAGTTGTTGGTGGCGATCGACGGCGCGATCTTGTGGCTGACCATGTTGAGCGGGTGGTTGAACGGCGTGATCGCGGAGATTGCGTTCACCGGCTCGCGCATGGTGAAGATCTTGCGCGCCTTGCCGTTGTGGGTGAGATCGCAGGAAAAGATCTCGCCATCGTCCTTCAGCGCCTCTGCGGCGGCAAACTGATAGACATCCTGCGCGCGCTTGGTCTCGTAGATCGCGTGCTGGTGGCAGATGCCCAGCTCCAGCACCAGCCATTTGGCCAGATAGTCGCGCCGCTCGCCGATCAGCTCGCCCGCGCGCTGCAGGATCCGGCTGCGCTCGTACCGGGTCAGTTTCGGGGTGTAATTCGCCGCGATCTCGAAGGCGCGGGCCGCATGTTCCGCCTTGCCGGCAGGGACATAGCCGACCACCTCGTTGGTATAGGGATAGTGGACCGGCACGGTCTCGTCGGTAAAGACGATCTCGCCGCCGATGCGCATTCCCTCGTTGCGGATCCGGGTATTGGACATGGTCTGGTCTTTCATAGCTTATACCGCCGCGGCTGTCGTGGCATAGAAGAAGGCGTCGAAGTTGCGCAGAACGGGCGCATCCGGAAGCTCGATCCGGCGGTTGACGATGAAGGGCACCTCCTGCTCGGTCAACCCGCCGTGGCTGCGCAGCGGCTCCTTCAGCGCCGCCAGGTCGTGGCGGTGCTCCGAGGTGCCGATGCAGATGTTCTCGCCCGAGATCATCACGATATCCCCAATCCGGTCGCCCGGCAGCTCGAACCGCCGGATCGCCTCCGCCTTGTCGATGACCAGGATCAGCTCATCGCGCGCCTCAAGCCGCGCCATGATGTCGGCCTGGTCGGCGCCTTCGGGCAGATAGGCGGTGGCGAACGATCCCAGCGCGCCGTGATGGACCACATAAGGATCGGTGATCGGCAGGATCACCCGCGCCGCGCCCTCTCCCAGCCACTCGTCCAGCAGGTCCTGCGCATAGATCACGTTGGGCGAGCCGTCAGCGTGATGCTTGGGCTTCATGCCGTGATCGGCGGTCACCACGATGGCCGCCCCCAGCGCGTCCAGCTCGCCCAGGTAGCGGTCGAACATGGCATGGAAATCCAGTGCACCCTGCTGGTCAGGGGCGAACTTGTGCTGGATGTAATCGGTGGTCGACAGGTACATCACGTCGGGTTTGAACTCTTTCAGAAGCTTGACCCCGGCGGCAAAGACAAACTCGCTGAGCTCCGCCGAATAGACGTCCGGAACCGGCATGCCCAGCCAGGCGCTGGCATTGTCGATGCCGTGCCCGGCCAGCGTGGTCTCGCCCGCGCGTTCCGACGAAAACGCCACCGCCCTGCCCTCGTCGAACTTCAGCCCCGAGCCCAGAAGCGCGCGCAGCTTGTCCTTGGCGGTCACCATCGCCACGCGGTAACCCGCCTCGTAGAACTGCGAAAAGATCGTCGGCGCGCGCAGGAAGCGCACGTCGTTCATCATCACCTCTTCGCCGCTGTCCGGATCGATCAGGTAGTTGCCGCAGATACCGTGCACGCTTGGCGGACGGCCGGTGGCGATGCTGAGGTTGTTGGGATTGGTAAACGACGGGATCACCGAATGCGCCAGCCGGTCGGTGCCGGTCTCGCGCATCCGCTTGAGATTGGGCATCAGCCCCCTGGCAATCGCCACGTCCAGATATTCCGGCTCGCACCCATCCAGGCAGATGGCAATCGCGGGCACTTTCGGCGTCGGATAGACCCGCGCATTCGCTTCGACGGGGGTATGAATGGTCATCTCTTGCTTTCCTCGATCTTCTTCAGGCGGCCAGCTTGGCGCGCTCTTGCAGTGCGGCGGCCGGAGGGGCGGCGCTTGCAACCCCCATCTCGGCCAGCGTTTCCCTGGCGGCGGCCACGACCCGCCGCATCACGTGCTCGTCCATCTGCCCGATGCAGCCGATGCGGAAACTGTCCACAACCGTCAGCTTGCCCGGATAGATGATGAACCCCTTTTCCTTCATCAGCTCGTAAAACCGGCCAAAGACGAAATTCGCATCCGCCGGGCAGAAGAAGGTGACGATGATCGGGCTCAGCCAGCGACTGTCCAGCAAGGTCTCGAAGCCCAGCTCGCGCATCCCCGCCACCATCACGTCGCGGTTGCGCCCATAGCGCGCGCCGCGCCCGGCAACCCCGCCCTCGGCGGCATGCGCCCTCAGCGCCTCAAGAAACGCGGCCACCACATGGGTGGGCGGCGTGAACCGCCACTGCCCGGTCCTGTTCATGTGCGCCCATTGCGCGTGCACATCCAGGCAAAGCGAATGGCTGTTGCCCTCGGCCGCCGCCAGCGCCTCCCTGCGGGCGATGACAAAGCCGAACCCCGGCACCCCCTCGATGCATTTGTTGGCCGAGGACACCATCGCCTCATAGCGGATCCCGGACGGCTTCAGATCGATCGCGCCAAAGGCCGACATCGAATCGATCAACAGCTTGCGCCCCGCCCCATAAACCGCCTCGGAAATCTCCTCGACCGGGTTCAGGATGCCCGACGAGGTCTCGCAATGGATCGCCACCACATGGCTGATCGCCGGATCCTCGGCCAGGATGCGCGCCACTTCCGGCCCACGCGGCGGCAGGTAATCGCCCTTGTCCAGAACCACGTGATCGCGCCCCAGATACTTCAGCGTCAGCGCCGAACGCAGCCCATAGGCGCCGTTGGCCAGAACCAGCGCCTTGCCATCCCGCGGAATGAACGAACCCAGCATCGCCTCGACCGCGAAACTGCCCGAACCCTGCATCGGCACGCAGTCGAACTCCTCGCCCCCCTCGCCCAGCAGCGCCAGAAGACCGGCGCGCAGCTCCCGCGTCATCGCCCGGAAATCGTCATCCCAGCTGCCCCAGTCCCGCAGCATCGCCTGCTTGACCGGCCAGGACGTGGTCAGCGGACCGGGGGTCAACAAATACGGCTCCCCCAGCCGGGGGGCTTCAATCTCGGGCGCGGGCGTGCTCATGACGCGGTCTCCAAAAGAAACATCGCAGAAACTATTGCCCCAACAAAACCATTGTGAAAAATTGATAAAAACGATCAAACAATAAAACAAACCTATACATCCAAACAAAATCAAACCCATGGGATACAGCCAACTCAAAGCATTCCACAACGTCGC
>NZ_JBQFQP010000029.1:0-4311 GCF_056536925.1 Ruegeria sp. CI1 | reverse complement strand
TCGGCTTCGGCTTCGGCTTCGGCTTCGGCTTCGGCTTCGGCTTCGGCTTCGGCTTCGGCTTCGGCTTCGGCTTCGGCTTCGGCTTCGGCTTCGGCTTCGGCTTCGGCTTCGAAGGTCAAATCTTCCGAGGCTGTAGCATCGTCAACGGTGTTTTCAGTCGCACCTGCCGAAAAGTGCGAACTCTGGTCGTCGGTTGCGTCATCTGTTGCAGGGATCGCGTCGTGGTCTTCATCAGTCTTCTTTTTGCCGGCCACCGTCAGCTCCCCCTTGATTCTCAAATACTTAAAACCCACAGACCAATGCAGGTTAATCCGCGTTCCGAGCGCTCTCAACCCGCATACGATCACTCACAAGTTTTTTAATCGCGGCGCGCATTCCTTCGGCGTTTGGATTCTTGCTAACAACCAGACCCAGAATATTCAACGATTCCATTGGCTTCGCGGCTGCTTCACTTATTGCCGCCGCCCATAGCGGGGCCGTGCCTTCCCAATGATCGGCAAAATGTCGCGCGGTTCTTGGGGAGAAGATCGGGGCCAGCACGGGTTGATCATCAACCATCGCCGCGCGTGCCGCATCAGAGAATCCAAGCTGTATTTGTCGGTAAACAACCTGCTCCTCCGTTGGCAATCCGGAATTGGAAAGAGTTACGGCGACATCGCCGAGACCGTGTTCGCCTCTCAAATGCAACAGTGGTCCTTTGGGTCGGCGGGAAACCAGGTCCGCGATCAACTCTTCTGCCGTTTCGCCGGCCATAATTGCCTGCCACCCTTCTTTGTTTGCGGCGTCAGTTGTCGCCGGGCCCACGCAGAAAGCCGGACATTGTCGGTCACCTGACAACCGCGCCGTAGCGGCGACACCGTTTGAAGATGTGAAGATGACACCTGCGAAACGGCCAAGGTCAATATCCTGGCCATGTGGTTGGATATCGATAAGCGGAGAAATAATGACGTCTACATCCGCCGACAAAACCGGAAGCAGTTGCGCTGCAAACTTTTCAGAGGCGGCGCGGGGGCGGGTCATCAACAGGCGTATGGGCAAAGCGATCAGTCACGGGATTGTTTGAATGCGCCCGGGGTGATACCCCGGCTTTCGATCATGATGCAACGGTTCGGGTCGATGGCGCAAACTTTAACGATACTTGGGCTGGAAAGCAGCTGCGACGATACTGCAGCGGCCGTCGTGCGTCACACCGAGGGAGAACCTGCGCAAATCCTGTCTTCAGTCGTTTATGGCCAGACCGAATTGCATAGCGCCTTTGGCGGCGTTGTGCCTGAAATTGCAGCTCGGGCACATGCAGAGAAACTGGATGTTTGCGTCCGTCAAGCCCTGGAGGATGCTGGTCTATTTCTAACAGATATGGATGCAATCGCGGTGACTGCCGGACCGGGGCTGATCGGTGGCGTCATGTCAGGAGTGATGTGCGCCAAGGGCCTGAGCGCTGCTACCGGCCTGCCGCTGATCGGAGTAAACCATTTGGCCGGACATGCGCTTACGCCGCGCCTGACCAATGGAGTGGACTATCCTTATTTGATGCTTCTGGCGTCCGGAGGACATTGCCAATATCTGATCGCGCACAGCCCGGACAGGTTCACCCGTCTGGGTGGCACGATCGACGACGCGCCGGGCGAGGCCTTTGACAAAACCGCCCGTCTGCTGGGACTGCCGCAACCCGGTGGGCCTTCGGTCGAGGCCCAGGCTAAAACGGGAGATCCCAAGCGTTTCCGCTTTCCCCGCCCCCTGCTTGATCACCCGGATTGCAACCTGTCCTTTTCCGGCCTCAAGACTGCCCTGATGCGGATGCGCGATCAGATCGTTGGAGAAAAAGGCGGGTTGACCCGGCAAGACCGCGCCGACCTGTGTCGGGGTTTTCAAGATGCTGTTGTCGACACATTGGCCGAAAAGACTCGACGTGCCTTGGCCCTGTATCTGAAAGAAGGCCCGGCGGATCCCGTTGTCGCCGTGGCAGGGGGTGTTGCAGCGAACTGCGCGATTCGCGCTGCGTTAGAGACCGTTTGCCTAGAGCATAGTGCCCGTTTTATCGCTCCACCCCTGCATCTTTGCACTGACAACGCCGCCATGATTGCTTATGCCGGGATGGAGCGATTTCGGGCAGGTGTGTGCGACGATCTTAGTTTGACCGCCCGCCCGCGATGGCCCTTGGATCAATCCAGCCCTGCCTTGCTGGGCAGCGGCAAAAAGGGGGCCAAGGCATGAGTATTGCTGTGCTGGGTTCGGGGGCGTTTGGAACAGCGCTTGCGATATCGCTTTCCGGTAATGGTCGGGTAACCCTGTGGTCCCGTTCGGAAGAACAGGCGGATTTGATGCGAAAATCCCGCGAAAACGCCCTCCGCCTTCCCGGGGTGTCGTTACCCGACACGCTGAACATCACCTCGGATCTTTCCGAAGCGGCGGCCAATAAAACCCTGTTGTTGGCGATCCCCATGCAAAGACTGCGTCGGGCGCTGACCGACCATGCCGAATGTCTTTCCAGTCACCTGTTGGTTGCGTGCTGCAAGGGAATCGAACTGAACACCGGTGTGGGTCCGCTTTCGGTCATTACCCAGACGTTACCCAACGCCCGCCCCGCCCTGTTGACCGGCCCAAGCTTTGCCCGTGACATAGCAAAGGGCCTGCCAACCGCGCTGACACTGGCCTGTGTGGATGCGGATTTGGGAGCAACACTGCAATCCGAACTCACAACCTCGAATCTGCGGCTGTATCGCACGACGGATACGGTCGGCGCGGAGCTCGGCGGTGCATTAAAGAACGTTATGGCGATCGGTTGCGGCGCCTGCATCGGAGAAGGCATGGGAGAAAGCGCGCGCGCAGCTCTTTTGACACGCGGCTTTGCCGAGATGCAGCGGTTCGCCAGCCTGAAAGGCGCCCGTCCCGAAACTCTCATGGGGTTGTCCGGTCTGGGCGATTTGGTGCTGACCTGCTCTTCGGAACAATCCCGCAACTATCGGTTCGGCCTGGCCCTTGGCCGCCACGAAACATTCGACAGCGCAACAACGGTCGAAGGCGTCGCAACCGCCCGCGCCGTGGCGCAGCTTGCAAGCGAACAAGGCCTCGACATGCCTATCAGCACGGCCGTAGCCGAACTAAGCGGCGGTGAATACAGCGTCGCCGAAGCCATTCGATATCTACTCAACCGACCCCTCAAGGAGGAATGACATGCTGATTGCCCTGATTGCCCGGGACAAGGATGGTTCCCTGCAAACCCGGCTTGACAATCGCGCCGCCCATCTCGCCTATATCGAAGAGACCGGTGTGGTGTCGCAGGCCGGTCCCTTGCTGAACGGTGACCAAATGGTCGGTTCGCTGATCGTTCTGGATGTCGAAGACTTGGCCGAAGCCCAAAGCTGGGCCGACAACGATCCTTATGCCAAAGCCGGGCTGTTCCAATCCGTCGAATTGATACCGTGGAAAAAGGTGATCGGCTGATGGCCTATTGGTTGTTCAAATCCGAACCCTCGACCTGGAGCTGGGATCAACAACTCGCAAAGGGGGAGGTGGGCGAAGAATGGGACGGCGTGCGCAACTATCAGGCCCGCAATTTCATGCGCGAGATGAAGTTGGGAGACCGGGGCTTCTTTTATCACTCACAAACCGAAAAAGCGGTGGTCGGCATTGTCGAGGTTTGCGCCGAGGTTCATCCGGATAGCAAGGCCGACGATCCACGCTGGGAATGCGTCGACATCAAGGCGGTACGTCCGTTTGAAGCCGCGGTTACGCTGGATCAGATCAAGGCAGATGAGGCTTTGTCGGATATGATGCTGGTAAAAAACTCACGACTGTCCGTGCAACCTGTAACCGAAGCGGAATGGCGACGGGTCTGTGCGTTAGGGCAGACGATGCCGGATTGACGCGCTTCGCTGATGGCACGGATCGACTGGTAGCGCGAACTTAATTTTTGCCCGAATAGCGCTGCTCGCGAATTTGGGAAGGTCCTGACGCATCAGAACCTTCCCCACCCCGCGTGCTCCCATTTCACCACACGCGTTTTGAAAACTCTGGTCCTGACCGTCCTGGTCTTAGTTCGCTTCATAGCCGATCCAGTGTCACTTGGGCAAACCCTAAGTACCTAAAATATATGTCAAATCTTCCAATAAACGAGAAACGCCGCCGAAATGCTCCGGCGGCGCTCAAGGTCGATTTTGGTCGGATCAATAGCGGTAGTGGTCTGGTTTGAACGGGCCCTCCGGCTTGACCCCGATATAGTCCGCCTGATCGGCGCGCAGTTGGGTCAGCTTGACACCAATCCGATCCAGATGCAGACGCGCAACCTTCTCATCCAAGTGCTTGGGCAGA
>NZ_JBQFQP010000028.1:0-2500 GCF_056536925.1 Ruegeria sp. CI1 | reverse complement strand
GATCCTAACCAAACTCCGAATACCCGGGAGTACTAGATGGCAGACACACTGCGGATGCTAACGTCCGTAGTGGAGAGGGAAACAACCCTGACCTACAGCTAAGGCCCCCAATTCATGGCTAAGTGGGAAAGCAGGTGGGACGACCAAAACAACCAGGAGGTTGGCTTAGAAGCAGCCATCCTTTAAAGATAGCGTAACAGCTCACTGGTCTAAACAAGTTGTCCTGCGGCGAAGATGTAACGGGGCTCAAGCCATGAGCCGAAGCTTAGGATGCCGTAAGGCATGGTAGCAGAGCGTAGTGTGACATAGGGCTTATCCTGTATTGCCGCCGGTCATTTGGCGCGAGAAATCGCGCTCAAGTAGCCGAACAGGCGGTAGCGCAGGATAGAGTCCTTTCGATGAAGCCGGCGCGTGAGCGATCCGGTGGAGAGATCACTAGTGAGAATGATGACATGAGTAGCGACAAAGAGTGTGAGAGACACTCTCGCCGAAAGTCCAAGGGTTCCTGCTTAAAGCTAATCTGAGCAGGGTAAGCCGGCCCCTAAGCCGAGGCCGAAAGGCGTAGGCGATGGGAAACAGGTTAATATTCCTGTGCCAGGAGGATGTGACGGATCACGACTGTTGTTCACCCTTATCGGATTGGGTGGGCCGCTGAGTGGTTCCTGGAAATAGCCCTCCATCAGACCGTACCCTAAACCGACACAGGTGGACTGGTAGAGCATACCAAGGCGCTTGAGAGAACGATGTTGAAGGAACTCGGCAAAATACCTCCGTAAGTTCGCGAGAAGGAGGCCCGGTTCCTAGGCAACTAGGGGCTGGGGGCACAAACCAGGGGGTGGCGACTGTTTATTAAAAACACAGGGCTCTGCGAAGTCGCAAGACGACGTATAGGGTCTGACGCCTGCCCGGTGCCTGAAGGTTAAAAGGAGGGGTGAGAGCTCCGAATTGAAGCCCAGGTAAACGGCGGCCGTAACTATAACGGTCCTAAGGTAGCGAAATTCCTTGTCGGGTAAGTTCCGACCTGCACGAATGGCGTAACGACTTCCCCGCTGTCTCCAACATCGACTCAGCGAAATTGAATTGCCTGTCAAGATGCAGGCTTCCCGCGGTTAGACGGAAAGACCCCGTGCACCTTTACTACAGCTTCGCACTGGCATCAGGATTGTGATGTGCAGGATAGGTGGTAGGCTTTGAAGCAGGAACGCAAGTCCCTGTGGAGCCTCCCTTGAGATACCACCCTTCGCACTCTTGATGTCTAACCGCGGTCCGTCATCCGGATCCGGGACCCTGCGTGGCGGGTAGTTTGACTGGGGCGGTCGCCTCCTAAAGCGTAACGGAGGCGCGCGAAGGTTGGCTCAGAGCGGTCGGAAATCGCTCGTTGAGTGCAATGGCAGAAGCCAGCCTGACTGCGAGACTGACAAGTCGAGCAGAGACGAAAGTCGGCCATAGTGATCCGGTGGTCCCAAGTGGGAGGGCCATCGCTCAACGGATAAAAGGTACGCCGGGGATAACAGGCTGATACTGCCCAAGAGTCCATATCGACGGCAGTGTTTGGCACCTCGATGTCGGCTCATCTCATCCTGGGGCTGGAGCAGGTCCCAAGGGTACGGCTGTTCGCCGTTTAAAGAGGTACGTGAGCTGGGTTTAGAACGTCGTGAGACAGTTCGGTCCCTATCTGCCGTGGGTGTAGGAGACTTGAGAGGAGTTGCCCCTAGTACGAGAGGACCGGGGTGAACGATCCACTGGTGGACCTGTTGTCGTGCCAACGGCAGTGCAGGGTAGCTATGATCGGACAGGATAACCGCTGAAGGCATCTAAGCGGGAAGCCCCCCTCAAAACAAGGTCTCCCTGAGGGCCGTGGAAGACCACCACGTCAATAGGCCGGAGATGTAAGCGCAGCAATGCGTTCAGTTGACCGGTACTAATCGCCCGATAGGCTTGATTTGATCCAGTAATGGAAAGACACCCACCGCCTCAAGTAGCGAAGCGGTAGGCGAAATCAAAAAGCCAAAAACATACACACCTTGAGTTGGACAATGACGTGACAATCCGCATAAGCGGATCGCACGGTGTTGATTGATACAACAACCGTGCGGGAACGCGCATTCGCAAGCGAATACGCTGCCTCCCGCGCGTCGCCTTTTTGCAAAGCAAAAAGAGCGACGGGGATTTTCCTCGGTTTGGTGGTCATAGCGCGAGCAAAACACCCGGTCCCATTCCGAACCCGGAAGTTAAGTGCCGCCGCGCCAATGGTACTTGGGCTCAAGCCCCGGGAGAGTAGGTCACCGCCAAACCTAGTAAAATCCCCACAATCCTCTCAAAAACGATATCAGAATTACCGACCCAGGCCTCAAGCAGCGTAAGCGATAGGCCAACAATGGTCTCAAGTAGCCGAATAGGCGGTAGACCAAACTAAAGTGTCGCGGGATGGAGCAGCCAGGTAGCTCGTCAGGCTCATAACCTGAAGGTCGCAGGTTCAAATCCTGCTCCCGCAACCAAA
>NZ_JBQFQP010000027.1:0-10770 GCF_056536925.1 Ruegeria sp. CI1 | reverse complement strand
GGCAATACGGGCGCCTTTCAATGGCTGGCTTTCACCGTATTCTGCCCGCAAGGCCATCAGCCCCGGCATTTCTGTTTCGGCGATATCCAGTTCTTTGCGGCCATATTCGGCAAGACCGATGTCCTTGATAACGTAATCTTCGGGAGTGAAACTTTTCTGCTTGTTCATGTCTCGCGTCCTTTGGGTATCCTTGATGTTCCGTCTCACTCGGCCGCGGCGGTGGCACCGAAGGTGCGGGCCAGGTCCTCGGCCAGGTCCGTGCGCTCCCAGCTGAATCCGCCATCATCAGCCGGCGATCGCCCGAAATGGCCATAGGCTGCGGTACGCGCATAAACCGGCTTGAGCAGGCCCAGATGCTCGCGGATGCCGCGCGGGGTCAGGCGGACCATCTCGCGTAGCGTCTTGGCAAGCTGGATTTCGTCCACCCGGCCCGTACCCAGCGTGTCGACATAGACCGCAACGGGCTCGGGCACCCCGATGGCATAGGCCAGCTGGATCTGACACTTTTCCGCCAGTCCCGCGGCGACGACATTCTTGGCCAAGTAGCGGGTGATATACGCGGCCGACCGGTCCACCTTGGTCGGATCCTTGCCCGAGAAGGCGCCGCCGCCGTGGGGCGCCGCACCGCCATAGGTGTCGACGATGATCTTGCGCCCCGTAAGGCCCGCGTCACCATCCGGCCCGCCGATCACGAACTTGCCGGTCGGATTGACGATGATCTTGTCGTCCGACGGCAGGTCCCAGCCCGCGTCGTTGAACCCTTCGGAGATGTAGGGCGTGACCAGCTCGCGCACGTCGGCCTGGCTCAGGCCCTCGATATGCTGTGTGGAGACCACCACCGTGTCGATTCCGACCGGTTTTCCGTTCTCATACTTCAGAGTGACCTGGCTTTTCGCATCGGGGCCGAAATTCGGCTGCTTGCCGGATTTGCGGTCCTCGGCCATGTGGCGCAGGATCTTGTGGGCGAACTGGATGGGCGCGGGCATCAGGTCCTCGGTCTCGTTGCAGGCATAGCCGAACATGATGCCTTGGTCGCCAGCGCCTTCCTCGCCCTTGTCGCCCTCGTCGACGCCCATCGCGATATCAGCCGACTGCGCGTGCAGGCGGCAGACGATCTCGGCATTCTTCCACGAAAAGCCTTGCTGATCATAGCCGATGTCGCGGATCGCATCGCGCGCAATCTGCTCGACATCCTTGAGCACGCTCTCGGGGCCGCGCACCTCGCCGGCGATTGTGACGTGATCGGTCGTCGCCAGCGTTTCGCAGGCCACGCGCGATTGCGGGTCGGCGGCGAGATAGGCATCCAGAACCGCGTCGGAAATCCGGTCGCAGACCTTGTCGGGGTGCCCCTCGGACACCGATTCACTGGTAAAAAGCCATGATTTGTCGCTCATCTCGTTCCTTTCTCCACTGTCGTCGGGTTGGTTCTGCCCTTGGCAAAAAATCGGGTTCTCCCTGGCTCAGGCGATCTTGAGATCCGCCGATGACTTGTCGGGCGTGTAGGCCAGGCTCGGCTGAAGCCAGGCTTCCACCTCGTCAATTTCCATGCCCTTGCGCTTGGCATAGTCGGCCACCTGGTCGGGGCCGATCCGGCCGATGCCGAAATAGGCCGCGCCGGGATGGGCGAAGTACAGGCCCGAGACCGCCGCCGCGGGCCACATCGCGCAGGACTCGGTCAGGGTGACACCGGTATGCTCTGTCGCATCGAGAAGGTCGAACAACGTTCGCTTCTCGGTATGGTCGGGACAGGCGGGATAGCCCGGCGCGGGCCGGATGCCACGGTATTGCTCGCGGATCAGCGCCTCGTTGTCGAGCGCCTCGTCCGGGGCATAGCCCCAGAGGCTGCGGCGCACGCGGGCGTGCAGCGCCTCGGCAAAGGCTTCGGCGATCCGGTCGCCCAACGCCTGCACCATGATGGCGTCGTAATCGTTGCCCTCGGCCTTCAGGCGCTCGGCGATGTCATGCACCGCTGGCCCGGCGGTGACGGTGAAACCGCCCACCCAGTCCTCGGTGCCCTCGGGCGCCACGAAATCGGCCAGGCACATCTGGGGCCGGCCGTTCGCCTTGCTGCGCTGCTGGCGCAATTGCGGCATCGGGGCACGCGGCGTTTTCCGGCTTTCGTCCGCCCAGACGACGATATCGTCCCCTTGCGAATTGGCGGGCCACAGCCCCACCACGCCGCGCGGGCTGAACCAGCCTTCCGCCTGGATCCGGTCCAGCATCTTCTGCGCGTTGTCGTAAAGCTCGCGCGCGGCGGGGCCCTTCTCGGGATCCTCGAAGATCCCGGGGAACTTGCCCTTCATCTCCCACGTGTTGAAGAACGGGGTCCAGTCGATGAACCCATGCAGCGCGGCCACATCCATGTCGTCGATCACGGTCAGCCCCGGCATCTGCGGTGCGGGCGGGCTGTAGCTCTCCCACTCTCCGTCGAAACTCGAGCGGCGCGCCTCGGCCAGCGGCGCTGTGGGCCGCTCGCCTGCCCCGGCAGCCCCCGAGCGCAGTGTCTTTTGTTCCTCGCTCACTCCGGACAGGAAGCCCGGCACCGCGGTCTTCGACAGAAGTTTCGCGACCACTCCCACCGCCTTCGAGGCGTCGTCGACATGGATCACGCCATGCGCGTATTCCGGCGCGATCTTGAGCGCGGTGTGCTTCTTCGACGTGGTCGCGCCCCCGATCATCAAGGGCAGCTTGAAGCCCTGCCGGGTCATCTCCCCGGCCACCTCGACCATCCGGTCGAGCGACGGCGTGATAAGGCCCGACAGCCCGATGGCATCGGCGTTTTCACGCTTCGCCGCCTCGAGGATATCCTCGGTTGGCACCATCACGCCAAGGTCGACCACGTCGTAATTGTTGCATTGCAGCACGACGCCCACGATATTCTTGCCGATGTCGTGCACATCGCCCTTCACGGTGGCCATCACCACCTTGCCCTTGGCCGAGGTGTCTCCCGCAAGGCGCTTTTCTTCCTCCATATAGGGCAGCAGATGGCCCACGGCCGTTTTCATCACCCGGGCCGATTTCACCACCTGCGGCAGGAACATCTTGCCCGCGCCGAAAAGGTCGCCCACCACGTTCATGCCATCCATCAGCGGACCCTCGATCACGTCGAGCGGCTTTTCCGCCCGCTGCCGGCATTCCTCGGTATCCTCGACCACGTAATCGGTGATGCCGTGCACCAGCGCGTGTTCCAGCCGTTTCTCCACCGGCTGCTCGCGCCATTTCGGGTCTTGTTTCTTCGCGGCTTCCCCCGACCCCTTGTACGTTTCGGCAATCTCCAGCAGCCGTTCCGTCGCGTCGTCACGGCGGTTTAGCAGCACGTCCTCGACCCGTTCGCGCAGTTCGTCGGGGATATCGTCATAGACGGTGATCTGCCCGGCATTCACGATGGCCATGTCCATGCCCAGCGGGATGGCGTGATACAGGAAGGCGGAATGCATCGCCTCGCGCACCGCGTTGTTGCCGCGGAAGCTGAACGACACGTTCGACAGCCCGCCCGAGACATGGCAATCCGGCATCGCCTCCTTGATCATGCGGGTGGCCTCGAAAAAGGCCTTGGCATAGTCGTTATGTTCCTCGATCCCCGTGGCCACGGCAAAGATGTTGGGGTCGAAGATGATGTCCCACGGCTCGAAGCCCGCCTTCTCGGTCAGCAGGTCGTAAGAGCGTTTGCAGATCTCGAACTTGTGCTCGGCGGTCTCGGCCTGCCCGTTCTCGTCGAACGCCATCACGACCACCGCGGCGCCATAACGGCGCACGGTGCGGGCCTGCTCGAGAAACGCCTCCTCTCCCTCCTTGAGCGAGATAGAATTGACCACCGCGCGGCCCTGCACGCATTTCAACCCCGCCTTGATCACCTCGAACTTCGAACTGTCGATCATCACCGGCACGCGGGAAATGTCGGGCTCCGACGCAATCAGGTTGAGGAAGGTGCGCATCGCCTCTTCCGAGTCGAGCAGCCCCTCGTCCATGTTCACGTCGATGATCTGCGCGCCGTTCTCGACCTGGCTCCGCGCCACGTCGAGCGCGGTGGCGTAGTCGCCCTCCATGATGAACGCCTTGAACCTGGCCGAGCCGGTGACGTTGGTGCGCTCGCCGATGTTTATGAAACTGGCAACCCCCGGGGTCATGCCGCGCCCTCTTGCGTGTCGGCGCCCTGGGTTTCGAACATCTCCAGCCCGCTCAGGCGCATGTGCCGGACCTTTTCGGGAACCTTGCGGGGCGGCTTGCCCTCCACCGCCTGCGCGATGGCGCGAATATGCTCGGGCGTGGTGCCGCAGCAGCCGCCGACGATGTTGACAAGCCCCGTATCGGCCCATTCGCCCAGATGCGCGGCGGTTTCCTCGGGCGTTTCGTCATAACCGCCCATCTCGTTGGGCAGGCCGGCATTGGGATAGGCGCTGACGCGGGTATCGGCCACCTGCGACAGCGTGCGCACGTGCTGTCGCATCTCCGCCGCCCCCAGCGCACAGTTGAGCCCGATGGAAAAGGGGCGCGCATGGCCCACCGACACCCAGAACGCCTCTGGCGTCTGCCCGGTCAGCGTACGCCCGGACCGGTCGGTGATCGTGCCCGAGATCATCAGCGGCGGAATCGTCAGCCCCTCGTCCGACAGGCTGTCGATGGCGAAAAGAGCGGCCTTGGCGTTGAGCGTGTCGAAGATTGTCTCGATCAGCAGCAGATCGGCCCCCGCCTCGATCAGCGCGCGGGCGGCCTCGCCATAGGCGCGCGCCAGATCGTCGAAGGTGACCGCGCGAAAGCCCGGGTCGTTCACGTCCGGGCTGATGCTGGCCGTCTGGTTGGTCGGGCCGATACCCCCCGCCACCCAGCGGGGTCGGTCGGGCGTGGCCACGGCCTCGGCCGCCGCGCGGGCGATCCTGACCGACTCGGCGTTCATCTCGGCCACGAGATCTGTCATCCCGTAATCGGCCTGGCTGATGGCGTTGGCCCCGAAGGTGTTCGTGCACAGGATATCCGCCCCCGCCTTCAGGAAATCCTCGTGAATCCGGCGGATCATCGCGGGCTGGGTCAGCGACAGAAGCTCGTTGTTGCCGCCCACGTCGCTGGGATGGTCCCTGAACCGCTCACCGCGATAGGCCCGCTCGTCCGGCTTTTCCTGCTGGATCATCGTGCCCATGGCCCCGTCGAGCACAAGAATACGCTCTGCAGCGGCGGCGGCTATGTCATTTGTCTGGGTCATTGGCTTTCATCTTGGACGTTGAATTATAGAGCATCACTGTTTCATTATATAACCACATACTTATATATTGGCTGTCAATGACCGTGTTGCACGAATAGCGGTTGGGCCGCATTTGCGCCTTTCCCCTGTTCGCTATGCGACACGTTCATAGGTCGCGCGACCGAGATGGGTCATGCGGTTGAGAGCTTTGACAGCGATCCGGGTTTCGGTAGTCTGAACCTCCATTTTGCGGCTGCGCAGGTTGGGCCCGATGACCTGTTTGTAGCGCCCAACCTGAGCTTCGCCACGTGACCTCTGACCGTAGCCAGTGGCTTTCTGCCAAGCCATTCGTCCATGCCCGGTGATCATTTTGATATGGGCGTTGCGTGTATTCCAATCACCTGGGACGGCATTCTTCGGCGGCGGGACGATCAGTTCGACATCTGATCCCAACACCTGCCAGATCGTCGCTGTGGTCGGCGCGCCATCATAGGCGCCGTCGCCGATGAAACGATGAACAGGGCCTACCACTTCGGCCAACAATTCGGGGAGAGCACCAGCGTCTCCTAAGTGCTTGGTTGTCAAGCACGAGGCCACAAGCTCCCCATTCTCGGGATCGAAGCCAATGTGCAGTTTGCGCCATGTTTTACGGGCCTTCGGTAACCCGTGTTTCTCCTGCATCCAGTCTCGACCGCCGTGAACGCGCAGCCCTGTGTTGTCTGCGATCAGCGTCACCGGGCCTCTCGTGGACCGGGTCTTCGGTGCGATCCGAAGCAATCGTGCGCGGCGGCAGAGCGTGGAAAAATCCGGAACGGGAACGTCGATCTGCATGAGTCGCAGCAAACTGCGGACAAAGCCCTGTGTTTGGCGAAGGGGTAAGCCGAACACGACGCGCAGGGTCAGGCAGGTCTCAATCGCCAGATCAGAATACTGCCGCTGACCACCACGTTTCCCTGACCTTGGCGCGCACCACCCGGATACCGCATCCTCGCTGAACCAGACCGTATCATCACCACGCTGGCGAAGCGCCTCGTTGTACTTAGGCCAATTCGTGACCCGGTACTTGGCCTTCTCAAACTTATCCCGTCGCGTCGCGTTTTGCTTGAAAGGCATCCCGCCATCCCGTCGTTAACGGCCCCGAAGAACCTAAAGGCATGAACGTGCCCGTCCATCCAGGCCTCGGCCGTCGCCGCCGGATAGGCCCGGACGTAGCAGGCATCGCTGTGCGGCAGATCCAAGGCAAAGAAGTGAGCCTTCTGCTCAATGCCGCCGATCACCACCATTGCTTCGTCGAAGTCGGCCTGAGCATGGCCGGGTGCATGGTTAAGCGGTACTAACATCTCGCGATGCCGTCGACCATGTTCCCGAACACAATCCTTGATGATGGTGTACCCGCCGAGACCTGCGCAATTTCCCCCTATGTGCACCAAGCCTTCACTGACCTATTGGATAAGGGCGCGATCGAGGTAAAGGTTTGGGTGTTGAGCGCACCTTCTGGGAAAAGGCGACGATCCTGCACATGCTGTATCATCAGGATACCGGCAAACCTCTCTCGGACCGGATGTCGCGCCACTATTACGACATGGCTCAACTGATTGATCACGACGCCAAATCCCGCGCGCTCGACAACCTGGACCTTTTGGGCCAGGTCGCACACCACAAGGCCGTTTTTTTCAAAGCGGCCTGGGCCAATTACGAAGGTGCAAAGCCCGGATCGTTGAGGCTGTCTCCAAATCCTGATCTGACCACTGCTCTGCGAAGGGACTATTCCGGCATGCAAGAGATGACTATCGGAGATGCGCCAGGCTTCGATGACATCCTGAGTGCGATTGAAGCATTCGAAGCTGAAATCAACAGTTTCGATATCTAGTCAAAGCGCGGGTCAGAAAACAGATTGGGTCTTGCCCCCGGCTGTAGTCGCGACGTCGTTTCTGGTCCGCGGTCTTGCTGAGGGCAGCCTTCCCGTCCGCTTTTGACAAAGTGCAGTAGGGGTTTATTGCGGAACGGGGCAAAATGACACTCAAAGCGTTTTCGGCTAAGCTGCCGTTTGCGCGGACCGCGGCGGATTCAACGAAAGAGCCCGAAATTGGCGCACGAGGCAGAACGGAATGCTTCTTTCTGCAGTTGCTGGGGGCTGCCTGGCTTGACGCTGCTGGTTGGCCTCGCTGCTGGGACTCGAAGATAGTTCGGGGCGGCCGCGCTGCTGCGGTGGTAGTGATCGGCAGCAAGCGGGGGGCAATCGACGCGCGCGAAACGGGCGTGTGGTAGGGCGAGCCGGGAGCGAAACCACCGCCACCCCGACGGACCTTGGCACATCATGTTCAATTCGATACTAAAGCACCCCGCCAAAAACCTGAATCGTGTGGATTCCCATGAGAGCTGAATTGTGATTCATCCTGTTTGGGAGGATGGATCATGTCGGCACCTTTACCGGAAGCGCTTCGGGCGCGGTTTCAGAGATTGATTGAAGAAGGGTTAAGCGGGCGTGCGGCGGCGTTGCGGCTCAAGGTGTCGGTTGCCACCGGGGCGCGTTGGGGGCAGGCGATCCGCCGGACAGGTCAGGCCCGCGCAGCTCCTCAAGGCCGGCCCAAAGGCAAGGGCAAGCTTGACCCGCATCGCGCCTTTTTCGCCGAGATCATTGCTGAGGACGGCGACATCACAATGCCGGAACTGGCGTCTGCCTTGCACGACGCGACCGGTGTGCGCGCGCACCCGAACGCGATCGGAAAGTTCCTTCGCAAGCTCGGCTACACGCACAAAAAAAGTCGCTGGTTGCTGCCGAACGACGCCGCACCAAGGTAAGGCGGCAGCGCGAAGACTGGTTCAGGCACCGTATCCCGGCTGTGTCAGCGCGCCCAGAACGCGTTGTCTTCATTGACGAAACGTCTGTGAAGACGAACATGACCCGGCTGCGGGGATGGGCACAGCGTGGGGATCGCTTGGTCATGGACGCGCCATTCGGGTCGTGGGGGACACAAACCTTCATCGCGGGGCTCACCGCCGATGCCATGATCGCACCCTGGGTCATAAAGGGGGCAATGGATGGTCCCGCCTTCGCGGCCTATGTCGAAAAAGTGCTGGTCCCGGAATTGGCCCCAGGCACCGTGGTCATTCTCGACAACCTGGCAACGCACAAGAACGCCGACGCCGCCAGGGCGATAAGGGAGGCAGGGTGTTGGTTCCCGCCCGACAGCCCCGACCTCAACCACATCGAAATGGCCTTCTCTAAGCTCAAGGCCCAACTCAGACGGATCGGCGCGAGAACATTCACCGATATGTTCAATGCCATCGGCCATGTATGCGACCTCTACTCGGCGCAAGAATGTCGGAACTACTTCAAGGCTGCTGGATATGTCTCAGGTTAAAGGCGGGACGCTTTAGGTGTTTGATCCCACGGAATTGCGGCAGCCTGGCAGCGTCGTCTGGATCGATAGACTGAGCGCCGGTGGTCGGAGACAGTAGGTCGAAATAGAAAAACGATAGCGATGGGGATATGGCATTGCCAAAGGCGACTGGCAAGGTTTTGTTCGAAATGTATCGTTTTTTTTCAGGTCGTTTGTCCGGATTGTTCAGGTGGCAGAGTGAGGGTCAGGCTTTGCGATAGCCAAATTTGTCTTTCTGGGGGTCTTGACGTCGGATCGCGCAAAGTGCCCATGCCAGAACTCCGATCAGAACCGGCAAACCCAGCGACAAAGCCATGTAGCTGGTGATGCCCAGCCAGACAGGAGCGCCGAACACAAAGACCTGAGAGAGGGCCGTGATCATGCCCGCGATACTGCCGAAAAAAATCAGAACGAGCGCCATTCCATTGCACTCCCAATTGCGTGAGATCAGGAGGGCACAGCAATACGGCGGAGATAAGGCGGTGACGAGGAAAAGCTTTGCCGGTCAAAAAACGCAGACGACGTGGCGAGTCCGGTATTGCTAAAAAATCAAGCTCTTGCCAGGTGAGGTTGTCGTTTTCGGCCAAGGTAAGTCAGCCCGGCCAGAATCGCGATGCCGGTCAACAGGAACCAATGGCCGGGAGCCAGCGGAACCGGAGCAATGGCATCGGGTGACTCACTGGCTGCTGCAAGAATTCCTTTATCCTTGACCGCCTTGACCTTGATGTTGTCCACGTCGAAATGCAGATCAGTTGCAAAATCGAAACCTTCGGGAATGATGGTCCCGATTACGAAGCTGTCGATATAGGAAAACAGCTTCTTGAACTTGATCTTTCCATGAAATCCCGAGCCGCCAAAAACGGTGGCGACCAGAGAATTGTCGCGGAAGCCATGAAAATAAACGAAGGTATCCAGCGGGTTCAGTGCTTTCGTTGCCGGGTAGAGGTTCAACTTCAACGATTTGAGAGAGAACAACCCACCGCTGGTATGTTGGATGGTCGCGCCGCTGGTATAGGGGCCGCAGCAGATGTCGATGTGAAGACCGCCCGAGCCAAAGCTGCCGAAATCGCCGCCATCGGTCGGGGTGACGGAAAACCCCTTTTCTTCATAGATCTGTGGTTCCCACGGGTCAATCAGATCGGCCAAAGATGCAAACTTGATGGTTTTGGCCGAGGCGGTGTCGGGCAATCCGAGGAAAAGAACTGAAACCAATATAAAGCTGACTACACGCAAGACCATCTTGCCTATCTCCTACACCAAAACCACTCCGACATCTTATAATTGAGTCTCACGTTAACACTTGTCTCAACGGTAAAATACATAAACTTGAATGAGTGCGACAAAAAATGTGTGGATAATGGGTATGGGCATGTGGATAACCGGGGTTGGGGCGGTTGATAATTTAAGATCGCGAGTCTATCAGGGTTGTCCGGAGCCAATCGCTGCCCGCCTTTCGCAAGGGTTCGGTGAATGCGTGTGGTAGCGGGCGGTTCACCGAACCTTAACGGGTCTTGGGTGATCTTTCGACATGTCCGACTATCGCCGCGTCCGTATTTCCGGAGCGAGGTATTTCTTTACCGTGTCACTGAGTGACCGGTCATCGGATCTGTTGACCCGGGAAATTGCTCATCTGCGTGCAGCCTATTCGGCGACCCGGTGTAAACGGCCGTTCTGGTGCGATGCGTTTGTTGTGCTGCCCGATCATCTGCACGCGGTGTGGACCTTGCCGCCGGGGGATGCGGATTATTCAACGCGGTGGGGTGCGATCAAGGCGCGGTTCACCATGCGCGTGAACAAGGCAAACCGTAGGCCGGGCTTCAGCCCGGCACCCGAACTCACGCATCTACCTGTTGTGGCATCCGGCAGATATGCCGGGCTGAAGCCCGGCCTACGGGCCAACAAACGCGAAGCGCCTTTTTGGCAGCGCCGGTTTTGGGAACATACCATTCGCGACGAACAGGATTACCGCAATTACATGGCGTATTGTTGGTACAACCCCGTCAAACATGGGTTGGTGGAGCACCCGAGCGATTGGCCGTATTCGTCAATCCATCGCGATATTCGCGCAGGCCGGGTTGATCCGGAATGGAGTGGTGGTGTTGGAGTAGCCCCCTGAAAGTGGTCCACCAACTGGGATAGATTGTCCCGCAATTTGGAGGATCAGCGATGGCTGGAAAGCGTGAGAAGCCTGAAGAGATCGTATCGAAGCTT
>NZ_JBQFQP010000026.1:0-14662 GCF_056536925.1 Ruegeria sp. CI1 | reverse complement strand
CGCACAGCGCTTTGGCATATCGTCCGCCAGCACCAGAAAGCATCGTTCCGATAGACCAAAGGCCGACAATGCACTAACCATCAAACCGGACCACCCGATGGGGGCACGCCATTGCCCCTTTCCCCGGTTCGTTATGCGGCACGTTCATAGGTCGCACGACCTAGACGGGTCATGCGGTTGAGGGCTTTGACAGCGATCTTGGTTTCGGTTGTCTGGGTCTCCAATTTGCGGCTACGCAGCTCTGATCCATTGACTTGTTTGTAACGCCCGATCTGGGCCTCGCCGCGTGATCTTTGGCCATAGCCAGTGGCCTTCTGCCAGGCCATACGACCGCCCTTGGCGATCATGTCGATATGAGCGTTGCGTGCGGCGCACTCTCCGGGAACGGCGTTCTTCGGCGGGGGAATGATCAGCTCGACATCCGCACCGAAAGCCTGTCGGATCGTTGCGGCGGTTGGTGTACCGCCATAAGCACCGTCTGCGATGAAACGGTGAACGGGACCGGCCACCTCGGCAAGAAGATCAGGCAATGCGCCGGAATCTCCGACATGCTCGGTTGTTAGGCGTGACGCGACGAGCTCGCCGCTTTCCGGGTCGAACCCGATATGCAGTTTGCGCCATGTCTTGCGGGCCTTTGGCAGCTCATGCTTCTCCCGCATCCAGTCGCGGCCACCGTGGACACGCAACCCGGTGCTGTCCACAACCAGCGTGATCGGTCCACCGGCCGTGCGAATGTCAGACACGATCAGAAGCGTTTGCGCACGCCGGCAGAGCGTCGAGTAATCCGGCACGGGGAGATCCAGTTCCATGAGCTGCAGCAGACTGCGCACAAAGCCCTGCGTTTGCCGAAGCGGCAGGCCGAACACCACGCGCAAGGTAAGACACATCTCGATCGCCAGATCGGAGTATAGCTGCTGACCGCCGCGCTTTCCTTTGCGCATGGCGCACCATCCAGACACCGCGTCCTCGCCAAACCAGACCGTTACGTCACCACGCAGGCGGAGCGCCTCGTCGTATTCGGCCCAGTTCGTCACACGGTATTTTGCCTTCGCAAACTTATCTCGCCGCGACGCATTGAATTTGAAAGGCATCCCAGCATCCCGCAGTCAATTCGAAGGACCAGCTACGCATTGGAAACGATTTGTGCAACACGCTCCCACGGGCTACGGTCCGGCTTCCTGACCCAGGCGGCTCTGGACGGTGCCCCGATCCAGGCTGCCGTGCGCCTGTCGCTGCACCGCTCAATGGCCCAGGCACAGAAATACTACGACGACGTCAATATTGCGGAAAACCCGGCGGCCGATCTGTTGGGGTGAAAAGCCGCAATTCGGAACCCTGCCCCGCGGGCATACGCTGGTGCATATTTTGGTTACCAGACTCGACATTCTCGTTACGCTGCCCCTCAACATTCTGGTTACAGATTACCGAAATTTGCGTTCATTTGGCTAGAGTAATGGGGAGAGCACAGAAAAATTTGTTTTGGTCAGGCGTCACAAGGCGATCGATGCTCACCGCGAAATAGCGATCGTTCACATCTAAGTTCCGAACGCCGCGGGTGTCTTCGACTTGCGTAAAAGTGAAATTTGTCCAGACGTTCCACGGGGTGGGCGGTGCAAAATCGCGCCCTTCGGTCAGGGGCGGCGTCACAAGCGGATCACATAGGGCCGGGTCCAGTTTGCCATTGGGATCTGTCGTGCACGGTCTTTGTTCCCTGGCTTCAGCAGAGCGTTCAAAACGTGTGCTGCCCGCCGTAGGCAAGACACCCACAAATCCACCTCCTGGTACACTGCCGCCGGGCCTTCCGCCAGTTCCACCACCGCCGGGATTGCCACCCCCTCCTCCGGGGTTACCGCCTCCACCGCCAGGTCCACCTGGGCTTCCGCCACCACCTGGTCCGCCACCGGGGCCACCAGGATTTCCCCCACCGCCGCCGGGCGGCCGGCCCGGAAGCGACCAGTTCCTTCTTTGGTTTCGCGTATCAACCAGGCAATCACGTCCGTTTGGAGCGGCACCGACTTCAAACAGCCGATGCACGCCGCCTGACCCGTTTGAGACAAACGGTGAAAAGGACAGATGAGGCCCGCTGCGGCTTTGGCTCCAGGTGTCGACGGTCGTGTTTCCGTGCGCCTCTTCCAGACGAAAATCGCCCCGTGCGGTTGTGGACAACCACACCGAGGATGCCTCGCCACGCGTCCGTCCGATATAGATCAGATCGCCGGACGAGCCGCATTGTTGGGCTGCGACCTCGGATCCCAGCGCGCCGGAAATGGAGAGCGCTGCAATTGATCCCAATGCAGGCGTCATGGTCGTACAGACAGCTGCTATCAGCATGGTTTCATTGGTTTTCCTTGAAATTCAGAGCTGTCTTGCGGCGAAGGTGTCGCAGCTGTTGGGGTTTCCGGATTTGTAGCCCCGGTTAAACCAGTTTTGTCTCTGTTCACTGGTGCCGTGGGTAAAGCTGTCTGGGACCACAACGCCTTGTTGAGCGCGTTGCAGTGCGTCATCCCCGATGGCAGCGGCCGTTTTGAGCGCTTCTTCGATGTCACCGGGTTCCAGCACCCCAAAGCGTTGATCCATAGCCCGCGCCCAAACTCCCGAGTAGCAGTCCGCCTGAAGTTCCACGCGAACCGAAAGGGCATTCGCGTCGGCCTGACTTGACCGTTGTTTGGCTCGGTTCACCTGGTCCAGAATCCCCAGGCTGTGTTGAACGTGATGGGCCACCTCATGGGCGATGACATAGGCTTTGGCAAAATCACCTCGCGCGCCCAGGCGTTGCTCCATCACCCTAAAGAAAGACGTATCGAGATAGACGCGCTGATCGACCGGGCAATAGAATGGACCGGTCGCGGACATCGCGCGCCCACACGCCGACTGAGTTCTGCCTGCAAACAGGACCAGTACCGGAGGCGTGTATTGAATACCCGAGTCTCTGAATATCTCGCCCCAGATCGCTTCGGTATCTGCAAGGACGACGGCCACAAACTCTTCGGTTTCATCGTCAATCTGCACCGGCGCGTTCGCTTGCGGAGGAGCAACCTGACCTCCGCCACTCAGAAACGGCGTGATATCAACACCAAAAAGCAGGCCGATCACGAGGACCACAATCAATCCGGCACCGCCCATTCCGGAACGAGACATACCACTGGACCCATGGCGCCGGTCGTCGATGTTTTTGCTTGTCCGTCGCCCTTTCCAGCGCATGTCGCCTCCGGCCCATCCGGGTGTTTCAAGACTAAAATCTGACGGTTCCCCGCTTTACGAGGTTCAAGCGGGGAACCGATCCGAACATCCAAAACCTGGCACAGTGACTACGGATTCTGTAGGACAATACCGGGCGTCACTTCTTCACCACTCACGATTCATCCAGTGCTTTGGAGCGCTCGAATTCCTTATCCGTCGACACCTGCGGTATCGCGTGCAGTCTCAGCCGGTGTGCATCGGTTGGTGCTGACGCCGATCGTCGCCTGCTGGACCTGACGCTTCGCGGCTTTTTCCGGCGTGCAATCCGGATCGACCATATCGCAGCCGGCAAGCGCGATAGTGACGACCAGCATAACCCTTCCAAGTATTTTCATCATTGTCCCTTCTCCTTCCTTCTTTTGTTCAAAATCCGGCCAGCCGTTCGGCCAGCCAAAACGCAGCGATGCATCCGATGGGATATCCAAGGATTTGGCGTGACGGGCATTGCGCCAAAGACCAGCCCCAAACCGCTTGCGCCACCTTCCTGACCGTCACGAACACGCCCAGCACTGCAAAGATGAAGGCGAGCTGCCCGGCCTCGACCCCAAGATTGAACGCCAGCAAGGCCGCCGGGATGTCTTGCTCGGGCAGGCCAATCTCGGCCAGCGCTCCGGCAAAGCCCAGACCGTGCAGCAGGCCGAACCCAAAGGAAATCACCCAGGGGAAACGGTTGGCCAGCGTCTTGGATTTGTCGTCAGAGCGCAGCATCTCAGTCGCCAGAAAGACAATCGACAGGGCAATCACCGCCTCGACCGGCGGGCCGGGTACGTTCAGCACGCCGAAAGTGGCCAGCCCCAGCGTGATCGAATGCGCGACGGTGAAAGCGGTCACCGCCCAGATGAGCTGGCGTAGGTTGCGAATAAGAACCAGCAAGGCGAAGACAAAAAGCAGGTGATCCCAGCCTTCGAGGATATGTTCAAAGCCCAACACGCCATATTGCCAAAGCGTCTGGATAAGCCCCTGTTGCGCGGGCAGCGTCACAGCAGGTGCGTCGGGGGTCAGGCGGAAGGTCGCCATGTTTACCGTGTCCAGATATCCCACCCGCAGCAGGACGTCTGTTCTTTGCGCCTCAAGCTTGTTGATCCGTATCGTGTTGCCACGCAGGTCTTCGGTACAGGTCATGCGCCAGACTTGCTTCCAGGCGCGACCGTCAAAAACTGGCGCCTCAAAAGTTGGCGCGGTACAGACATCCGGAAGCGCAACGTCGATATCCATCGGCGCCCCGCGAACATCCGGCTTGCGCCAAAAGACGTGCCAGTCGCTGTCGGTCTCCTGCGAGACCTCAAGATACCCCGGCTCCAGCGCGTGGGCATGGCTAAAGGCGGGCACCAAAAGCCCCACCAGCAGCGCGATCAAGGGCAGAAGATGCCTCATGGCTCACCCGCGGGCGTGCCCGTTGCCCCAAGGTCCTCAATCACATAGGTGGATCGCAGATTTTCTATGAACACCTCCGTCGCGCGCTCGGCCTGCTTCTCGCGCCAATCCGCTAGAACACGATCACGGATCGCGCCAAATGGCGGCAAGACGGCATCCCATATGTTGTCCAGCCGAACCATGTGAAGACCGAAGGACGATTGAACAGGTCCGCTCCATTCACCCAGCGGCAAGGGCTGCAGCTGATCAAAGAAACCCGTTCCAAAGTTGCCATCAACTGAGGTGCGGGCGCTCAGATCAAACCCTGTCGGAAGCAGTGACGCCTGACCCAACTGGCGGTGATCTTCCCCTGCCGCCAAACGCGTACGCGTCTGGTCGACAAACGTGTCGTTTGGGTTTTGTCCCAGATACACAAGGCTGACCGCAATCCGTGCGGGGGTCGTGAACGCCTCGGCATTGTCCGACAGGTAGGTCTGCAGCACCTCATCCTCCGGGCGGGCCGCGCCCGCCTCGGATGTCAGAAGGAAGTTCATCTTCTGCACCAACCTGTTGCGGATGATCTCATCATTGCCATCCAAACCCAACGCCAGAGCCTCGCGCACCAGCACTTCGCGGTTCAGCCAATCCTCTTTCAGATTGGCCAGCTCTTCCGCCGTCGGAGGGCGCCGCCAGGTGTCTTCAAACTGACCAGCCAGGACATCGATCTGACGCTTATCGATGATGATGACCCGTGGATCCGGATCCGTAGACCAGTCGCCCGGTTGTGCAAGTTTGAACCAGCCAAAGATTGCAAGGCTGAGAAGCGCAAAATGAACAAATGGTTCCGTGGCAATTCGCCGGAACAGGCTTTGGCGATGCGCCTGTGGCTCTACCATGTGTGGAGGATGTGTCGTTCGCCAACTTACATTCATCAGATCATTGTCCATTTCTTCAGCGGCCCTTGGGCACCAAGAGTTTCAACGTAAAGCTCACCGTGTCGGCCGCCGAAATCGCGTCGTCGTCAAAGTTATGTTCGTAAGAAAGCGTCCATTGCCAGGGCAGGCCATCGCCGCGAACCAGCCTGGATACCTTGACCCCCAGCGGCAGGCTGCTGAAATCACCGGCCTCCCAATCATAGACAAACACCATCTCGGATGTTCCGACGGACCAGCCATTGCCGAGGTTGTAGTTGAACACGGGTTGCAACGTCGACAGGTTGACATCTGGCCGGTCGTTATCTCCGGCAACGGTGAACAGGTTCTGGTTGAATAGTCCCCAAAGCCCCCATTTCTCTTGTTTTGCAAAACCGGCCGCTGGTCCCAGAGCCCATTTTTCAGCACTCAAACCATCTTCACCAGTCGGGAACAGAGCCACCGCGCCCACGCCGAAACGGCCCCAACGCCGATCAAAAGTCATAAGGTCAAACAGGGTCGTGTCGCTGATACCGGACTGTCCGTTTGCGCTATCGGTAATGTAGGGGATTGTTATCCGGGCAATATGATTGGTTTGCCCAAGCGAAAACGGAATTGCAGCACGAAACTGCAACAGGCTGCTGTCCTCAGGGGAATTGTGCAGGTCATACGAATGAAAGCCCTGCAGCTGAAGAGACATGATCGATGCTGTTGGATCATTGGCCGCACTTTGCAAAGACTCCGAGTTTTCCTGCGCATGAACAACAGACGCACTTGGCAACATGGCAAGAGCAGCCGCCCGCAAAATGCCTCTGAATCCGTTCACATTACGCATCATCGCAATCTGCCTTCCATTGGAACCGTTCAGAAAGACAACGAAACCACAGCAGACAAAACATTACTCTCCAATCTTCTCTTGGCTGCGAATTCATGCGTGTACTTCAGCTTTAGCGACGCCTCGGCACCCAGCAACGTGCCGCCTTGGAACGTTACCAGTGGGCCGATACCACTAACCCGTGCGCGCAGGCTACTGGCCCCGAGTGCTATTTTGGTAAACTCGGCGCCGCGTCCGCTGTCGTCATCCAGTTGCTGATAGGTGTATCCGGCAAGCCCTACGCCCCACCCGGAACGGAAGCGTTGTACTACCGCCCCTTCCAGCTGTAGGGCCGGTGCGGTCTGATAATCGGTTGCACTGTTCTTTTCGCTGAGCAGGAAGCTGATCGCGCCAGAAGCCTCGAACCCGCGCTCCGGGACGAACCAGGTCGCGGCGAAATAGGGTTGGAAGGACCAGACGTTTTTACCGACAGACAGAGCATCAATTGTCCGCTCCTGAAAGTTGATTGATGCCGTGTCATAATTTCCTGTCGGTGCATAGACTGACATTCCCGTGCTATAGTGGAGGTTGCCTCTGTGCCAACCGACCATCCCGGTCAATGTCAGATCTCCGAAGCCGGACACACTGTCGTCGATGCTTGCCCCCTGCAAGGGCGGTCTAATCGCAGTGAAGGTCAGATCAGCGAACGGAAAAGGGACGGTCAGGTTTACTGCGGGCGTTCCGCCAAAAACCTGCGCCTCAAAGACCTGAGTGGCGCTCAGCCGCCACAGATTGAGCTCAAGATCCGCGTCAGCAGCAATGGGCAGGCCGCCAACTGAAATGCCCTCAACACTTCCCTCAAGATGGTCAAAGCTAAGACTTACATAGGTCCCAGGCTCAGGAACAAACCCGGCAAACGTATCTCGCGTGCCAAGGAAATAAGCCCCGATTCCACCCTCAACCGCACCGGCGGGATTGACCGGCAGGATCATCGTCGTCGCCAGAGCTGCGGCGCAAAGCCCGGGGCGCAGGCCGCACTTTTCGTTTCTCATTTTGTCACCTCGTTCTTGCAGAGTTATGCAGACTTTGCGCCGTTCCTTCTTTTTGGGAACGCATTTTGGGTTTGGGATCAGGGCGTGTACCAAATGGGCGACGTATATGCCCGATCCTGAATAGTCAGCGGTGCGCCTTCGGGCAAATCGACACCAAAAAACTTGCGGTCATATGTGGTCCAGCGCGGGGTCGGAATTTCCAGAACGCGCAAATAGTAAAAGGCCGATTGCGCCGGATCGAAATCCGGGTCTTCCCAAAAGGCTGCGAGAATGGGTTGTCCAATGTCGTTTGTGTAGGTTGCGGCGTCCACGTCCACTGTATTGCCGACGTCGCCATCGCACATCTCATCAACGAGGTCGCGGCCACTACAGGCGACATCGAACACCTTTTCGCTTGTTGTCCCATCCGCATTCAGCCAGCCTTTGATGACCTGAATGCGGTCCAGATTGGCACCATCCGGATCTCGCAAAGCGCGGATGAGCATTCGCGGCGCACGACCGTCCCCACTTGCCAATTCACCACCCATCGGAACACCATTTAAGTAGCCGTACGCGGCGAAGTCTGACCGAGGAAGGTCAGATTCCTGAAAGTCGTACCCGGCAAAGACGCGCACCCGGATGCGCGTTCCGGTGGTCGCGTAGACCTCCTTGCGCATCATTGCGTCCCAGATCGCTTCGCGGGTGTTCTCTCGCGCCCAGACCCCAGCTAGACCAGAGGCGGAGGTCTCCCATGCATATTGCGCGACGCTCTCGTCGCCGCCGATGCCGCCCACGACCTCTTCGAAGCGGATCGGGTCGGCGGTGGGTTCGAGGGCCACGACCTTGCCGAACATGTTGTCCTCCTGCGCGCTCGTCAGCGAGGTGTGACTGTCGGTCGAACCGATCATGCCGAACTTGAACGGGTTGACGCCAAGCTCAGTGCGATAGGCCAGCCCCTGCTTCAACGCCTCGCGTGCGTACTCATTCGGGATCATTTCGGGCGTCTTGGGATTTGGGCCCAGTTGCCCCTTGTCCCATGTCTCGAAATCGGCGAATTGATCGTCCGGCGACAGCATCGGATGCGCCTCGCCGTCGCCCTTCATCTGCGTCACCTCGTAGAGCGGCTCCCACCTTGCACGGCGCTCCGCGTAGTCGGCATCGAGAGGCTCATCGGTTCCGAGCTTCACGGTGTCGAACATCAACCCGTTTGACAGGTTGCCGTTGTGGGGGATCGCGAGCAGCCGGTCGTCGGTATCGGCCTCGTATGCTGCCATCCAATCCCAAAGGTCTTCAGGATCGACGCTGTCATAGGCCGAAAACGGCAGCCGGGTATCAGCGTTTTCCTTGCCGCCCCGATAGATGACGTTGCGGTGCAGGTTGGATCGGTCGAAGGTAGACGTCCATTCAAACCCGATGAAGGCGGTGAAGGCGCCGGGTTGGTTGTGGCGCTCAGCCGCCGCCGTGATCTCCTGCCAGACGCTGTCATAGAGGCCGGGCACATCTGCCAGCGGATCCTCGCCCGAGGCCTTGGTCAGCGAGAAGATTTCCCACGCGCGCGGGAGATCGCCCGCATCGACCGCCGCGAGCAGCGATTGGCCATACTCCGTTTCAAGCAGTCGCGGGTCGCGAGACGCCAAAAGAGGTGCAGTTCCAAGGTTCTCGGCATGATCGGCAACGACGAGAAAATCCAGCGGCCGCGCAAGGCGCGCGGGCAGGCCGGTCGAGGACGTGACTGTCTCACCCTTGGCGAAGCGATAGGCCTCGTCGGGTCCGAGCGTGTTGCCGATCAGACCCGCATCGGCCGAATAGGTCGTGTGCAGATGAGTGTCGCCGAAGAAGACCTGATTGGGAAAGTCCTGTGACGGATAGGGCGAGTAGTCGCCTACAGGAGCAACGGCCGGCGCGTCCTGGGCGTGGATCGCCCCTGCCAGAGCAATCGCAGAAACGGCAAGCGGAATGAGCTTTTTCATTGCAAACGAACTCCTTAATTCTTGGGCGTGTACCAAATGGGTGAGGTGTAGGCGCGGTCCTGCGTGATCATCGGAACACCAGTCGCCATTTGAACGCCGAACTTTACGGCGTCATAAGCCGTCCAGCGTGGGGTGGGGATTTCGATGACCCGGGCATAATAGAATGCGGGTTCTGCCGGGTCGAAATCCGGGTCGGTCCAGACGGCACCAAGCTCGGGCGCACCGATGGTGTTTGTCCAGGACGGAACCGACAGGTCGACGGTATTGCCAACCGGCGGCAGTTTTCCGTTCTCATCCGGAGACCGGTCACCCCCCCACGCAACATCATAGACCTTTTCCATGGCCTCGCCGGATTCAGCATCGATCCAACCCTTGATGATCTGCACTCGGTCAAGATTTGCACCCGACGGATCACGCTGAGAATAGACGAGGAAGTCAGGCGCTTCGCCGTCCGCAGGCGCGGCAAGATCACCACCCATGGGGACCCCGCCATAGTAGCCGACCTGAGCCAGATCACGACGGTTCATCGCGTCGGCTTCATAATCGCCACCAAAGAACCTTACGGATAGGCGCGATCCGGTCGTCGCGTAGGTTTCGCGCCGCTCCATGGCATCAAAGATCGCACCACGAGTGTTTTCCGTGGCCCAGACAGCGGTCAAACCCGCGGCTGAATAGATGGACGAGTCGTACGCAACATCGCCGTTCGGATATGTCCTTCCGACATGCGCCGCCCGTTCACCGTTGGGTTCATAGGCGGTAAATTTTCCATAAAAGTTGTTTTCCTGCGCCGTGGTCAGGCCGGTATGCGTATCCGTCGCGCCGTCGGCACCAAACTTGTAGGGGTTGGACCCAAGTACAGCGCCCAGTTCCAGCCCACGCAACAAACCAGACCTTGCATATTCACCCGGCAGCATCTCGGGCGTTTTTCGAACCGTCGCGTCGAGATTGCCATAATCCCATGTCTCGAAGTTGGCAAACTCGTCCTCGGGCGATAGCATGGGATGCGCTTCGCCATCCCCTTTAAACTGAGTCCATTCATAAAGCCGTTCCCACTTTTGGCGTGCTTCCGCATATGCCGGATCGAGTGGTGCACCATCGGCAAAATCATCGACCAGCGGGAACATCATGCCGCTGGAAAGGTTGCCGTTATGCGGAATTGCGGTGACATCGCCACCCGTGACCGTTTCGTAGTTCTCGAGCCAAGCCCAGAGGTCACGCGGATTGCTCGACCCCATTGGCGGTGTTGTGGTGTAAGGTACAATCTGACCTGCGCGTTCGGGCCCGTCTCGAAAAATGACGTTGCGGTGCAGATTGTTGCCCGAGACCAATGAGGTCCATTCAAACGCGATGAAGGTGGTAAAGACACCGGGGTCGTTGAACTCTTCCGCTGCGGCAATGATATCATCCCAGACCCGCTTGTAAGCCGGATTGCCGGGCTGGTAGTTGAGTTCGGACGAAATTGTGCCTTGTGCAAACTGTTTTGTGAGTTCCTGAGCCGCCATGCGGGCCGCTTGTCCGCCTTTGGCAAAGGCTTCATGAAATTGCCGCCCTTGCTCATCGGCCATGATGTTGGGCGCACCGGACAAAATGTCAGTAATGGCGCCCATCCCATCAGAATGATCCGTGACCATGTAGAAATCCAGGGGACGAGAGAGTTTGACAGGTTGACCGGTGTTCGAAATCACCTGCTCACCACGGGCCAGTCGATAGCTATCGCGTGGCAAAAGTGTTGTTCCACCGCCTCCCGCATCAGCCGACAACGCGGTGTGGACATGCGTGTCGCCGAACAATGGTCGCGTCGGAAACGCGCGGTCGGCATAGGGGGAATAGGGGCGCCCCTTCAAAACACTATCGGACGCTTCGGGCGGAGCTTCTTGTGCAAAAACGCCCATCGCAAAAAGTGTCGCAGCGAGAGAAGGAATAATTTTTTGCATCGGGTGTTCCTTACTATGTGGGCAAATAGCTATGGGTGATGGATCGGCACACTTTCGATTCCGGGCCAGTCAGAACGCCCCAATCAACTCGGGTCAGTCCCCCGCAGCCTGCCAGTCTGGAACCATGAGCGGCAGCAGATTTTCGCAGACCCAAGCCGGACTGGAGGCATTGAATGCCCCGGTGAAACTGCCAAAACACAGGAGGCCGCCTGAACCAGCCGAAAGAAAAAAACCGTTCCAATGAAGACATCATTCACCCTAAAGAATCGCAAACCTATGTCTGAAATGTCAGATTCGCCCCTTGACTGTAGCCATTAGAATAAATCTATTTGTCCGAATTCGGACAGAAGGCAGAATTGAATGCACATCTCAAGCGCTGACGCAAAAAAATATCTTTCGCAGCATGGTTGGGTTTCAACCTTGTCGGATGAAATGATGGGCGCGTTCCTGAGCATTACTCATCATGTTACGCTTGGCTCCGGGCAGCCACTTTATTCCATCGACGATCCTGCCAGAGACCTCTTCGGGCTGGCCTCGGGTTCGATTGCTATCGAGTCGGCAGGAACCGAAAACGTGATCGAAAAAAGCTTTCTGATGCACCCTGGGGTGTGGATTGGAGCAGCACGGCTGGCCGGAATAAAAAGACGTAATATCGGCGCGTATGCTACGCGCCCTTCGACCATTCTGGTTGTCAAAAGCAACGAGTTTGTGAGTTTTGCCGAGACTTACCCGGATATTTGGCGTCGACTGTTGTTGAACCAGATCCAAAACCATCACAGGGCAATCGGTTTTGCCCATGATCTCATGCGCCGTGGAAGCCATGAACGCCTTATTGCCGTCTTGGCCAGGTTGGCCGGGCTGTATGAACCCAACCCTCCTGTTCCAGCGATCGTCGATGCCACACACCGAGAAATCGCTACCATGGCCAACCTATCGCGCGGTGTTGTTTCTTCTCGCCTTGCGGAACTGGAACGCAAAAAACTGCTTAGGCTCGGACGCGCCTGCGTAACCATAACGAATCCCAAGGGGCTGTTGGCCTTGCTGTGAACTGTGTTCACGAGATGCGAGCGGTCCGCGTGAACGCGGGTAGAGTTTTTTCAAAGAATGGAAGGTTCTTTCCGGCTGTGCGGCTCAAATATCGGGTTTCTGGCAAGACAAACTCAACGCCGCAACAAAAAACACAAGCGCCAATGCGCCCCAAAGTGGAGCGTCTGTACCGAAACTGTAAAGTGCAGTGCCTAGAACCGGCCCGGCCGCAATTCCTATTCCGCGAAAAGCCGTATTAAAGCCCGCCACTCGACCTTGATCCGTTTTGTCGGCTGATAGACTGAGCGCACCCATCGCGCCAGGAGCGACTGTCCCCAGAGAAGCACCAACGGCGATCATGCCAATCGCCAGAACAAACACATCATCGGCCAGAATCATGACCCCTATTCCGGTCAAAGCGCCAATACTGCCGGACCGCAGCAACCTAAGCGCATCCCATCCCTTTCGTGTTGCCACAAATACTTGTGATATCGTCAACGAAAGAGTTGCACCTGCGAGAACATAACCTGTGGATTTCATTGCCTCGGTACTGTTCACCAGCAGGTCATCCATTAGTTTCAACCCGATGATAGGAACAACCATGGTGTAGCCAGCAAAGCCTGCCATCGTGATCGCAAAGAACTTCCAGAAACGAGACAATCGAATGGGTTTTTTCGTCCTTGGAGGGATATGTAATTGCGAGGTCGGAAGAAATTTCAAAGACAGAAAAAACGCAAACAAGCCTGCCAGAAGAAGCGCAAAAAAGCCGACAGCAATGCCCCGCTCGGCGGTCAACCAGAGCAGCATTGACCCTGAGAGTGCGCCCAAACTGACGGAAGCCCCCATAAGACCCATGCCTGAGACGCGCGTCTTGCTGTCTGTAGTGTCAGCAATGAGCGCCAGCGTCGACGGAATGAGCGCCCCACCGAACACACCCTTTACGGTGCGGGCAACTGCAAGCGTATAGACCGTTGCGCTGGTGGCCAGAACCAACATGTTTGAAAACACCAGCGCCATTATCAACGGACTGAGCAAAATAAATGGAATAGCGGTCAAAACCAGGAAGCGGCGGCCCACGCGCTCTGACAAAACGCCCCATAGGGGCGCTGTGGGTACAACAGCCAACGCGCCGAGACTTAGGATTATACCGACTTGAAATTCAGTGATGCCATAGTCCCGGCTCACCGGACCAAGGCCACCGGAAAGCAGTGCGTTCGACGCAGCATAGACATAGACACCAGATACAATTGCAAGTCGCTTAATCAGGATCAATAGGTAGCTTTCAATTGCCAATCTGAAGTTACTAAGATGTTGTCGAGCATTAGGATCGATTGAAGCAAGATCAAGTTCTTAGTTTGTTGAGAGGGTTCCGTTGCAAACTTTCGACCATTGACGCTTTCGGAATTAGCAGGATGTGTGGAAGTGTCGCAAACTTTTAGAATGGCCAAAGTAGCGACTTACTGGATACACCTATCCTGCGATCTCGGCAAATTTCCGAAAGCCAGATGTCGTAGTGCTGAGGAACTGCTGCTTTCGGATCATGTTCGCAACCTCAATACCGTCCAGAGTAGCCGAAGCGGATCTGAACGATTTAAACCCGCCATGAGCTACCCCCTGAATTTCGGACACTGACGTAAGCTACGATTTGTTGTCTGCTGATCTTCGACGAAAAGGAGATCAGAGATGTCGAAACGGAAGAACCACTCGCCCGAGTTCAAGGCGAAAGTCGCGCTTGAGGCTTTGAAGGGTGAGCGAACTGTGGCTGAACTTGCCAGCCAATTTGGCGTCCATCCCACGATGATCGACAGTTGGAAACGCGCTCTGCTGGAAGGTGCGTCCGGCGTGTTTGAACGCGGCGGAAAGAAGTCCCCAGAGACCGACGAAGAGCAGGTCAAAGAACTGCATGCGAAGATCGGGGAGCTGGCCGTCGCCAACGATTTTTTGTCACGAAAGCTCAAGCCGAGGATCGGCAAGTGAGGCGCAAGATGGTTGAGACTGCCAATACCAATCTGCCCATTGGCAAGCAGTGCAAGCTGCTGTCGATCTCTCGGTCGTCGTTTTACTACACGCCCAAGGGCGAGACGGCGATGAACCTGATGTTGATGCGCCAGATCGACGAGCAGTTTCTGGAAACGCCCTTCTTTGGTGTTCGGCAGATGACCTGGCATCTTCGCAACGAAGGCTATCTGGTGAACGAGAAGCGCATCCGTCGCCTGATGCGGCTGATGGGCTTGATGCCGATCTATCAAAAGCCCAACACCAGCAAGGCGGCGAAAGGGCACAAGACCTATCCCTATCTGCTGCGCGGTTTGCCGGCGGATCGACCCAATCAGGTCTGGGCCGCAGACATCCCCTATCTGCCCATGCGACGCGGGTTCCTGTA
>NZ_JBQFQP010000025.1:0-19615 GCF_056536925.1 Ruegeria sp. CI1 | reverse complement strand
CAACCTGCCGCAACTTCGAGACAATTTCTTCAGGCTTCGGTCGCTTGTTTGCCATTTCTGATCCTCCGTTTCCTAATCTTAACGGTGGACCCATTCAAATGGGGAGCCTCAAAAGCGCGTCGACTACCAGTTTCGACTCGATGAGCCTTTTGATTGACGCTGTGCGAATGAACCTGGGAGTGTCTCTGCTTCCCGATCTACCCGTTTTGACCGATGGGCTTGTCAGGTTGGAAGGAATTGACATCGACGAGTTCTCCGAAATCTGGTGCCTGTACCATCCCAGCAACAAAGGCAATCCCCTGATACAGGCGTTCAACAGCTTCATGAAACGTATTTTGATCTGAGTGGTTTCCGCCATTCCCCACATTGGCTGTCGATTTCGCCAATCATCAGAAGCTTTTGGCGTCGCCAGCCCGGTTACGTTTTCACGCAACTCCTATAAGCGGCCGGTAAGGATTTTTGCCAGATCCGGTTCGACCTTTTGGGATTGGTTCAGATCCAAGCCGTTCTGAACATGCAGGATATGGTGGCGGATCGAATTTTCGGCAGCGTCCGGGTTCCCTTCAATCATGGCGTCGATAATCGACGCATGTTCATTTTCCGGGCATGTGGAGGCGCGGTTCGTGCCGAACAGAGCAACGATCAGCGACGTACGGGTAACCAGTTCACGCACCACACGTGTCAAAACCGAGTTTCCGTGACACTTGGCCAATTCAACGTGAAACGCTCCGGATAGCCGGATGATTTCGGACCGGTCGCCACTTTGCCTGGCTTCTTCTTCCTTTTTTACGTGTGCGCGCAATATCTTAACGCCGGTGTCGTTTATTCCACGCGCTAGTTCCCGCACGATCCCGGTTTCTATCAACAGCCGGGCTACGAAAACCTCTCGGGCTTCGTCGGCGCTTGGGCATGCGACATAGGCCCCTCGATTTGAATGCAGATCAACGATGCCTTGACTACTGAGCAAAAGCAACGCGCGGCGCACCCGCATCCGGCCCACACCAAAGGTTTCGCACAAAGCCAGTTCGCTAAGCTTTGTCTTTGGGGCAAGCTTTCGTTCCATCACTGCGGAATAGATCCGATCTACGATCATCTGCTCGTCAGGATCGGTTTGCACAGTGTCGATTTTCTGTTCCGCGTCGCTCGTCATTTCACTCCATTCCGGCAGAAACGGTCTGAAAATTGTGAATAACTGCCAAGTTATCTTCTCACAATATACTAACTTTGTGTTGACGATATCAACGGCATTGTCATCAAAAACTGTTGACACTGATTGTTAACAATGCAGAACTTGAAGCGCTGGCCGGGATTCGACCCGTGATGCATCTTTTATACCAAAGCGCCCGAAAGAGGCGCCGAGACCTCACTAGGGAGGAACTAATGAAACGCAGAAATCTGATGAAATCATCGGCTGCTTTGGCTTTGGCAGCATCCATGCTTGGCTCGGCAGCCTGGGCGGAAAACCCGGTTCTGAAAATCGGCTTTGTCGGAGTGACCTCGGGGCCTGCCGCGGCGTGGGGAATCTCGAACCAACGCTCGATGGAAGCGCGGGCCGCTTGGATCAATGAGAGCGGTGGCTACAAGATCGGTGATACCACCTATGACATCGAAATCGTATCCTTCGATGATCAAAAGGATCCCAAGCGCGCCATTGCCGGAATGGAGAAGATGGCGCAGGAAGGCATACACTATGTTGTCGGCCCCAACGTGGATGATGGCGCCGCCGCAGTTCGCCCTGTCGCGGAATCGCAGGGGATCATGTATTTCCCTTATGCATTTCCAAAGGAGCTTTACTCCGCGCCCGCATCGAACGCGGTATTGGGCATGGTCGCCAACTATCAATCAGGCCCCGCGATCTACAAGTATTTGCGGGATGAAAAGGGTGTGAAATCCGTCGCTTTCGTGGCCGCGAATGAGTCCGACCCGCTGAGCCAGCGGGACGGTGGCGTCGAAGCTGCCAAAGCCCTCGGGCTTGAGGTTGTTTCGGACAACGTGACCTATCAGGTCGACACCACAGACTTCACGCCGGTGCTGACACCCGTCATGCGTACCCAACCCGATTTGCTGGTTCTTTCCGGCGTTTCGCCTGCAAATGCGCCGCAACTGATCCGATCGGCAAGAGAGCTTGGCTTTCAAGGTATCATCTCCACCGAAACGGCGCAGGATGCCACTGTGCTGCGCGAAGGAGCTGGGGAACTGGCCAACGGGTTCATTTCCGTCGGTGGCGCGTCGACGCCCGAGATTGCTTCTGACGACATGAAGGAGTTCGTTAAGCGCTATACCGACATGTTCGGAGAATATAACGACGAGTCGAACACCAAGGTTTACGCGCTCGAATACATTCTGGCGACATTGAACGCCAATCCGGCCGGCATTGACGACGTCAAGGCGTTTCAGACCACGATGGATACGTTCGAAGCACCAAACCCCTTCATGAAAGGTGATGCTACGATGCGGTATGTGGGGACAACGTCTTTCGGGCAAAAACGACAGATCGCGGTGCCGCTTGTGGTGAATGTCTATCAGGACGGCGAATTTGAAACGCTTTTCGTCGCCGAAGTCGACTGAGGCATTCTCACCGTCACGCAACAAACCTTCGAGCCACTCACACCCCGAGCCTGTCAAAGGCTCGGGGAAACCGAACCTTATTCTGGATTCACATGGAACAGATCATAGCAAATGGCATCTATCTGGGCGCGCAATATGCGATGATAGCCTTGGGTCTGACGCTGATTTTCGCCCTGATGAACGTGTTGAATTTTGCCCACGGTCAAATGTACGTCCTAGGCGGATTCGTGACATACACATTTTATGGCCAACTCGGATGGCCGTTCGTACTTGCGCTGCTGGTCTCCTGCATCACTCTTGCCGTTCTTGGCGCCCTGATTGAAAAATTTCTGTTTGCGCCGGTCATTCGGAGGTCTGCTCGCGAAGAAAGCACCATGCTTTTGGCCGCCGGCCTGGCATTTCTGTTCGATGCCGTTATTCTGCTGGTCTTTGGCGAAAAGCAGCGTGGGGTGCCCAAGATCGTCAACGGTGTGCTGAATTGGGATTTCAGGATCATCATGCCATACGATCGCATTCTGATTTGCGTTCTGGCCATCCTGTCGATCATTAGCTTCATCCTGTTCATGCAATATTCCAAAACCGGGCGAGCCTTGCGGGCTTTGGCTCAGGACCGCACAGCAGCACAATTGATGGGTGTCAATGTTGCTCGTTACTCGATGATCGGCTTCGCTCTTGGCGCAATGCTGGCAGGCCTGGTTGGTGGGCTGTTGGTAACCATTACCGGGGTTAACCTCGGCATGGGCGGGCCAACCTCGATCAAGGCCTTCATGATGGTGATGATCGGCGGCGCAGGGGTGATTTCCGGCGCCATCGCCGGAGGCATTATTCTTGGGTTTCTCGAGGCCATCGGTTTGGCCGTTCTCTCGCAATACGGAGACATCACCTATTTGCTTATCTTTGTGTCCCTGATGATTTTCCTGGCCATTCGTCCGCAAGGGCTGATGGGCAAGCCGTGGGGATGAGACCGTGTCAAAACTGAACATAACCCAGATGGTCGCAGTGGTTGTTTTCCTTCTGGCGATCTTTGTCGCGGTGCCGGCTTTCATAGCGGTCTCGGGTCGATCGGATTTCTACTACACACTGACCTCGGTGGCGCTCTTGTCCATCGCCAGTGCCGGTGTCTGGCTGACGTTCTATATTGGCCGCATCAATATCGGTCAGGGTGCTTTTGCCCTGATCGGGGCGTATGTCTCGGCCATACTGGTAACAAAAGCAGGTATATCCTTTTGGCTATCGCTACCCCTGGCGGGGCTGTTTGCAGCCGCAGTGGCGGTCGTAATCGGCGTTCCAATCCTGCGTTTGCGCGGTGTCTATTTTGCAATGATCTCTCTGGTGCTGACACAGGTGGTAACGCTGACCGCGCTGGCGCTTCCCATCACCAACGGTGCCAAAGGGATTACCTCGATCCCGCTGCCGGGAGGCGTATCAATCCTTGGCCTGACATTAGTCCCGGACTTTTCAACGCTCGAGAACCCCAGGCTGGCGTTTTATTATTCCGCCTGCGTACTGATGGTTCTTACCTTCGCCGCCATGTACCGGTTGGTGAATTCGCGGCTTGGTCATCTGTGCCGATCGATGCAACAGAATGAAGAACTGGCCAGTTCGATCGGAGTCAACATCTCCTATATCCGGGTCATCGTGTTCGCCATATCCTCTTTTCTTGGAGGCATTGGCGGGGCGATGTTCGGCTCGATCGCTCAGTCGGTCTATCCCTCCAGCTTTCAGGTCGCCGATAGTGTGAACTTCATGCTGAACTGTTTCCTCGGCGGTCTTGGATACGTCTTCGGGCCGATGTTAGGCACGCTGGTGTTGTATTTTGGGTGGGACCTGCTGTTTGAACTCGGTCGCTTCCAATTGCTGGCTTATTCCAGCCTGTTGATCTTTCTGATGCTGGTTCTGCCTAACGGGCTGCTCAGCCTGCGACTGCCCGGCAGGAAAGGAGCGGACAAATGAGCCATCTTCTGGAAGTCCGCCATGTCACCAAGAAATTCGGCGGTTTGACTGCAAACAGCGATGTCTCGTTCAACGTCAATGAAAATGAAATCCTGTCGGTGATCGGGCCGAACGGAGCGGGCAAGAGTACCTTGTTCAAGATGATTTCGTCCTTCCTGCCCACGACCTCGGGCGAGGTGTTGTTCAGGGGCGAGCGCATATCGAACCTGAAGCCGCATGTGGTGGCGCGAAAGGGTGTCGTTCGCACCTTTCAGGAGACCACCATCTTCAAATCGATGACGGTTCGCGAAAGTATCGTTGTCGCCCAGCATCTGCGATCACGCGCGTCCTTGGCGGGGTATTTCTGGGGTACCAGGACAGCTCATGAAGACGTAGAAAGCTTCGGTCAGTATGCCGATGATCTGATCGAATTCCTTGGCATGACCGAGATTGCCAATGAACAGGCTTCGAACCTGCCGCAAGGTAACTTGCGGGCGCTGGGTATTGCCATTGGTCTTGCCACCGATCCCCAGGTTCTGCTGTTGGACGAACCCTTCGCAGGCATGAACCACGACGAGACCATGAAAATGGTCAATCTGGTGCGAAAGGTCCGCGATGATCGGGGGGTCACTGTATTGCTGGTGGAGCACGATATGCCCGCGGTAATGAACATCTCCGACCGGATCGTCGTTCTGAATTTTGGCGAGATGATCGCCGAAGGTACGCCTGCGGAAATCCAGAATAACGAAAAGGTCATCGAGGCGTATCTGGGCAGCGCCGATGATGAGATCGGGATCTGAACCATGACCAAGATGTTGGAATTCAAGGATGTCGAACTCTACTACGATCATGTCTATGCGCTCAAAGGCGTATCTATCGACTTGGAGCAAGGCGAAACCGTTGCCCTGATCGGTGCCAACGGAGCGGGGAAAAGCTCGATCCTGCGGGCGATAACCGGTCTGGCGCGGATCAAATCCGGTTCGGTGGCCTTCGAGGGCGATACGATTGATGGCAAGAACCCGGCGGATATTGTGTCCAGGGGCATTTCCATGGTGCCGGAAGGCCGACGTGTTTTTCCATTTATGACGGTCAAAGACAATCTGCTGATGGGGGCGTTCACGCGTTCGAACAAATCCGAAATTCGGAACACTCTGGACTCGGTACTGGAAAGATTTCCGCGATTGAAGGAACGCTACTCTCAATCCGCCGGTACCTTGTCGGGTGGGGAACAACAGATGATGGTAATTGGACGCGCTTTGATGGCTAAACCTCGTCTGTTACTGATGGATGAGCCGTCATTGGGAATCGCACCAAAGCTGGTGCAGGATATTGCCCGGTCCATCGTCGCCATCAACCGTGATGAGGGTGTGTCCGTCCTATTGGTCGAACAGAACTCGCGCATGGCGCTGTCGATTTCACATCGCGCCTATGCTCTGACCACCGGGAACGTGGTTATCTCGGGCAACTCCAAGGAACTTTTGACCGATCCGCGGATCAAGGCTGCCTATCTGGGCGGAGAAGTGTGAGGGTGTCGTGAAAATTCTTGTCGTCAATCCTAACACCACAAGCTCGATGACGCGAAAAATCGAAGCAGCAGCCCGAGCTGCCGCACATCCCGACACCGAAATCATCGCGACCAATTCGACAAGTGGCCCGCCGAGTATCCAGGGATATCTGGATGTGACGACCTGTGTGCCGGGCCTGCTGGACGTTGTGGCGGGCTATCCGGACGTCGACGCCATTGTGGTCGCCTGTTTCGACGATACAGGCGTTGACGCGGTGCGCTGCGTTACATCGGCCCCAGTGATCGGAGTTGGAGAAGCGGCCTATCACGCTGCGTCGATGATCAGCCCGAAATTCAGTGTCATCACGACCTTGTCCCGCTCGCTTGCAGGTCTGGAGGCCAATCTGTTGCGCTATGGACTGGACCGCCGCTGTGTCCGTGTTCGCGCATCGGATGTGCCCGTCCTCAAGCTGGAGGAAAACGATCCCAAAACAGTCGACAAAATCAGGGCGGAGATCCGCGCCGCAATTGACGAGGACAGGGCAGAAGCCATTGTTCTGGGGTGTGCGGGGATGACAAATCTTATGACACACCTGTCCGAGGAATTTGGACTACCTATAGTCGACGGCGTTGCCTGCGCTGTGACATTTGCCGAAGCGTTGGTTCGGGCCAAGCTGACAACCTCAAAACTGTGTTCATACGCTTAAGGTAAGGACCATTCACATTGAGCGTGTTGCACAAATCGTTTCCGATGCGTAGCCAGTCCTTCGAATTGACTGCGGGATGCTGGGATACTTTTCAATTTCAATGCGGCGCGGTGGGATAGGTTTGCGAAGGCAAAGTACCGTGTGACGAAACGTACCGGGTACAACGAGGCGCTGCGGTAGCGCAGGGATGTCACGGTCTGGTTTGGTGGGGACATGGTGTCTGGATGGTCTGCCGAACGCTTAGGCAAGCGCGGTGCTCAGCAACGGTACTCGCGAGATGTGTCTTGCCTTGCGAGTGGTGCTCGGCCTGCCGCTTCGGCAAACCGAAGTCCCAGACAACCGAAACCAAGATCGCTGTCAAAGCCCTCAACCGCATGACCCGCCTGGGTCGTGCGACCTATGAACGTGTCGCATAGCGAACCGGGGAAAGGGGCAAATGCGGCCCAGGCACTATTCGTGCAACGCGGTCGATAATTCCCAATTGTCCAACAAGCATAGTATTGGACAATTGGGAAAACTTGCATCTTTACGCCGCGACTTGCGCGGCCACGACCTTGGTCCGGGCCTTGGCCTGGGCCACCGAGTCGTCGAACCGGGCATCGCCGAATTCCTGGTACTCGATGGCGATGGTCTCCATGTTCGCGGCATCCGCGCCCAGGTAATGCGCGCTGGCGCGGATCGCCGGGTCCAGCCCGTTCAGATGCGCGCGCTCGCCGCCCTCGGCAAAGCCGAACTCGCCGCGCGAGGACAGGACGATCAGCTTCTTGCCGGTCAGGATCGGCTCGATCGGCACATCGCCGCGCGCCAGGTCAAAGCTGAAGGTCACCCCGATCCGCGCGATCAGGTCGAACCAGGCCTTGAGCGACGCGGGCATCGAGTAGTTATACATAGGTGCGCAGAGCGCGATAACATCCGCATCGATGATTTCGGCCGGTTCTGTCGCAAACTTTTTAGATGACAGAGCATCAGTGGAATTGGTGAGCAGTTTACCCCGCCAGTTGGATGAACTGCTGAAACGGACGGAGTTCAGGCGTGAACTGACCTTTGCGGATCATGTTGACCAGTTCTATGCCTGCCAGGACAGATGCGGCTGAATCGAAAGATTTGAATCCCAGCAAGGGTCTGATCCTTCGTTTGATGAACCGGTGATCCTGTTCAATGATGTTGTTGAGGTATTTCCGCCTGACCATTTCGATCGGGATCGGGCAGCCAAAGCCTTTCAACATCTTGTTGATCGCCTTGATCCCAGCAGTGTTTGCGCCACTTTTGACTATGGCAATCCGTTCACCTCGAGGGCGCGGGCGAAGAACCTCGTCGCAGCAGCTTTATTGCGGCGTTTGGATAGCATGAAGTCCAGAGTTTTGCCGTGTTTGTCGATCGCTCGGTAAAGATAAACCCATATGCCTTTCACTTTCACATAGGTTTCATCCATGCGCCACGAACGGTCTGCGGGACGCTTTCCATACCGTGCTGTTTCAGCAATGAGGCCGGCATATCGACTAACCCAGCGGTTTAGCGTTGCATGATCCAGATCAACGCCGCGTTCCGCCATGATTTCTTCCAGATCCGGGTAGGAAACACCGTAGCGCAGGTAGAAGAAAACCGCGTGCAAGATCACTTCTTTCGGATAATGCGCGCCCTTGAATGAGATCGTCATTGTCGGCTCCTGTCATGTTCCAGCACGCGTTACCAGAACTGTGTTCGATCTGACAGGTGGGGACAAAGTTTGCGACAGAACCTTCAAGGAACTTGCCGTTTTTGCCGACGGCCCCAAAGACGTAAACCCAAGCACCTTTCACTTTGATGTAAGTCTCGTCCATTCTACAGGAACGGTCGCATGGTCCTTTGCGGCGACGTGCTTCTTCAGCGATTGCACCGGAATTCCGTGTTACCCATCGGTTAAGCGTGGTGTGGTCCACTGGAACACCGCGCTCGGCCATGATTTCTTCCAGGTCTCGATAAGAGACACCACAGCGAACGTAAAAGAACACCGCGAACAGTGTCACGTCTTTCGGATACTGTGCACCTTAGAAAGAAATCACAGGCTAACCTTCAACTGGGTGATGCCGATCGCTACCCCGGCGTTAGCACCACAAAGGTCAATGGTCAAAACTTTGAAACAGATCCCATTAACATCACATTGGCACATTGCGATGCCGTCAGATTGGGGCATCCACGCCATCAACAGAGCCTTTGCCACGCCGGGAGAATAGTTGCGAGGCAATCCCATCACATCGCCGCCGCCCAAAACCGATACCGCCCCTGTCCGGTGATCTCGCGCGCCAGGCCGCGATCAGTGAACAGGTTGAGGTTGCGTCGCGCGGACATGGGTGAACATCCGGCTTGTTGCGCTACAATATCTGCCGACAAGATCGGGAACCGGGCGAGCGCGTCGATCAGCGCCGGCGGCGTACGCCCCGAAAGATCCCCGGTTTCCGCCCACGCACGTTCCAGCCAGGCCTTCAACCGATCCAGTTCCATCAGCGCGGCCAACGCCCCGGCTTGGGCTGCGGTGTAGAACGCCCGCAGCCGCGCTTCGGCGAAAGCCTCCCCCTCCTTCAACGCGTAGCGATCGAACCGATGGCCGCTCGACACCGGAAGGAACGGCGCCCCTGCCCCCCCTGCCCCGGTGATCATTGCCGCCACCGCCGGTTCCAGCATCTCGTCCCAGGGGGTGATCCCTTCGCGACGCCAGAAGGCCAGACCGCAAGCTGCCCGCGTCATCGCATGGCACCCGGCCAATTCGTTGCGTTGGACACGCAAGGCATCGCCAAGCGCATCCAGTTCCCCACCCACCGGACGGTCTGCATGGGGGTCGGGATCCTGGGCCTCGGTGACCTCCGCCCGCCCCAGGAAGGCGCGCAGATCCTCATGAACCGACACACCCTGCCCTGTCAGCCGCCGCACCGCCCAGCTGGCTCGGGCCAGCGCACGCGCCTCATCCTCCCCGGCCAGCCGCAACGCGCGGTAGAGCGCGATCTTTTCCGACCCCAGCCAGATGCCTTCGCCACGCAGAATTGCAGAGACTGACTGCAGGGCAATCCGCTCCCCGACGCCAGCCGGTATCTGCCTCAGCCGTTCCCCGAACCGGGTCACGGCCTCGACTGCCGCCAGCAAGTCGCGATAACAAACCTGCTCGGCCCGAAGCCAGATCTCGGGCTGCAACGATCCTTCCCGCGCGGCAACCGGCCATGGCAGATCGGTCGGCGCCGCTCCCGGGTCCGGCACCTGCGGCAGGAACCACAGATCCTCCTCCGGCGCCGGATCAACATCATAGATCGATCCTGACGGATCTTCTAAGTCATCGGTATCTTTGGGGTGTTCATTCATGGCAAACATAATAGTAGCTTTTTGTTTGTTACCATAGAGATTTCGAAAAGAGGACCTGTGGATGAGCTGCAAACTCTGAGGCCCAGTTGACGAACATGCGTGATCTGACGTTTGTTCCCGTCAAATGTTATTCGAACAGGAGTCAACACGATCTCATCGGTAGGCTGCCATTTCCCCAAGGATGCGGTTCTGTACGCTGTGTATTTCTACCTACGGTACACTGTATCGTATCGGGACTTGGAAGAGATTGTGGCCGAACGCGGCGTGCAGGTGGACCACGCCACTCTCAACAGGTGGATTGCGAAATACTCACCGATGGTCGCAGCGAGAACGCAATCAAAGACTGGCCGCCCTGCCCTCTGTAATGACCCGGTAGCGCGCTATTAGCTGTTGTTCAAAAAGGCCGGCCTGATGCGGTCCAAACTTGTCGATGGTCCATCGAGCAATCTCCGCCATGCTGGCTTCAGCGCGGCGTGTCAGTCGAAAGGGTTTGGTCACGCTTCAGTTCGTGTCCCTGCAAAAGCACACCGGATCGCATTCGAACTGCTGCCTTCTGCCAGATCTCCAACGTGAGCCTGCGCCACACCCTCCTGCGGACCTAGTTTGCGAGATACCAGCCAGCTTCTTCCCACTCCATAGGCGGAAGACCCGCGCGCAATTCTTCACAGGCGTTCTGACAGAGACCGGATGCAACCGGATTCTGCCCCAGCTGATCTTGCGATTCTGCAAGTACGACATTACGGGCTGCGATGCGCATGCCCCCTGTTTGGCGATATATGCCAACGAGACTGTCGGCTCAACGATTGAGAACCCTACACCCATTCAATCAATCAAAATGGTCTCATCGCCGGTACTTTGGCAATTTATCCTCTCTTGGTCGGCGTATTGGAGAAAGAGACCTGACTTTCAGAACCAAACAAGAGACTTCATCAATCACGCCTTGTGGTCGCCCAGCTCCAAACACAGCAGGGTTACGCAAACAGCTTTGAAATTTGAGTTAACGCCAATTGAACGTGAAGAGGACGGATAGAGTCTGTCGCCTTGCATCAATCCAACAAAGATAGAGCATTGCGCCAAAAAGTTACCCTGCGCGGGCCCAATTGCAACGGGTCGCGAACGCCCCCCCCCTTTCCACAGTGTTCTAAAGGCAAACTAAACTCTCAAACTCCGCCTTACCCGTGTGTCGTCTCTTGGTCAGCGACCGACTCTGGCCGGCCAACCCGTGAGGCTTATCTTCGCACATAATTCACATTTCGGCCGCAGGTTCCAAACCGCTATCCAGGCCGCGATGCATCGCTCTCTCGGGCGGACGTAGGGTTTCTGTAACGACATCAATATCGCAGAAGGTGCAGCGCCGGATAGTTTGGGAAAACACTTGCCCAATCAGATCAACCAGCTTCCTGGCGTGGCCGGTTTCGCGTCTTATGATGCAAGAGGTTCAGTCCTTAACCCTGATGCAAACGAGAAGCGCTCTACCCAAAGCGGAGCTTTCATAGGTGTCTAGCATGAATGCAATCGACGCCTACGGCGGAGCTTCAACAACTGAAAGCCCCCAGAAACCGACCTGACCGGGTTTACAACTGTAAACGGGCTTGCTCTTATGCAAAGCGTATATCGTCTTCCGATTTGGAAAACCTACAATATAGGCGAAAATCCTTGACTTAGAGCAATGAATCACGGCTGTTTGTCTCAAGTGGCGCAAAAATGACCACATTCTTTAATTTGAGGCAACCACATGATTCCCGTGACACCACTTACGGCAGAACGACCATCGGCACTCGCCACGGAAATATCTGAGAGATTAAACTCGGCTATCCGGGAACATCTTCTTGCGGCTTTTGCCCCGGACAACACGAAATCACTACGCAACTTTGCAGCACCAGAAGCAGCCGAACTCTTAGGTGTCTCAGGTCAATTCATGCGCAAGGTCCACGTAGAAGGAACGATTCCTGAACCAAAGGACGTGCGCAGTGGACGACGTTACTATACCGCCCAAGAGCTCTGGGAAGCTCGCGAAACGCTTGAGAAGACCTCTCGCAAAAAGGGACGCTATATCCCCCGCCGGACTGAAGGAGAAAAACTCCAGGTCTGGCAGTTGATGAACTTCAAAGGTGGCAGCAGCAAGAGCACCACAACAGTTCACCTGGCACACTATTTTGCTCTTCGCGGTTACCGCGTTCTAGCCGTTGACCTGGATCCCCAAGGCTCGCTTACATCCATGTGCGGGATCAGCCCGGAAATAGAGTTTGACGGGCTGACGATTTACGACGCTATTCGATACGAAGATCCGGTTGATATGGCGGACGTTGTGCTTCCTACATACTTTCCTGGCCTGTCTGTGGCGCCGTCACGGCTTGTTCTATCGGAATTTGAGACAGAATCTGCCGTCCACTCCAACCCAGACCATCCGTTCTTTACGAGAATTAGAAATGCCCTGGCCCAGGTGGAAGGCGATTTTGACCTTGTGCTAATTGATAGCCCGCCTCAACTCGGGTTCTTGACAATAGCCGGCATGGCCGCCGCCAGTTCACTGCTTGTGCCACTGACACCGTCAATGCTTGACGTGTCTTCGACGGCTCAATTTCTCGAACTCGCCGGTGCCTATATGGCGGTTATCGAAGATGCCGGCGCCACTCTCGAATATGACAACTTCAAGTTCCTGATAACACGTGACGAACCAACCGACGTGCCATCTCAACAGCTGGCTTCGTTCATGCGAGCACTGTTTCAGGACAGAGTAATGTCAGCAACGGCGCTCAAGAGCACCGCAATCAGTGACGCCACAATGCTCAAACAATCAATTTACGAAGTTGTGCGGTCGGAAATGACACGCGCAACCTATGATCGGGCGAAGAACTCAATGGATGCGATCGGCTCCGAAGTCGAGCACATGATCCATCAGGCATGGGGACGCAGCTAATGGCTAGAAAATCGCTTCAAGAGATGTCGGGAATCGCTAACACCATTGCGCGCTCCAGCTCCAAAGCCATCGAAAAAGCACCAAGACCCAATGCCCCTGCCCTTGGTGCGCTTCAAGGGTCTCTCGCCGCAATCAGAGAAATTGACCCTGCACTTATCGACGATTGGGGGCCGGTCGACAGACTCGGTGAGTTTACAGCTGTAAACCCCGACGAAGAAGACGACAGCTTTGAGAGCTTGGTGTCAAGCATCCAGGACGGCGGCCAACAAGTTCCAATTCTCGTCAGAAGGTCCAAATCTGACGGTCGATACGAGGCAATATATGGCAGACGGAGGCTCAAGGCTTGTCGTGAACTCGGAATCAAGGTCCGGGCGAATGTTCAGGATATCGATGATGCATCAGCGTTGCTCGCCAAAGGGCTTGAAAACGCTGCGAGGCGTAACCTTTCCTTCTACGAAAAAGCGCGGTTCGCCGAGGCAATCCTGACTTCCGGGCATGACACTGCAACGGTAAGGCAAGTGCTGAACCTTACTAAATCGGGATTATCTCACCTGACAAAAGTTACTCAGCATGTTCCTGCACGGATTGGTGACCTGATCGGTGCAGCCCCAAAATCTGGTCGTCCAAAATGGACCACGCTCGCAGAACACTTTCATGCGGGCAAACTGTCGATGGATGAAGCTGCAAGCCTGCTAACATCCGTAGAACCATCGGTGTCGTCAGATGATCGGCTGGAATTGCTCCTGAAAGCAGCAACCAAACGCGGTGCGCGACAAAAAGAAGGTGTCGCCGAAGTCAGTCCAATCGAAGGCGTCACAATCAGATCCAGCAACGGAGCGCTGACTGTCTCTGTCAAAAGAGCGGGATCGAACGCAGGTTTCGCCGACTGGTTGGACAAAAACATGGCTGAAATCATCAAGCGCTCACACGCAGAGTTTACAGCTGTAAACACCAAGAAAAAGAACTGAGGCCGAGCAGAAAGGAGGAAGGCAAACAAGAAAACCCCCGAAACCGGAGTTTCGAGGGCTGCTGCGCAAAGCGCAATTCTTAGATTAGACACCTAGAATCTAGCAGCACCCGAATCGCCACACAAGAGAAAACACCTCTGGGTGAACAGGTTTTCTTTGTCTGCTGTCAGAAAATCATGAAAACACTATCAGCATTGGCTCCAAATGGAGCGACCTTGTCGGGAACGGCAGGGCAGGGGAATAGCACGCCCAAAAAATGGATACTTCTTCGCGCGGTTGAAGAGGCCAGAGAACCTCTTGGGTTAAAATCCACATCTCTCAATGTCCTGAGGGCAATGATTTCCTTCATGAGCGGGGATCAGATTTCTTCAGACCAGGATGATCACCATATCTGCTTCGCTTCCAACGCAGCCATCGCCAAACGAACTCATGTCAGCGTACAGACTGTTGAGCGCCATATTTCCGCACTGGTCGAGCTTGGACTAATCCGTCGCATCATGAGCGCAAACGGCAAACGTTGGGCTCGCCGGGATCGACAGGGCAGGGTGGTTACAGCAACAGGGCTGTCCCTAATGCCTTTGTCTGAAAGATATGCCGAGTTCATCCAGGAAGCTCAGAGACATGCTGATCGAGTTCTGGAGTTCACTGTACTCCGAGACAAGGTTTCGGCCGCTCTCGCGCGTCTCAGGGAACTGGTTGCAAACGACACCGCGATCTCTGATTTGATGACCACCGTACGCAATGCTCTGCGTCGCAAACCAGACGGGAATGTACTCAGCAAGTTGCTGGTAGAAATCTCTGTGGAAATCTCTGAGATAACACAGACAGATACAGAAAATTTGAGGGCCAGTGACAGTGAAATTGAGGGGCACAAAGAGGACTCTTTGAATACGGAAGTTAAGAAAGAAAAATTCTCTCAGATTCAAGTTTCTCCTGAACAAATGGAGCGTAGCTTTCCACGGTTGTGCTCAGAACTACGCTTTGCAAAAGATCAGCACCACTGTGATCGGATTATGGATGATATCGCAGACTATCTACGACTTGGCCAAACCTGGTATGCGATGAAAGCAACGTTTGGGCCAGCTATTCGTTTCATCGTTCTAGGATACATCTTTCAACGTGCTGAAAATATAAAGTCTCCAGGAGCTTATTTGATTTCATTGTTGGCTAAGATCGAAAAGGGAGAGCTGTCCCCAAAGGCAATGCTATCGCGAACCTCAAATAGCTCTTAGTTTTTGTGAAACAGGAAGAAATGTTTCGTCATCAGATTGCCCTTCCAATCGATGATCGGATTGAACAATTTCGGAAAATGTGAGCAATAGGAAAGACCTCTATAAATCATAAACTCATATATCATGAGTTATAGACCGGATTATTATACCTCACCATGTGGAACTGGCAGAACCCCGACTGGCCGACATTCTGTTACGATGCCGCAAGACTTGAACCTTACGAGCAACAGTTCCTGTTGTCCTCCGGGGAAGTCCTTGGAGCAGTGCGCCATGTGAATACGTGGGATCAAGATCAATTGCGTATCGACCTTCTGAGCGAAGAGGCAATGAAAACCAGCGTGATCGAAGGTGAGATGCTGGATCGTCTCAGTGTTCAGTCTTCGTTGCGTCGGCATCTTGGGCTGGCTCCCGACAGCTATCCAACCAAACCGCGCGAGCAGGGGGTTTCTGAGATGATGGTGGATGTTTACTCCACCTATGCGGAGCCGCTTTCACACGACACTTTGTTTCGGTGGCACGACATGTTGCTATCGCATGACAGGCATCTGGAAACGATCGGAGCCTATCGGAGCCATGAGGATGCGACGCAAATCGTGTCAGGCCGATTCGATCACCCAGCGGTGCATTTCGAAGCACCGCCTTCGTATCAGGTTCCAGCTGAAATGGACCAGTTCGTAAGCTGGTTCAATCGGACCGCACCAAGTGGTCCCGAACCATTGCGCGCACTGATCCGGGCCGGATTGAGCCATCTGTATTTCGAAAGCATTCACCCTTTTGAAGACGGCAATGGCCGGTTGGGCAGGGCGCTGGCTGAAAAGTCCCTGGCGCAAAACATTGGTCAGCCTAGCCTGATTGCTCTTGCTTTCGCGATCGAGCGAGATCGGAAGGCTTACTACGACCGGCTCGAACGCCATCAAAAGACGTTGGACGTCACACCATGGCTTGTCTGGTTTGCCGAAACTGTACTCAAAGCACAGCAGGTATCGCTTGCACGAGTTGGTTTCTTTATATCCAAGACGCATTTCTACGACCGGCATCGTGATCAATTCAATGCCCGCCAAAGCAAGGTGATCGCCCGTTTGTTCAAAGCGGGGCCGGATGGATTCAAAGGAGGGCTGAGCGCAGAGAACTATATCTCGATAACGGGAACGTCACGCGCCACTACGACGCGAGATCTACAGGATCTGGTGGAGAAGGGCGCTCTGACCCGCATGGGTGAGCTCCGGTACACACGCTATTGGCTAAAGCTGAACCGGGAAGGGTAGGCGCTGAATGTCAATCGGCATTCCTTATTGACCCCTCTGGTGCTAAGCAGGCTCGGTACTGCGTAATCTTCAACTGACGTGGTTGCAGCGGGCCTGCGGGGTTTCGGATTGGCGGTATGCGCCGTTCTGGAAACGCCAGCTTTCGTTGCCGGTCTCGACGATCTCGCAGTGATGGATAAGCCGATCGACGAGCGCGGTGGTCATCTTGGCATCTCCGAACACACTCGGCCATTCGCCAAAGGCCAGGAGAAGAAACAAATAGAAGTGCAGTTTCACTGCGTGTATATGTTCGGTATGAAACCGAGATAAGCAGTTATTATTAAATAACTATTTCTAATTCAAGTTTCTCGCTCACGTATTGGCTGAGCTTTTCTCAGTTGCTGGAAACCAAGGTTACGCAATTCTGTTTTCAAGCCAGACACTCGTCACATTCGGGTGATGGAACGAAAACGGGAGGAATTACTCGTGACTGATCTAGCTAAGCTCAGCGCAACGGAAACCGCATTGGCCATTCGGGAAAGGGGCATTTGTCGCGGCCTTCATCCTGGCCGTACTCGAAGCCTTTGTCATTTTCTATATCGGTCCAAGCTGGGCCATGCCGGCCTGGCTGTTGATGCTGATCGTTGTCTTGATGGTCCGTCCCAAAGGTCTGTTCGGCGTGTGGGAGAACTGAGATGTCCGAGAAAGTTAACGCGACCCTTGCCAAAATACCGTCGGTCTTCACCGGCACCGGGCTCAAGCGCGACTCGATGGTCTTTTGGGCTGTCGTGGCCGGGCTGGCCGTGTTGGGCGGGGTGATCGGCGACAGCTATGTCCACCACATACTGATTCTGGTGTTCATCTGGTGCATCGTGATCGCCAGCTGGGATCTGATCCTGGGTTATGCCGGTATTTTCAACTATGCGCAGCTGGTGTTTTTTACCTTCGGGGCCTACGGCTCGGCCATGCTGTCGATCTATGCGGGGCTGACGCCGTTGTTGGCGATTGTGGCTGCAGCCGGGATCGGAGCGGTGATCGGTCTGATCGTGGCGGTTCCCAGCCTGCGGCTGAAGGGCGAATATGTGGCGTTGTTCACCTTTGCTGTGCATCTGGCGCTGCCACCGTTGATCCAGCAGGGCAAGGCCATCGGCATGGGCGGCAATACCGGCCTGCTGGGCATCCCTTGGCTGAATCTGTTTGGGTATCAGGTCTCCTCAATCGACAAGCTGACTTGGTATTGGGTGGCACTGGCCTTTGGGGCTGTCTGCGTCTACCTGATCTATTTCATCGTACTGCGCGGGCGTATGGGGTTGGCATTTATCGCGATGCGCGATGCTGACACCTTTGCGCAGGCGATCGGGGTCAACGAGTATAAATACAAGATGCTGGCCTTTGTCGTATCTGCCGTTTTCACTGCCGTGGCGGGTGGTCTTTATGCCCACTACACCAGCGTGGTGACGCCTAAGGTGCTGGGAACCGAGTTCTTTCTGATGGCGATGGTCATGCTGGCCATAGGCGGAATGGGCCAGTTCCCGGGTGCGGTGCTGGGTGTCTTCATTGTGGTGATCGGCAACGAACTGCTGCGCAGCTTTGACGATTACCGCCTGTTGCTGCTGGGTGTGGCCGTGGTGCTGACGGTGATCTTTCTGCCCAATGGCGTGGCTGGTCTGTTTCACAAACGCAACTAAAACGGGCCTGCCCTGTTTACAGGGTAGGTTCACTCAAAGAATTCGCGGCCATAGTCGCTGTCGCGGAATTTATCCGCCTAATCCAGAAGCCAGTTCTGAAATACCTCGATCTTAGATTTGCGCGCTGAGGAATGCGGGCAAACCAGATAACGGCTTTTGTGCTTGATCTTGGCGGTTCTGTTGATGGCGTGGATGCCACCGCCTGACGGCATCGCAATGTGCCAATGTGATGTTGCTCCGCTGACTTGGTGTTGACGCAAAGGCTGCCGTGCCACCAAGTTGTGGCCGATTTGGGTGAAACCGGCAAATGTCTCGGCAAAGCCACGGGCAAATACCGGCCCGCTTCTTGACCATTCAGGTGACCTGGACCTTCGGGGTCATTCAGCGGCCCAGGCATTTGCCCGGAAATGGCCGGATCAGGCGGCAGCGATCTGACGCGCCTTTTCTACCATGACTTCGGCCTGGCGGATCGAGGCATAGTCGATCAGACGGCCGTCCAGGGATACTGCACCCTTTCCGGCTGTCTCGGCTTCGGCCATTGCCACAAGAATACGCTGTGCTTTTGTCACTTCGGCTTCACTGGGCGACATCACTTCGTTGGCCAGGGCGATCTGACTTGGGTGGATGGCCCACTTACCTTCGCACCCCAAAACGGCCGCACGTTTGGCCGCAGCCCTGTACCCCTCGGGATCCTGAAAATCGCCAAAAGGGCCATCGATTGGACGCAGTCCGTTGGCGCGGGCTGCGACCACCATACGGGCCAGCGCATAGTGCCACATATCGCCCCAATGTGTCGCCCGGTTGGCCTCGGCATCCGGATCGGTCAGTACCGAATAGTCAGGATTGACACCGCCAATGATCGTTGTCCGCGCGCGCGTGGACGCGGCATAGTCCGCCACTCCGAAATGCAGACTTTCGTTGCGTTTCGAGGCCGCGGCGATTTCACTGACATTCTGCATGCCCAACGCCGTTTCGATGATGTGCTCGAACCCGATACGCTTCTTGTATCCTTTTGCATCCTCGATCTGTGTTACCATCATGTCGACGGCATAGACATCGGCTGCTGTGCCTACTTTAGGGACCATGATCAGGTCCAGACGTTCCCCTGCCTGTTCCACAACGTCGACCACGTCGCGGTACATATAGTGCGTGTCCAGCCCGTTGATGCGAACCGACATGGTCTTGTTGCCCCAGTCGATGTCGTTCAAAGCCTGAATGATGTTCCTGCGTGCCTGTTCTTTCTCGTCGGGTGCGACGGCGTCTTCCAGATCCAGAAAGATCACATCGACATCGGATTTTGCGGCTTTCTCGAACATGCCGGGTTGGCTGCCGGGAACGGCCAGTTCGCTGCGATTGAGACGCGCGGGCGCCTGTTCGATGGAATGAAAACTCATGATTAGACGTCCTTGGTTCAGAGGTTCGGGTACAGGGGGAATCGGGCGCAGAGGTCTGCGACTTTGGCGCGGACCTTGGCTTCGACTTCGCCGTTGCCGTCCGGGCCGTTGGCGGCCAGGCCGTCGAC
>NZ_JBQFQP010000024.1:0-30798 GCF_056536925.1 Ruegeria sp. CI1 | reverse complement strand
ACCCGCCTACGTGAAACCATTCGTCAAACGCCAGAAAAATGATTCCGCCGATGCCGAAGCGATCTGCGAGGCCGCGCTGCGTCCGACGATGCGGTTCGTGCCTGTGAAGAGCGAAGAGACGCAGGGCGCGGCTATGGTGTTTCGCGTGCGCCAGCTTTTGATCCGGCAGCGGACCCAGGCCATCAATGCACTGCGAGGGCATTTGAGCGAGTTCGGGCAGGTCGCGCCACAGGGGGCGGCCAACGCGTCGAAGCTGATTGCAATAGCCACAACCATGCGAGGCTTTCGGGCGCACAAACGCGCAAGCCATTCATTGTACGGACGGTTAAACCGTTCGACTGCCTGAAGAACGGCCATAGCGCCAGAGATCAGGAACCTCCGAATGTCACGCTGCCCCATCTTCGAGGTCTTTCCTAACCGCGGTCTTCCGCCGGTCGAGTGCTGGCGTGGTACAAGACCCAGCCAAGCCGCAAAGTCTCGGCCTCGTCGAAAACCGGAGAGGTCGGGCGCAAATGTTTCGATCGCCAGCGCTGTGATCGGTCCTACACCTGGCATGGTTTGTGCCCGGCATGTCAAAGCTGCTTCCCTTGCCGCCCGGACCATTTTACGGTCAAGCTCTGCAATCCGATCTGCCAGCCCGGTGATCTGTTTCAGATACAGTTTAGCCAGATCTCGAACTTCGGCGGGCAAGGATGTGTCATCGGCCTCGACTGAGGCGGCGATCATTTCTCAAATGAACCACCCCTCTGGGCGCGACCAAGCCATGTTCGGCGAGATGCCCGCGTAGCGCGTTGATCAACTGAGTTCGCTGACCAACAAACATTTGTCTTGTCCGGAACAGCATAGCGCGGCTTTGCTGACCTTCTGTCTTCACTGCGACAAAACGCATTGTCGGGCGCAACGCCGCCTCAACGATCGCTTCGGCGTCAGCAGCATCGTTCTTCTGGCGCTTGACATAAGGCTTCACGTAAGTGGGCGGGATCAAGCGCACATCATGCCCCAGCTTCTCAATCTCCCGGCCCCAACCATGCGCTGTGGCACACGCGTCCATGGCAACAACGCACTGCGGAAATTGGGAAATGAAACCCAGGAGCTGACCACGAGAAAGCTTCTTGCGGAACAAGACAGACCCGTCGTCATTTGCGCCATGCAACTGAAATACCTGCTTTGCCAGATCAATCCCGATGATTGTAACCTCGGACATGGATGCTTCCTCCTGCTGTGATGGCTTCAACACTCATCACATTCGCACAATACGATGCCAACTGGTGGGGGCATCCACGCCATCAACATGACTCAGCTCATTTTCGCAACCAAAATAAGAGTTGATCATACTCAATCAACCTGCATAATTCTTTCTAGAATTCTGCGGAAAGCAGTGAAGGATTTACCAATGCTAGTGAATTGAGCTTTGTGGTGGCAGCGGTGTTTAGGGTAGCGGGCGGTATTTATAACGGAAGATGATTCGGCGTTGGCGATGGCCGCACTATTAATCTACGTAAGCGTTAAGATTATAACCTCTGAGAATTTCGTGTACCGCATTAGGTTGAAATTTTCCAAGAGGGCTGGGAAGTAATGATGAAAGTATCTAAGTACTTTTTTGGTGCGCTGGTTGTAATTGTTTTCCTTGGTGCATTTAGCGCCATTGAGAAGGTTAGAGCGGAAGTAGTAAATTCCAGCTCGGCCATTTTTACTATTGATGCTTGTGAGGGATATTTGAACTTTTTGGAGGGCGAGGATACCGTAACGCCCGACGGGTGCCACGAGATTGCGCACTTTCAAATATCGAATCGTAACGAAAATCTAAGACGTTATCTGGTGCTGCTAGTGTTGCAATCGGCTGAAAAATCCGCCTTGGGTGCATTGGCGGGAGCGATGCTGGCAACTATTCAGGGCAATGCTTCGGAAATGTATACAGCGTCGGTTCTGGCTGGCCGCTTTATAGCAATAAAAATGGCGTCTTCAGGTGACCTAGAACGAGCCGCACTGTACTCTCATTTATTGTCTGAAATGCAGCGTTTGTCAGTGCAAGCGATGTGTTCTGAAGAGCTCTGTAATGATATTCAAGTTGCTTCCTCCATTAAAAAAATAGTGGGAGAAAAGTTTAGTGATCTTGATATGGTCAGGTCTGATATTGTTTTATATTGCTTGCTAAGAACGGATGCATTCTTGATACCTGTACGGAAGGTTCTTGAAAGTCGCGCTTTTGCAGATTGTATTCCTTAAGCGAATGGAAGTTTCATAACGCCGTAAGGGCGGTATCTGAGGCTGATCTTCTCCCTAAAAATTCATAAATTCTACGGAGGATAAGTGGTGGGAAAAAGACCTATAACTCCAAAAAAAGATTTCACGCACGGTATGGGGGTGCCTGTAGCTTCTTTGGGTATTGCAGATCCGGTTCCTCCGGCCCAGGCTGTGGCTGAAGCGGGTAGAATGATGGCGTCAGCCTTAGGGTCAGGATGCATTGATTTTCAACGCGCTGCGTGATTCACGGCTCGGAAAATGGAGCAGTGACATGAGCAACCTTTACTGGCTGGCCGACGAGCAGATGGCCAAACTTACCCCCTTTCTTCCCGAAGTCCCACGGCAAGCCACGGGTCGATGACAGGCATGTGTTGAGCGGGATTATCTTCATCAATCGCAATGGGTTGCGCTGGCGAGATGCGCCTGTTGAATACGGCCCGCACAAGACGCTCTACAACCGCTGGAAGCGGTGGAGCGACAAGGGCATCTTCGCGCAGATCATGGCCGGTCTGGCTGCCAAGCACGGCGAACAGAAGACCGTCATGATCGACGCGACGTATCTGAAGGCGCACCGAACAGCGACCAGCATGGCCGTCAAAAAGGGGGGCGTGGTCGTCTGATCGGTCGAACCAAAGGGGGCATGAACACGAAGCTCCACGCCATCTGCGACAGCCAGGGACGCTCGCTGAACTTGTTCGTGACCGCGGGACAGGTCAGCGATTACATCGGAGCCCGTGCATTGCTGGGCAGTTTGCCCAAGGTGGACTGGCTGCTAGGAGATCGTGGCTATGACGCCGATTGGTTCCGAGAAGCATTGAAAGACAATGGGATACGCGCCTGCATCCCAGGTCGAAAGCAGCGCAAGAAAACTGTCAAATACGACAAGCGGCGCTACAAACGGCGCAATCGGATCGAGATCATGTTCGGAAGGCTGAAGGATTGGCGGCGTGTCGCGACACGATACGACCAATGTCCGAAGGTCTTCCTATCCGCCATCGCCCTCGCGGCAACCGTCATCTATTGGCTATGAGTCCTGAGCCTTCTGTATCTCGAGTTTGCTAACTTAACCCCCGTCAGCCACCTTTGCCGAGGTTGCTGACGGGGCGGTGTATGGCGTCTGAGCCTTGTGGCAAGACCACGTTTTCTAGCGAGCCAGCACCGTCTCTCTTCATCGTCTCGAACAGTTGAATGCGGCCGGTCTGGACCGCGGAGCAGAAGGAAGAGGGTATGAACAAAGTATCACACGAGCAGATCATCGGCATAGACGTCAGCCGCGATTGGCTTGACGTTCATTGTCTGCCGGAGACTCGTAGGTTGCGGCTCCCAAACAGCGATGAGGGTCACGCGCAGCTTGTTGATCTGGCACAATCAACGCACGCGCTTGTTTGTTTTGAGGCGACTGGAGGGCAGGAATGGCGTCTGTGGACCGCGCTGGATGCAGCCGGCATATCGACTCGGCAATTGCCGCCAGCTCAGATTAAAGCCTTCGCTGCCAGCCGTGGCACACGCGCCAAGACGGATCGGATCGACGCGGAACTCATTGCGCGCTTCATGGCATTTCGACCAGACGCGGGGCGCGAACTGCCACATGGGAAATTGCGCCTTCTCAGAGCCTTGGCATCAAAGCGAGCGCAACTTGTCGAGACGCGCAAGAGACTTCTGGCGCAGATCAAGGCGCATGAGAAGTTGGGAACGGATGGGATTTTCACTGAAGTTGATGCTGAGCTGAGGGAGCTGTTGGATCGGCAGATCGGTAAATTGGAAGATCAGATTGCGCAGACCATCGCCGCAGATCAGGGCCTTGCAAAAACCGCTGATATCTTGCGTTCTGTCCCTGGGATTGGCCCCGTTGCCAGCACTATTCTGATCGCGGAAATGCCCGAACTGGGCCAACTCTCGGGAGAACAAGCTGCTGCGCTCACGGGCCTGGCTCCCATTGCTCACGATAGCGGTGCGATGCGCGGCAAGCGCGTCATTGGTGGCGGACGGCGACAGGTACGACACGTCATGTTCCAGGCTGCTCTGGTCGCGAGTCATCACAATCCGCATCTCAAGATCTTCGCAGATCGTTTGCGTGACGCAGGCAAACCACACAAAGTCATCATCACAGCAGTCGCTAGAAAGCTCGTTACAATCGCGAACGCACTCCTAAAATCTCGGCAAAACTGGTCGGCTCAGACCGCCTGAGAAATACAGTTGCTTCTGTATCTCGAGTTTGCTTTTGATCCGGTCACATCATCAGAGCCCCGACTACTTCAAATCGCTTCTAGAACCCTGCAATCCGGTCGATGACCCAAAACGCGGCCAAGCTCCCGATGCCGTAGCTGGCTACGCGCTCAAGCTGTCCGGCTCGGTCTTTGATTGCTGGATAGGCCTGTTGGACCGCGAAGCCAACTGCCAGTACCACAGCGATAAACAGAATCTGGCCGAGTTCCACGCCGATATTGAAGGCAAACAGAGCCACCGGAATATCGCCTTCGGGCAGGCCGATTTCCCGCAGGGCCCCGGCGAAACCCAATCCGTGAATCAAGCCGAAGGTAAAGGAAACCGCCCATGGGAAGCGCATCGTCAGTGGATCGCGCTCTTCCGGTCGTTGCGACATCTCGAAAGCGAGAAACACAATCGAGAGCGCAATCACCGCTTCGACAGGTGGCGACGGGATGTTCAGCCAACCGAGCGTCGCCGCGGCCAGGGTTACACTGTGGGCAATCGTGAATGCCGTAATCGCCCAGAACAGTCGCCCGCACCCTGGGATCAACAGCACAAGAGCAAAAACGAACAACAGGTGATCAACGCCCTCCAGAATGTGCGTCACCCCAAGCGCAACGTAGCTGGTAATGATGTCGAGAACCCTCTGGTTCTCCGGCACTTCAAACGCGGTTTCGGAGGGCGTGAGGCGATAGACCTGCGTCCGGCCGGGTTCCAGTTCATACCGAACCAAGGTTTCCGTGCGGGTCTGGTCGAGGCCGGCGATTTCGATCACACCGCCATTCAGTCCGCCTGGGCAGGTCGTGACCCAAGCCGTTGTCCAGGCCCGCCCATCGAAGATCGGCTCTGCAGGTGGCTCGTGCGAGCAATTCTCTGGTAGGCGCGCCTCGATGGGCATCGGCCGACCTTTCACATCTGGTGCGCGCCAGGTTACGCGCCAGCGCTCCTGCCCGAGCGAGGCAAGTTCAAGATACCCGGGATCGAGTGCGTGGGCCGAAGCGGAACCCGGCAAACAGGTGGCTAGGACAACAATCAGGGCGGACAGGAGTCGGGTCATTGGCTCAGCACCGTATCGGCATCGGGCAGGCTGACCGGGTAACGATCCAGAAGTGCCTGACCGAAAGCTTCGCTCATTTCCTTCATTCTTTCGGCAAGCCATTCTGCTCTGACGCGGTCCCGGATTTCCCGCAGCGGCGGTAGCGCCGCGTCCTCCCTGTCAATCACTCGTACCAAGTGCAGGCCGTACCCGCTTTGAACCGGGCCGTGCCATTCTCCGATGGGCATGTCCTCGAGGGCCACGTGAAACCCATCTCCGAATGTCCGGCCGATCACCGGTGCGGGCGACATCGACAGGCTTGGCGGCAAAAGGCTTGCAGCCCCTAATGTCCAAGGGTCAGCGCCCCTGTCTAGCAAGGCGAGAACCTCTGAAGCCTCGCTTTCCGGTGGCAGGATGATGTGCTCAAAGGTAAAGCGCGCTGATCGCGTGAACCGGTCCGCGTTGTTGTCCAGATAGGCCTGGAGCGTGACGTCGTCGGGTTCCAAAGTGGCAGCGCCTGATTCCGCCAGATAGCGCATCTTTTGGTGCAGCCGTTGCCGGATTACTGCGTCCCCCCGGTCCAGCCCGAGGGCCAGCGCCTCGCGGACATTAACCTCTTCCAGGGCCCAGGACCGCATCAGGTGGTCGAGTTCTGTTGCTGTCGGTGCGCGGTTCCAGGTTGCGGTAAAGTTTTGCACCAAACGGTCGGCGTCGGTCTCTGTCAGAACAATGGCATCAAGCGCAGGGGCAGTTGCATCGTCCTCGACCACCCCGTAGCAGACAAAAATCAGCGCACCGATCACAAAGAAATGGACGAGGGGAGAAAAGAAAAAATTTCGCGGAGTCATCTGGTTTGCATTCAAAAGGGTCGTTTATCCGCTAGGCTTTCTGCTAAGCAACGAAATTGCAAGGCTTTCCGCGACCAGTACAAGTCCTATGAGGTTGGATGGCTGGCGAGACCCGTCCGAACAAATGGAAACCGTGGTTTAACCATGTGTCGCGATGCGGTTTCGACCCGCGATCATATTCCAATTTGAATAAGTGTTCGATTCTGCTAAGTTACGATCATTGAAGCCTACGATTGTCATTGGGTGGCGTAGAAGGGATGCATCTTTCCTACTGCTGCTCAGGCCTTTTTGTCGGACACATCCGGACAGAAACTAATAGGAAAGCGTTTCATGAAATTGTATCGGCCAAACTCCCCCAGAAAAGCGGCAATCCTGATGACGACGGCGTTTTTGTCTGGGGCCTTACCCTCCGCTGCGCAGGAATGGACGCCTTCACCCGATCAGCTTGCCGATTCCTACCCCGCCCCGGCCTACTCGCCCTATGCCGGGCGCAGCTTTCCGGAACGACCGCTTTGGGGGGACACGCACCTGCATACTGGTCAGTCGATGGACGCAGGCGGCTTCGGCGCGCGCCTGACGCACGAAGACGCTTACCGCTTTGCCCGTGGTGAGGAGGTGACCGCTTCATCAGGTCAGCCCGTGCGCCTGTCGCGCCCGCTCGACTGGCTGGCGATCACCGATCATTCAGACGGCATGGGCATGATCATTGACGCCTTGGCCGGCAACCCTTCGGTGACGCGTTACGAACAGGGGCGGCGCTGGTCCGAAGGCTTCCGCGCAGGTGGACAAACCGCAGTGGAAACCGCGCTGGACCTGATCGGAACGGTGTCGCAGGGGGCAATCGATGTCGATCTCTTCAACAACTACATGCCCGGGGCCCGGCGTTTCGCGACAATCTGGTCAGACAACCTGCGCACCGCCGAACGGTTTTACGATCCCGGCGTCTTCACTCCGATGCTCGGGTTCGAATGGACGTCTCTCGTCGCTGGCAACAATTTGCACCGCAACGTCATCTTCCGCGACGGCCCGGCGCGCGTCGGGCAGGTCGTGCCGATGGTGATGACGCCGCCATGGGGCAGCCCTGACCCTATGGATCTTTACGCGTATCTCGACGCCTATGAAGACAAGACCAATGGTGCCGCGCTTGCGCTTGCACATAACGGCAATCTTTCCAATGGCGTCATGTTCCCTGTGGACACCCGCTTTGACGGTTCTGCGGTTACGCAGGAATATGTTGACGCGCGCGCAAGGTGGGAACCCCTTTATGAGATCACTCAAATAAAAGGTGATGGCGAGGCGCACCCTTTCCTGAGTCCCAACGACGAGTTTGCGGATTTCTACAACTGGGATGTTGGCAATCTTGACCTGTCAGAAGCCAAGACCGATGACATGCTTGCACGGGAATACGCTCGTGAAGGGTTAAAAACCGGGTTGGCCCTAGAGGCAAAATTCGGCACCAACCCCTATAAGTTCGGTCTGAGCGGCGCAACTGACAGCCATACCGGTCTTGTCACGGCCGAAGAGGAAAACTTTTTCGGTAAACACACCGGGTACGAACCGTCGGCCGAACGCTTGCAGCATCCGTTCATGAAGAATGAGAATGGTGAACTCTTCGCATGGCAAATGCTGGCCTCGGGCCTAACCGCGGTCTGGGCAGAAGAAAATACGCGCGAAAGCATCTTCGACGCCATGGCCCGCAAAGAGATCTACGCAACGACCGGGCCACGCATCGCAGTACGGTTCTTCGGTGGCTGGGATTTTGTCGCGTCCGACCTGAACTCGCGCATTCCCTCGACGGTCGGCTATGCCAAGGGAGTACCCATGGGCGCCGACCTAATGGCCGCGCCCGAAGGCGCCACGGCGCCGACCTTCATGGTAGCGGCCTTGCGAGACCCGATTGGCGCCAATCTCGACAGGGTGCAGATCGTGAAGGGCTGGCTGAACGCGGATGGCACGACGGACGAAACGGTCTATGACGTTGCCTGGTCGGGCGACCGCCAGGCCGGTGCCGACGGAAAGGTTCCCGCTGTGGGCGACACGGTCGATGTCGCGTCTGCAAGCTGGAACAACACGATCGGTGCCTCGGAGCTTGCAAAGGTGTGGACCGACCCTGATTTTGATCCGTCACGTCCGGCCTTCTACTATGTCCGCGTGGTGGAGATCCCGACGCCGCCTTGGTATGTCTACGATGCTTTCCGTTACGGGATCGAGATCCCCGACGGGGCTCCCACATCGCAACAGGAGCGTGCCTACACCTCTCCCATCTGGTACACACCGCAGGGCTGATGAAAGCCGACGGTTGGTGTCTGCCGGATGACTTCAGAGATGGTTTGAAAATTGCGGAACAGGTTCGGATCCATTGTCGCAAAACGCCAGGAATCTGCCGGGCCCGCTTCAATCGGTTTCCTTAAGACATGGGCGAAGGGGCGCCTCAGGTCAGCTCGATACGAACCCCCGATTCACCGTTAAGCAAACGCTTTAGGTGAAAGCTTGCAAGTTGATCACATGAGCGACTTCCAACCAGCGCTGCAAAGGCAGGTAGTGCTTCTGCATTTCCCGCCTCCAGCATAGAAAATGCCATCAAATAGTCGCGTGTGCCTGTGCAATTCCATTGGTCTTTGGCCAATGCTTCGAACGCGTCCACAATGTCTGAGCGCCCCCTAAGTGCAAGGCTGCCGATAGGTCTGCCTTCGAAGTTTCGCGCCCGTTCCGCCAGACCTGCGCTTACGCAAATTCTGGTTCCGAGTGTTTTGTTGGCTTGTTCCAAACGGGCAGCGACGTTTACCGTATCTCCATATGCGGTGTAGTCGAAGAACCTTTCACCGCCAAAGTTTCCCACAATTGCGGGCCCGGTGTGAGCGCCAATTCTTGTGGCGCCGACCAATATCCCTTTCCCTTCCCAGGCTTCGCGAAACCGTTCCGCTTTGTGGTCCAGCGCCAGAGCGCAGGCCACGGCCCGGTCGGCGTGATCGGGTTGATCGCCCGGGGCACCGAAAAGAATGTGCATGGCATCACCGACGATCTTTGTGACCGTCCCTTCATGAGCGAAAACGATGTCGGTCATACCCGTAAGATATTCATTCAAAAGGGTTTCCAGTTGAACGGGCTCAAGTGTTTCGGCCAAACTAGTGAATGAGGCGATATCGGTAAACAGGACGGAAACCTCCCGCCATTTCCCGGAAAAATCAGTTTCGTTCCCTGTCCTTGCCAATTGTTCGGCAAGGTTCGGGGAAAAGAAGCGAGACAAAGACGCATAGGCATTTTCAGCCATGGCTTGGCGGCGGTGGGCCTCGCGCAGAATTTCATCATACCGAACGGTTTTGGCGATCGTCGTTTCAAGGTCGGCAAAGTCGATGGGTTTGATCAGAAAATCGAACGCGCCGCGGTTCATGGCAGTGCGAATATTCGACATATCTCCGTAGGCCGAGACAATGATGGTGGATAGACCGGCTTCTCTTTCTTGCAACTCCTGCAATAAAGTCAGGCCGTCCATGCGTGGCATGTTGATGTCGGTTACAACCAGGTCGACAACTTCGTCGCTTCCAACTATTTCCAAAGCTTCGATGCCGTCGCGCGCGAACACGAAGCTTATCCCTCCATCCCGTATCTGGCGCCGAAATTTCTGCAGGACCAGAGGTTCCAGATCCACCTCGTCGTCGACAAAAAGCACTCGCGGCGTCATGCGGCTTGTTCCACACGCAAGCGGATTTCTTCACGCAGGGATGCAAAATCGATCGGCTTGGTCAGAAAGCCCTTGGCGCCTTTTTCCACTGCCAAGCGCCTGGTTTCGGCATCTCCATACGCTGTGATCATGAACACCGGGACATCCGGTCGGGCGGCGCGCACTTTCGGTAGCAAATCCAGACCGCTCATGCCGGGCATATTGATGTCGGACAAGATGAGGATCAGCATTGCATCATTTATGCTGCGAATTGCGGCCAAGGCTTCGTCGGCACCAAGAGCGAACTGCATGGCGAATTCACCCGCCCGCAACTCCTTTCGAAACTGTTGGCGGAACAGGGTTTCGATATCGGCTTCGTCGTCAATCACGAGAACGAGCAAGTTCATGTCTATCCCCCTCAACGGCAGTTCGGGGCAGAATGACTCGAAACTCGGTAAACTTCCCCGGTTCGGTTTCCACCTCGATCCTACCACCATGTTGTTTGACGATGATATCGTGACTGATTGAAAGACCAAGGCCAGTGCCCTCTCCAGCCGGTTTGGTGGTGAAGAAGGGCGAAAACAATTTCTCCTGCACCTCGCCCGTTATCCCGGTGCCGTTGTCCCGAATGGCGATTTCAACGCAGTCCCCGAGGTTTCTTGTGGATGCTTTCAATGTTGGTTCATAAGCATGATCCGTTTGATCCGCTTTTCGTTTCATTGTTGCGTAAAAACCGTTTGAAATCAGGTTCAGAAGAACACGCGTAACTTCCTGCGGGTATAGATCCACTGAGCCTGTGTCTGGCGCCAACGAACGATCGATTGTTATGTTGAAGCCCTGCCGCTCGGCGCGAGCTCCATGGTAGGCAAGGTTCAGACTTTCCTCGACGATGGAATTGACGTCGACGACGCGATGTTCATCGGACCTCTGTCGGGAATGAAGCAGCATGTTCTTCACGATCGAGTCGGCCCGCTGACCATGTTGCACAATCTTTTCCAGATTGCCGCGCAGCATGTCCGCAAGTTCCCGGATATCCTCCGCTGCCTCTTTGTCGGCTAGCAACCCGTCAACCGCTTCCTTTAGTTCGTCTATGAGTTCGGTCGAAACCGAAGCGAAGTTATTGACAAAGTTGAGCGGGTTTTTGATTTCATGCGCAATTCCGGCGGTCAGTTGACCCAATGAGGCCAGCTTTTCGGTTTGCACCAAACGGTCCTGAGTTGCGCGGAGATCGCTCAGCGATTGCTCCAACTCCCTTGTGCGCGTCTCTGCATCGTCGAACAGGCGAACATTCTCTATGGCGATGGCCGCCTGGTCTGCAAACGTGCCGGCAAGTTCGATTTCTTTTTTGTTGAACGGGTCCGGCTCAAACCGGGTCAGCAACAATACACCGATAGCGCGGTTTTCGCGCAGCATCGGCACGGCAAGGATCGTGCGGTACCCTCCCAACTCCCGACCTTCCAGAAAGGTGTATTCGCGGTCATTCATGATATCGGGAATATGAACAATACGACGTTCGATCAGGGCCCTACCAATCGCCGTGCCACGTTCCTGCTCAGTTGGCATGATCCTGACAAATTCGTTGAATTCGGCGGAAGTCCCAAAGCTTGCCACCCGACCAAATTGACCATCCAGTTCCCGGGCAATTATCCCCTGGTCGGCGCGGCATAGCCGGGCCGCAGCTTCGACGAGGGTTTGGAGCACATTGGTCAAATTGAAAGCCGAGCGGGAAATCACCTTGAGCACATCCGCCGTAGCGATTTGTTGATCCAGAGACTCCCTCAACTCAAGAGATCTGGCCTCGACAGTATCGAACAGCTCGACATTGTTGATTGCGATCACCGCCTGGTCAGCGAATGTCGAAACCAGATCAATCTGTTTTTGCGTGAATGGTCGATTGGCCTCGCGCTGCATAGTTATGACGCCAATAGCCGTACCATCGCGAACCAGCGGAACCGCCAAAACGGCGCGGCGTCCCGCGTGGCCAATAATGCCCTTGTCATAGTCCGGATCGGCGGCAGTGTCTGGGACATGCACAGCGCACATTTTTTTTGCTGCCCTGGCCGTCACCGACCCTTGTTGTCCGGGTTTGATGGGATGCGATTTCAAATAGTCTGTCAGGCTTTCAGATGCCTTGGTTTTTAGGTGTGCCACCAGTTTGTATATGCCGTTGTCCAAACGGAAAATATGTGCGTCATTGGCGTGGCATAGCCGCTTTGCAGTACTAACGATGGCATCGAAGACAGGCTGAATTTCATTGGGTGTCCGAGAAATGACACCCAATACATCGCTCGTGGCAGTTTGGTAGTCCAACGTTTGTTGAAGTTCGTTGGTTCGCGCCTGAACTTCTTCGAACAACCGCACATTCTCGATTGCGATAACTGCTTGGTCGGCAAATGTCGTTGCAAGTTCGACCTGTTTCTCAGTGAAAGGTCGAACCACGGTGCGAGACAAGGCCAGAATTCCGATTGTCTCGCCGTCGCGCAACAACGGGACTCCCATGACAGACCGGTACCCGGCGATTTCCTGTAACTCTCCCCACGAGTATTCGCTGTCTTCCAACACGTCGACAATCTGAACCGGCTCGCGAGCTTTTGCGGTTCGACCGATCATCGTACCGGGGCCAGGGGTCACATCCAAAGGCGACAGGAATTCTTTTATTTTTGCATGCGACGTCTCGGAAAAACCGAAGCTTGCGGAAAACCTGTAGATGTCGCCGTGCCGCCGAAAGATCCACGCATTCTCGGCCTCGCACAGGGTTGCTGCGGAATGGGTCAACGTGTCGAGCACTGTCTGCAAATCGAAAGCAGAGCGCGATATCACTTTTAGCACGTCCGCTGTCGCGGTCTGTTGCTGCAGCGATTCACGTAATTCTTCCAACAACCGGGCGTTTTCGATGGCGATCATGGCCTGATTGGAAAATGTCCTGAAAATACCCAACTGTTTGTCAGACAAGGGCCCGGGTTTTTCCCGGATAACACTCAGAGCGCCAATCGCCTCATCATCACGAACCAAGGGAAATACCGTGATAGCGTTATTGCCACTGGCTAGAAGATTTTGGGCGCCTGCCTTCAGATCGTCAGGGGCTTGCGCAGCGTCAGATATGTCGACCAAACGTTTTTCCAGGAATGCAACACTATGAAGATACTCATGCGACAGCGGGATGGGGAAAACACCGCGAACCGCGGCCTCGTCCTCGTCATTCGATGCCGCGATGGCCACAACGTGAAGTTCTCGATCCTGCGGCTTTGCTATCGTAACTTTACAGCCTGGAAATAACTTGAGACCACTTTCGACAATCTCTTCGAACACTGGTTGCGCATCCGATAACGAGCTGGATATGACCGCCAGTATGTCGGCTGTCGCTGTTTGTTGTTCCAAGGCATCGGCAAGATCGCGGTTGCGCAACTCCACTTCCCGAAACAGGCGGGCGTTCTCGATCGCGATCACTGCTTGATCCGAAAAGTTTGAGACCAGCTCGATCTGGCGCTCATTGAATGGCTCGACCTTAGACTTGACTACTGTAATGACACCAATCAGATGATCCCCTTTCAACATCGGAACACCCAAGAGCGTCCGGCCTTGATAACGTGCCGTGAGTTCGCTCAGCTTGTATTCGGGATCGTTCAGTGAATCTTCGATCTGCACCGCTTGGCGTTCGAGAGCGGCCCGGCCCGCAACCGACCCTCTGTCCAATGGCAGAGGATGATCCCGAAGATATTGCTCTTGGCCTTTTGGCATGCCTGTACCCGCGGACGCCAGTTTCAAAAGGTTCGCTTCAAGAATGAAGGCGTGCGCCCGTTCCGCACCGCAAAGCCGTTTTGCAGTGTCGACCACGGTTCCAAGCACTGGTTCGGGATCAAATGACGTCCCGCTGATCATCTTCAAAAGGTCGGATGACGCTGCCCGTTGAACGCGCGCTTCTGCCAACTCCCTGTTCCGCTCGGCCAGATCCGTTTCAAGCTCCAAGGTTCTGGAGAGCAGACGAGATTTCTCGATGACCGCCGCGACCAAATCGGCGAACACGGAAAGATGGCTTGTCGTGGTCTTATTGAAATCGCCCCCGTCACAACGGCCGACAACAATTGCGCCGGATGGATGTCCGTCGCAAACTATGGGAACCGAAAAAACACTCCGAACATCAACAGCGTCGACAAAATATCCTGACATTTCAATGCTACTCTGGACGTCCTGAATAAAAACGACCTCTCCCTCCAAAAGCTTATCTTGTATGGAGTGGTTGTGCAAAATGGCGTTCAAAAGGCTTTCGAAACCGCTTTCGGTTTCTGAAGACCCTGCGCAAGTAGCGGCGGGCCATAACTTTCTTTCCTTCACTAGCAATATGCATCCACACTCTGACCCGCTGTCCATCACAATTGCTTCGATGATCTTTCCAAGAGCTGTCAGGAAGTCTGCATTATCCTGCGAGGTGCCGTCTACGACACCGACCAAACGGTCATCCGAAACGCTCCCAAGAGCAAGATCGTGGGACAGGACCCGAGACCCCTGATCCGTCCGCGCAGCAACTGCGAGCGTGTCTTTTTCTGGATTCGTGCCTTTTTCTTTGCGGGAACGTCCCGCTTTGCAGTTGTTGCCGGAATGGCCCATACGTCACCCCATATGAAGGTAATGACCAAGTTTGCTAATCCGGGATTGTATCACACGGCGTACTTTTCAAAGAAACAATTGTGCCGAGGGTGCTGTCAGACGACTTCGAACCAGTCTCTGCCAAGACAGTAACGCTGTCCCTTATGCCGCGCAGAAATCGCGCCACTCGGCGAGAGCGGCGGTACGGTTTTGCTTGAAGTGGTTTCGCTTCGAGAGGCTGCGATCCTGGTTGAAGTGGTTGAAGATGGAGGCGTGAACAGCTACGAATTTCTGCAGACTTCGCATCTGCCTGAAGCGTTGCATTGCTCGTTTTCTTCTTCGAAACGGCAGGTGTGAATTCTCAACGCGGTTGTTGAGCCAGCGACCGCACGCCTGCAGATCATCGCACCCCAGATCGCGAAGTGCAGCCTTGTATGAAGCGAACCGATCGGTGACTAGGACCTCTGGTTGACCATACCGCCGCATCAATCTCCTGAACATTATCAATGCAGCGCGCTTGTTGCGCCGCTTGGTGACAACGCTTTCCAGCACTTCACCTTCGGGTGGTGTTAGACGGATGAGAACTAGTCTCAGCTCGGACAGTAACCCTGCCCTTTATGCCGCAGCAAGTTGATGCCACTCGGCTAGAGCGGCGGCGCGGTTGAGCTTGAAATTCTGTCTGCTGGTGAGGCTGCGCTCCGAGTTGAAGTGATTGAAGACCGAGGCGTGGACGGAAGCAAATTTCTGCAGACTTCGCATTCGCCGAAAGCGTTACATTGCCCGTTCTCGTTGTCGGAATGGCAGATGTGAATTCTCGGCCCTGTTGTTCAGCCAGCGGTGCTGTCAGACCAATTCGAACCAGTCTCCACAAGGACAGTGACGCTGCCCCTTATGCCGCGCAGACAGATTCTAACCAGTCTCAGTTTCCCAACAACCACGGGAACTCAGGCGGAACATAGCTGACGCCACTCGGCGAGAGCGGCGTTGCGGATCAGCTTGAAGTTTTCGCGGGTGTAGAGGTGGCGCTCCTGGTTGAAATGGTTGTAAACGGAGGAATGAACGGCGGCGAACTTCTGCAAACTTCGCATGCGCCGGAAGCGCTGCATGGCCCGTTCTCTTCGTCGGAATGGCAGGTGCGAATTCTCAACCCGATTGTTCAACCAACGGCCTGTATGCTGCAGATCGGCCGCTCCAACCTCCCGCAACGCCGCACGGTACGAAGGGAGGCGGTCCGTCACCAGAACTTCCGGCCGACCGTAGCGCCGCATCAATTTTCTGAGGAATTTCAGGGCGGCTCGCTTGTCTCGACGTTTCGTTACCACGGCTTCCAGAACTTCGCCTTCGTGATCAACAGCTCGCCACATGTAGTGAGATTTGCCGTTGATCTTCACGAAAACCTCCTCGACATGCCACTGCCATCGCCGCCCGGATCGCAGTCTTTCCGCCCGCCGACGCCGGATTTCTGACTCGAACATCGGACCAAATCTGTTCCCCAGAAACGGATCGTCTCGTGGCTCACATCAATACCGCGCTCGTGCAGCAGATCTTCGACATTCCGCAGCGAAAATGGGAAACGAACGTACATCAAAACCGCCAGGCGGATAATTTCCGGGCTGCTATGGAAGTATTTGAATGGATCACGCCTGAGCATGGCCGGAGGCTACGAAACCGCCCTGCCCGCCTCAACCAAATTCCTTCTGACAACACCGGCGGCGCTAAGCTTAAGGCGTTGCACCATCTCGACCGGCATCATGACGCGAACTCGCGGCAAAGAGAAAGGTGAAACGCCTGGCCGCGGCAAGTTTCCCAAGGGTAATTTGCGGGCACCGGATTGATCCAACGGCGCTCGTTTCGCGTAAATATTCATAAGCTATGAAAAGGAATACGCCGCATGCCCATCTACACCGAAACTTCTGAATGCCCCCGCATCGTCATCGTGGGGGCGGGGATCACCGGGCTTTGCGCCGCTCGCGATCTCGCCGCCCGCGTTGTTGCGCGGCTGGACTTTGACGGGCCGTTCCTGCGCAGCTGGCTCCACAACCTGAACAGCTGTTACGTGCCTGAGCCGATCCGGATTCGACAACACGCGCCGGCGAGGCCGCGCGCATGAGGAGATGTCTGATGACCACACTACTTCTCCTCGCGCTGTTCGGCGCGGGGCTCTATGCCTGGCCGCGCTTGATGGGATTCGAGTCCCAGCAGTCAGAGGACTATGCCGGAACCACGCCCGTCTTCGACATCCGCAGGCATCTTTCGGGCCCCATGCGCGCCGAAGGCGTAATCTTCGGGCCGACGGGGGGGATGAACCAGAGTTTCGTGGCCAATATGGAGGGCGCGTGGGACGGCGCCACCGGCCGGCTGTCCGAAACCTTCCGCTATTCAAGCGGCACCGAGCAGATGCGCGAATGGACCCTGCGGCTCGGCAATGACGGCGAGATCATCGGGACCGCGCCCGACATCGTGGGCGAAGCACGCGGCCGCCAGTCCGGCGCCACGGTGATGCTACGCTATCGGTTGCGTCTGCCCGAAACCGCCGGCGGACATGTTCTCGACGTGGTGGACTGGCTCTACCTGACCGAGGACGGGGTGATCCTCAACAAGTCGGTGATGCGCAAATTCGGCATCAATGTGGCCGAGTTGGTTGCAACAATGCGCCCGGCAAGGGAGGCCGAGATCGTTGCCGAATGATCCTTTCGTCGGCCGGCACTGGTGGGTGATCGGCGCCTCAGAAGGCCTCGGGCATGCACTAGCCGTCGAGCTTGCCGTGGCAGGGGCAACGGTGACCGCGTCGGCCCGAAATTCCCAGCGGCTGGCCGCGATGGCTGGCGAGGCGTTGAATATCACGGCCCTGCCCATGGACGTGACCGACGCAGGTTCGGTGGCGGCCGCATGCGCCGCCGTGCCCGCGCCCTTCGGCGTCATCTACGCCGCGGGCGCCTACGAACCGATGAGCGGGCGCAGCTGGCGCCCCGGCGCGGCCGAAGCCATGGCCGAGGTTAATTTCACCGGCGCGCTCAGGGTGCTTTCCCATCTCGTGCCGGCCATGGCCGCACGGGGCGAAGGGCGGGTCGTCTTGATTGGTTCGCTTGCTGGATTTCGCGGCTTGCCGGGTGCAGTCGGCTATGGCGCCTCGAAGGCCGCGCTCATGCATCTGGCCGAGAATCTGCGCGCAGATCTGCGCGGCACGGGCGTAACCGTCCAGCAGGTCAACCCCGGCTTCATCCGCACCCGGCTGACGGCGAAAAACGACTTTGCCATGCCCCAGATCATGGAGCCCGAAGAGGCGGCGCAGCGCGTGATGCGTGCGATCCGACACGGGCGCTTCTCGACGAGCTTTCCCGCGCCCTTCTCCTGGCTCTTCACGCTCGGAAGCAAGCTTCCACTGCCGCTCTTTCATGCCCTGTTCGCTCGACAATCTGCGGAGTGAGAACACATGAACGCCAAGTCGCTCCCCCATCCGCATCGAGCCGCGCCAACGCCGCGCGATCCGGCTTTGTCGGTATATCATGATGGCGCCTGTCCTCTCTGCCGGGCGGAAATTGCCTTCTACCGCCGCCAGCGCGGCGCCGAGAAAATCGCCTTCGTCGACGTCGCCCGAGAGGACACAGCCCTGCCCGAGGGTGTAAGCCGCGCCTCTGCGCGGGCACGCTTTCATGTTGAGACGGCCCAGGGCCAGGTGATTTCGGGCGCGGCCGCCTTTCTCGCGCTGATGGCCACGCTGCCCCGGCTGCGGCCTTTTGCGCGGATCGGCGGGCTGCCCGGAATCCGCAAGCTGCTCGAAGGGCTCTATCTCCTGTTTCTTCTCCTCCGCCCGGTGCTCGCCGGCGCGTTCGTGCGGCTACAGCGGATGAAGAGCCGATGACCCGGGTCGTCACAAATGACGGGGCCAGCCGCATTCCTGCAGTGAGGGTGGCGATTCTTGCCGCCGCGCTCGCGGCGGTGGGCGTGCCGCTCTACATTCACCTGCCGCGCTTTGCGAGCGCTGAGCTCGGGCTCACCCTCGGCCAAATCGGAGCGCTTCTGGGCCTCATCCGGGTGGTAGACGTCGTGCAGGACCCGCTTCTCGGCCGGCTGACCGATCGTTTCGCTTCGCATCGCGGGCGGTTCGCGACCCTGGCGCTTGGCGGGCTGGCGGTTGGGGTGGTCTGGGTCTTCGCGGTGGTCCCTTCGCAGGGCGGGGTGGGCGCCCTTGCGGCGGCGTTGGCTCTGACCTTCACTGCCTATTCTCTGGGTACACTGTTGCTCTATGGCCAGAGCGTCAGCATTGCCGGCAGCGACGCGCCAGCGGCCCAGTTGCGGCTTGCCGGTGCGCGCGAGCTCGGGATTCTGGCCGGCGTCGCGCTCGGGGCGATGGGGCCGCAGCTTCTCGGCCTCGCCTTTCCCGATGCAGGCGGATACCCGGCCTTCGCCTGCGCCGCGGCGGCGCTCGCCATCGTCGCGGCATGGGCTTCCCGCCCGCTCTGGCGCCGCCCGGTTGCGTTCAGCCCTCCGCCGAACCTCGGCGCGCTCTTGCGCTCGGGGGCGGGTTGGGTGCTGACCTTGGGGTTCGTCAACGGCCTACCGGTGGCGGTGACAACGACGCTGTTTATCTTCTTTGTCGATCAGCGCCTGGGCCTCTCGCATCTGGCGGGCGCGTTTCTCGTTCTCTTCTTCGCCGCCGGCGGACTCAGCGCCCCAGCCTGGGCGCGCGCTGCCACGCGATACGGCCCCCGCCCGGTGCTGGCCGGGGCCATGTGCCTTGCCATCGCAAGCTTTGTCTGGGCCTACGCGCTGCCCTCCGGCGCGGCGCTCTCCTTTGCCGTCATCGCCGCCGCCTCCGGGGTTGCACTTGGGGCCGATGGCGTGATTCTGACCAGCCTTCTGGCAAGCACGCTCGGTCGCGCCGGGCTGCCGGCGGGGCAGGCGTTTGGGCTCTGGAGCTTTCTGGCCAAGGCGTCGCTCGCCCTCGCCGCGGCGGTAATGCTGCCCGTCCTCGGCCTCGTCGGCTTCGACCCCGCCGGCTCCGATGACGCCGCGGCGCTCGATGCGCTCAACGCGGCCTACGCGCTGGTGCCTTGCGCGCTCAAGATCCTGTCCCTTGCCCTTCTCGCCTTTCTGCCGCGCAACCTGTTCACGGGCAGCGCGCAAACCGAAACCACCTCTCACCCGGAGCCAAGCCAATGCGCAGAACCCTTGCCACCCTCGCCGCCAGCTGCCTCGCGGTCAGCGCAGTGACCGGTGCGGCCCGCGCGGGCGACATGCCCATCGACAGCTTCGACGCACCCGCCGAGGTGCGCTGGCAGTTCTTCGCGGACACGGTGATGGGAGGCGTGTCGGAGGGCCGAATGACGTTCTTGACCGACGATGGCGCCAACTTCGCACGCCTCGAAGGCAAGGTCAGCACCGCGAACAATGGCGGCTTCATCCAGATGCGCATCCGGCTTGATATGCCGCCTCCGGCATCCGCGCGCGGCATCCGCCTCGTCGCGCGCGGCAATGGCGAGACCTATTTCGTGCACCTGCGGACCCGCGGCACAGCGCTGCCTTGGCAGTATTACCAGGCTCCCTTCCCGACCTCGGCCGACTGGCAAGAGGTGCGGATTCCGCTCACCGCCTTCGAACCGTCGGGTCAGTTTTTGCGCGCGACACCGCGTGCAACCGGTATCCGGTCCGTTGCAGTCGTGGCTTTCGGGCGGGAGCACTCGGCGCGGGTCGATCTGCGCTATCTTGGTTTCTACGACTAGGCGCCCGACAAAGTGTGTCACTGAACCAACCCGGAGACTGCTTCATGCCCTTCCTTCTTCTCCTTCTGCCCTTCCTGCTTGCCGTGATCGCCGCGGCATCCAGCGGGATGCTGTTTCCCGCAAACGGTCCGTGGTACCAGTCACTGAACGCGCCCTCCTTCCGCCCGCCCAACTGGCTCTTCGGCCCGGTGTGGACCGCGCTCTACCTGATGATCGCCGTCGCCGGTGCGCGCCTCGCCGCGCAGGCCGGACAGGGTGCGACGCTGGTGGGGTTGGCGCTCGGGCTCTGGACCTTGCAGATCACGCTGAACACGCTCTGGACACCGACTTTCTTTGGCGCCCACGCGCTTGGGGCGGCATTGGTCATCATTGGTGCGCTTTGGCTCGCCATCGCCGCGCTGACCGTCGTCGCTTTCCAGATTGACCGGGTCTCGGGGTGGCTCTTGGTGACCTATCTCGGCTGGGTGAGCTTTGCGGCGGTGCTCAACTGGGCCTTCTGGCGCCTCAACTGACGTGGCCTCGTGTGATCCGCCGGGATTTCGGCAACGTATCTTGGCAAATGGGAGAGGAAGGATGAACAGACGACAATTCGGCGTCATCTCGGCCGCCGCCGCAGCGATGACAACCCTTCCCCAAGTCGCGCGGGCCGAGACTGCATGGGATTTCACTTTCGAGGCGCTCGAGGGCGGGCCGATGCCGCTCTCTCGATGGCGTTGCAAGGTTCTTCTCATCGTCAACACAGCATCCTTTTGCGGCTACACGCGGCAATATGCCGATCTCGTGGAGGTCTGGCAGGACTACCGCGACCAGGGCCTGGTGGTGATTGGGGCGCCGTCCAACGACTTTCGGCAGGAGTATGAAGAAGCGGACAAGATCAAGGATTTCTGCGAACTCACCTACGGCGTGGACTTCCCGATGACCGCGCCGGTGCATGTGGTGGACGAGGCCGCGCACCCGTTCTTCAGTTGGGCCGCAGCCGAGACAGGCCAAAGGGTGCGTTGGAACTTCAACAAGTATCTGATCGGGCGCGACGGGCGGATCGTTACATGGATGCCAAGCGGCCTCGAGCCGACCGCGCGCAAGGCCCGCGCCGCGATCGACGCCGCGCTGGCTGCGCCCGGGACATGAGTGCGGCGCGGGCCGCGGCCCTCTTGGGCGCGGCGGGACTCATACCCTTCTGGGGTTTCGCGATCGCAGCCCACCTCTCGCCCGGCATCGGGCTGACCCATGTGGCGCTTCAGGCCGAGATCATCTGGGGCGCGGTGATCCTTGCCTTTATGGCCGGCGCGCGCTGGGCGATGATCCTGGCCACGGGCGGCAGCGCGTTGCGCCTTGCCGGGTTCGCACTCATGAGCCTGCCTGCGCTCATCGCGCCCTTGTTGGCGCCGCTCCCCGCGCTGGGCCTTCTGGGGCTCGCCTTCATCGGGCTCCTTGCCGCAGAGCTTGCGCCCTCTGCCCGGGCGGAGGCACCCGTATGGTATCCAAGGCTGCGAATTGCGCTGGCGCTTGGCGTCCTGACCGCTTTCGGCCTTGCGGCGCTTGCGGCATGAAGGTCAGACGTCCTCGTCAGAGTCCATGCGCGCAAGGAACGCCTCTGCCTCATTCAGGATGCGCGCCCGAGTGTCGTCGTCGCGGCGCTCCCAGCCGCGATAGATCGGCCCCATACGCGGGTTCCGGGCAAAGCGGTCGCGATGGCGGTCGAGGAAATGCCAATAAAGCAGGTTGAAGGGACAGGCCTTTTCCCCGGTCTTCGCCCTGACGTCGTAGGCGCAGCCACGGCAGTAGTCAGACATCCGGTCGATATAGGCGCCCGAGGAGACGTAGGGTTTGGACGCCACGATGCCGCCGTCGGCGAACTGGCTCATGCCGAGCGTGTTGGGCGCCTCGACCCATTCGAAGGCGTCGGCATAGACCGACAGATACCACTCGTGCACCTGCGTGGGGTCGATCCCCGCCAGAAGCGCGAAGCTGCCGGTAACCATGAGCCGCTGGATGTGATGGGCATAGGCGTGCTTGCGGGTCTGGCCAACCACCTCGGAAATGCAACGCATGCGCGTGGGCGCGCCCCAGTAGAAGGCCGGCAGCGGGCGGCGGTGGCCAAGCGCGTTGCGGCGGGTGTAACCCTGGCCTTCCAGCGACCAGACTCCGCGGATGAATTCGCGCCATCCGAGGATCTGGCGGATGAAGCCTTCGACGGCGTTCAGGGGCCCCGGCCCGCGCGCCATTCGGCCTCGGCGGCGCGGCAGACTTCAGACGGCGAGAGAAGCCCAAGGTTGAGCGCGGGCGAGAGCAGCGAGTGGAACATCACCGGCGCACCCGCCACCATCGCATCCTGAAAATCGCCAAAGCGCGGCAGGCCATGGCGCAGAAACCAGGCCAGAAGAGTGCGCGCCTGATCCCGGTCGGTGGGCCAGGCGAAGGGCAGAAGCTCGCCGAAATGGTCGCCAAACCGCGCAGCGACAAGATCGAGCACCTCGCGCACCGTGTCATCGGGGTCAAAGGCCGGCGGGTCGGGAAAGCGCATCCCCGCCTTGGGCGCCTTGCGGTTCTCTGCGTCGAAATTCCAGCGCCCACCTACAGGCTTGTCGCCCTCCATCAGAAGGCCCGTCTTGCGCCGCATCTCGCGGTAGAACCATTCCATGCGCAGGCTCTTGCGCCCCTTGGCCCAGTCGGCGAAGTCGCGCGCCGAATAGAAGAAGCGGTCGTCCTCCGGCATTCGCATCTTTAACGGCACGTCCTCGAGCGCCGCAGCAAGCCGCCAGTCGCCGGGACGGGTGGCAATCACCTCGGCCGCGCCATGTGCAGCGGCCCGGCGCAAAAGCTCGCCCGGGATCGAACCTGTATTTTCGAGATCATCGAGCCGGCTGTAGTCAACGCGCCAGCCAGCCGCCCCGAGCAGCGCGGCGAATTTGCGCATCGCCGCGAAGACAAGCGCGATCTTCTGGGGGTGGTGGCGGACGTAGGTAGCCTCTGCCATCACCTCGGCCATCACCACCACGTCGCGGGTCGGATCGGCGGCGGCAAGCGCGGCGACGGTCTCGGTCAGCTGATCGCCGAGAACGAGGACGAGGCGCGGCGCTACCACGGCACCGCATCGCCGCGATGGTCGACGAAGCCGCCCGACTGGGCAGGCGTCAGCCCGTCCATCACATCCGTCAGACGTCGCGCGGCGTCGTCGGGCGCAAGCTTGTCGTGGCCGCGATAGGCAGTGGTAAACGGTGTGTCCACCGTGCCGGGGTGAAGGGCGACCAGCGCCGCCTGGCGGTGGGTGCGAGCAAGCTCGATTGCGGCCGTATGAACGATCTGGTTCGCCGCCGCCTTGGAAGCGCGATAGGAATACCAGCCGCCCAGACGGTTGTCGCCGATCGAACCCACCCGCGCCGTGAGCACCGCCGCCACGCATCGCGCATCGCGCGGCAGAAGGCGTGGCAGATGCCGCAGGACAAGTGCCGGGCCGATGGCGTTGAGTGCGAAGACTTCGGCCATGGCATCGGCGTCGATCTCGGCGAGGCTTTTTTCGGGTCTGCGGCCCGGTGGCGCAAGAATGCCGGTGGCCACGACGACACGCGAAAACGGTCCTTCGACGCCGCCCAGCACACGCTCGACCGAGACGGGGTCGGTGACATCAAGTCCGTCGGCGCGCCGCGAAAGGCCCGTGACGGAAAAGCCCCGACGCGCGAATTCGGCTGCGAAAGCAGCGCCAATTCCGCCCGAAGCACCGATGATGAGCGCATGTTCAGTCATGGTCGTTCCTCCTTGCGCGCGCCTTTCGGCAGGCGACGGAACAGTAGCGCACCGCCTGCCAGTCGCGCGCCCATTTCTTGCGCCAGGCGAAGGGTCGCCCGCAGCGGGCGCAGATCTTCACCGGCAAGTCGCATTTTCGGCGCATCTTCATCGTCAGAGATCGAGAGTCATCTGCCGACAGTCACCCGCGCGCCCTTTGCCACGCCTTCGTGGGCCTCGCCGGCTGCCGTGGCGGGCGAGAATTTCTGCCTTCGCCGCGCGAAACCCCTCTGCGCTCCGCGCTTCGGCCATGCGTGCCTTCGCCTCCCGCACCGCAACCGCTAGATCGACAATCGGCGCAGGGTAAAAACGGCCCAGGATGCGCCCAGCCCCGTCCCAGCGCCAGGGCTCGTGCAGGAAAGCATCGAGCACCGCGGCAAGCTCGGGCAGCCAACGGCGGGTGAAGCGCCCCTCTGGGTCATGGTCGCGACCCTGCTTGACGGGTTTGTAGATCCGCAGCGCATTGATGCCGGTGACGCCCGACTGCATCTGCACCTGCGGCCAGTGGATGCCTGGTTCGTAGTCGGTGAAGACCCGCGCGAGGTGAAGGCCTGTTGCCCGCCAGTCGAGCCAGAGGTGATAGCTTGCCACTGCCATGAGCATCGCACGCATGCGGAAGTTGGTCCAGCCGATGGAGATCAGGCAGCGCATGCAGGCGTCAAGAAACGGAAAGCCCGTCTCGCCGCCCGCCCAGGCCGAGAGCCGTGACGCGTCCGGCGCGCGCGTGCGCAGATCGTCGAGCGCGGGATGCATGGCGCGCGCCTCGAGGTCGGGAGCATCCTCAAGCTTCTGCATGAAGTGACTGCGCCAATGCAGCCGCTCCTCGAAAGCGGCGAGCCCTGGCAGCCAGCCGTTCGCCTCGCGTTCTGCGGCGCGCACCCGGGCGGCGCGTGTTGCCTGCGTCACTTCCCTGAGCGAGAGCGTGCCGAATGCCAGATGCGGCGACAGGCGCGAACAGGCCTCAGGCGCCGAAAGCGGGCTCGACATGCCACGTCGGTAGCGCACCGCGCGCTGCTCGAGGAAGGCGGTGAGCGTGGCTCGGGCTGCGGTGCGCCCGCCCTTCTGGCGACCGGCGCATGGGTCGGGGGCGATCCCCAGATCCGCGGGCGCGGGAAGGGCGCCGAGCGCAATCTCGCCGGTCGGTTCGAGTGCGGGCGGGGGCGGCACTATCGGTGCGGTCATCTCCGCCTCCCATCGGTCGGCCCAACCATTGCGCGAGGGCTGCCGCCGCGCCACCCCGCCCTGCGGCAGCTCGTGCCAGGGAATACCTTCAGCGCGCGTCCAGGCGGCAACCTTCCTGTCGCGGGCAAAACTCCACAAATTGCCCGTCTCCTCATGCGACCAGAGCGCGGCGATGCCGTGACGCGCGTGGATGTCGGCCAGAACCGCCACCGCGTCGCCCGTGCGGATCACCAGCGGCTGACCCAGGGCGGCCAGGCCGGCGCGAAGCTCTGCGAGGCATTCGCAGAGAAACTCAAAATGGCGACCCGAGGCATCCTCGGATCGCCAGTGGCCGGTTTCGACGATGTAGAGCGGCAGGACAGGACCGGCGGCGGCGGCGCGTGCGAGTGGCAGGTGATCCTGCACCCGCAGGTCGCGCTTGAACCACACAACCTCCATTGAAGAGGAGCGCCGATCCGAAACGATCTGCCGCCCTGACGTCACTCGGCGGGGATAATCACGGAGTCGATCACATGGATGACGCCGTTCGAAGTTTCGATATCGGCCTGCACGATCTTGGCGTTGTCAACCATCGGGCCATTGGCGAGCGAGATCCTCACTTCCTGACCCTGCACGGTCTTGGCCATGAGCCCATCCGAGAGATCGGAGGACATCACCTTGCCCGGCACCACGTGGTAGGTGAGGATGGCGGCGAGCTTGTCCTTGTTTTCAGGCTTCAGGAGTTCATCCACCGTGCCGTCGGGCAGCTTGGCAAAGGCGTCGTCAGTGGGCGCGAAGACGGTGAAGGGGCCATCGCCCTTCAGAACGTCTACGAGCCCGGCCGCCTGAACCGCGGCGACGAGTGTGTTGAAGCTTCCCGCTTCCACGGCTGTGTCGACAACGTCCTTGCTCATGTGCCCGTCGGCGATCGCGGGCGACGGTACGCTTGCAAATGTGGCCGCGGTGGCAAAGGTCGCGGCGGCTGCGGCCATCGACCAAGCGGTGGCCAAGGAAAGAAGGGGCATTCGAAACATTGGTGTGTCCTCCATTTGAGCTGTCTTCTAAATACGCGGTCGCCGGCAATCCGGATCACACGTCGCCCCAACAGGACCAAGACTTTTCGGCGGACCGGACTCGGAGGCATGAATGTCGATGCGCACCGCTGGTGACCGCCGCCCCCGGCGCCAGTCATCGAGGCGGGCGTAGATCGTGACCGCGATGCCCCCGAGCGCGACGGCGATGAACACCCAGCGGAGCGCATCGAGATACGGTACCAGCGGCAGGATCGCGGTCTGCGTCTCGGTCAGAACCTGCTGCGCCACCTCGACACCGGCCGCACCCAGCGTCGCGACACCCGCCGCGCCGCCGCCTTTCATGGTGCGGCTCTGCGCCAGGACCTCGCGCGCCGGCGGGGTCTCGGCCGCGAACCGCACCGGGCGCGCAGGGAAGCGCTCGCCCCACTGGCGCGCCGGGCCGAGGTCGATGTGCATGAAGCCCGAGCGAGGATAGAAGCCGAAACCGAGGAACCCGATCTCCCGCGCCGCCGTCTCGATCGCCACCGGGTCGTGGTTCGCCATGGCGATGTCGAAGGCCGCGCCATCCATGTGCTTCGAACGCGTCGCGCCTCCGACGGCACGGTTGTGCTCGGGGCTGCGATAGGCGGAACGCACGATCATCGGCTTGCTTAGCCGGTCGCGCAGCGCCTGCAGCTTGTCGAGAGCGGGCTCGTTGATCAGCAGTTTTCCGGTACCGCGGCAGGCAATTTCGGCGGGCGAGAAGTTGGGCCAGCGCCAGGTGTCGTCCGGCACGTCGCGCCAATGGTCGTAAAAGGTCGTGGTCATAGTGTCCTCCAGAAACAAGTTTCCGGCCCTTCGCAGCTAGGGAAGGTCCACTGGACCTTCCCGTCTGCCTTTCAGGCAGACCGCGGCTCACCCCGCCACTAGGGCGGGTTTGATTGGTCGGATGGTTCGTTCGTCTGCTCGGCTACGGCGATCCACCGAAGATCTTGAGCTTCAGTGCAATCCCGGCGAGGAGCGCCAACATCACCCCCGTGGTGATAAGATGCACCACTGTCTGAACGGCCGTGCGCCGCACGAAGCGGATGCAGTCGAGAAGTGAACGGAGATCGCGGATGTCGAGGGCGGCGTCCTTGCCATCGATCCCGGCATCGGCAAGCGCGCGTTTGGCACCTGCTTCAGCCGCGCGCGTCAGCATGGCCTGGAATTCGATCTCGGACATGCGCATGTCGCCCTGATCGGCTCGAGGTGGCGTCATGACGAGATAATTCCAACCTCTGTCGGCAGCGCGGCCGTGGTCCAGGGCGTGCTGTCGGCCGGGTTTACATCCCATGTCGAATAAACCGGCGACGGCATATCGGCGGACGGCGTACCGGGAGAAGCGTCGTAGTCCACGCCCCCGATCCTAAGGAACCCCGCAATGCCGGTCGGCCCGGCCGTGCCAAGCTGGGCCAGCTGTTTCACATGCACACCTGCGATGGTCGTTGCCCCGGCGGGTCCAGTTGGCCCCGACAGCGAAAACGACATGCGTTGACCGGCAATATCGCTCGCCGCGCGGGTGGTGATGTCGCCGTCCTTCACGGCATCGACGCCGCCTGAGAAGGCATCATAGGTCGCAACCAGATCGGGCGTGCGCCGAGCAAACCGCCGCCCAATGGTTGAGACGCCGTCGAGCACTGCGATATGGGCGTAATAGCAGGTGGCCGGGTTGTAGAAATCAAAGAGCCCGTGGTTCTTCCAGACACAACGAACGGGTGGGCCCTTGCCTCCGGTGTTCGCTGCTGTTGCGCTGCTCTGTAGGACCCCGTCGGCGTAGAACTCGATGGTGATGTCGGCGCCGACCGCGATCTTCACATCGATCCAATAGACCTGGTTCGTGGCAGCCGTGAAGGACGAGGCTCCATCGACATTGGTGTCACCCATTGCCATGGCGTGATACTTCTCATCGTCTCGCTCAGTTCGGACACGCGCGATCAGCGCATTCGTATCGTCGTAGAACTCCAGAAAGGTGCCGTCTGTACCGATAATGTGGGCGTTGACCGACGGTGCCTTGTATCGAAATCCCAGCCAGACATCACCGGCGGGCACAGACCACGAGGCCGAAAACGGGACCGCGCTCGTCTCACCTGTGTTGATCCGGACGCAGTTGACGTCGAGGTCGGCATCGAACCCCGCGGCTTCGGTGCTGACGCGGCCTTCGACGCCTGCAAGGTCCGTGACCTGGTGTCCGAGATGGAGGATGTGGCTCATGGAATTACCTCGATATAGAGAGCGGCCTCGCCGGCCGTGAGACGGGACTGGCCGCCCCATTCGTTGAAGATGTCGATGTCCGGTACTCGTTGCATCCAGCCATAGCCTAAATAAGACGAACGAAGAGAATCAGACCGAGTTGGTTTTGACAGGGCCGACGACACCATTCGTGGCCACACGAAGAACGGAACGCGTTCTTCTCGATGTGATCTCTAGCGCTCATTCGGAACTGTTCATCGTGAGTTTCGTCGCGCATGAGAGGCCTTCAATTCTGAAGGCCTTGAAGAAAGCGGCCGACAAAGGGGTTCAAGTGAATGTAGTCTTGGAATCCTCGGTGGACTCTGGCGGTGCTGTCAGACAGATTCTAACCAGCCTCAACAAGGGCAGTGACGCTGCCCCTTAGTGCGCGCCAAGTTGGCGCCACTCGGCGAGAGCCGCATTGCGGTTCAGCTTGAAGTTCGCTCGGGTGTAGAGGTGGCGCTCCTGGTTGAAATGGTTGAATACGGAGGAATGAACGGCGGCGAACTTCGCAAGCGCCGGAGGCGCAGCATCGCTCGCTCTCGACGTCGGAATGGCAGGTGCGAATTCTCACCCGATTGTTCAACCAACGGCCTGTGTGCTGCAGATCGGCCGCTCCCATCTCCCGCAACGCCGCACGGTACGAAGGGAGGCGGTCCGTCACCATACTTCGGGTCGCCCATAACGCCACATCAATTTTCTGAGAAATTTCAATGTCGCACGTTTGCTTCGACGCTACGCGACCACGGCTTCCAGAACTTCGCCTTCGTGATCAACAGCTCGCCACATGTAGTGAGATTCGCCGTTTATCTTCACGAAAACCTCCTCGACATGCCACTGCCATCGCCGCCCGGATCGCAGTCTTTCCGCCCGCCGACGCCGGATTTCTGACTCGAACATCGGACCAAATCTGTTCCACCAGAAACGGATCGTCTCGTGGCTCACATCAATACCGCGCTCGTGCAGCAGATCTTCGACATTCCGCAGCGATAATGGGAAACGAACGTACATCAAGACCGCCAGGCGGACAATTTCCGGGCTGCCATGGAAGTATTTGAATGGATCACGCCTAGGCATGGCCGGAGGCTACGAAACCGCCCTGCCCGCCTCAACCAAATTCCTTCTGACACGGCCGGTCACTGATCCCTCCGAGCCACATACTTGTCGCTTCAAGCCCTTTTCGCAACACAAAAAACATCTGCTCAATTTCACTTTCGCTAATGATAGCTTTCCAGAACCTCACCCTCGTGATCGACGGCTCGCCAAAGGTAATTGCGTTCGCCGTAGATCTTCACGAACGTCTCGTCCCAATGCTAGCGCCAACGGCTCGATTGCAAACCCTCGACCCGGCGCCTCCGGATTTTGGAGGCGAACAGAGGTCCGAACCGGCGCCACCAGAACCGTACGGCTTCGCGACTGACATCAATGCCGCGTTCGTGGAGAAGATCCTCGACGTTGCGCAACGAGAGCGGAAAGGAACGTACAGCATGACCGCTAGGCGGATGATTTCGGGGCTGGTCCTAAAATAGTGAAACGGGGACTCTTTGATCATAGCTGGACGCTACAAAACCGCCCTGCCCGTCTCGAGACGAATTGCCCTGACAAAGCTCTAGTTAGGCGAAAATTTGCGCCAAATCACAAGATCGCCTCAGTTCAACCAAACTTTTCCCCATGTTCTCATGTCGATTTCGAACCCAGACTTCCAATGCGGATACACTTCGAAAGAGTTACCTGAAAGGACACTGGCCATGGCCTTAATTGCAGATGGGGTGCTCACACCCGGAAGCATGGACACCGGCAGCTACGGCAACCGGTTCGACGGGGTCACGGATGCCGACGGCGTGGTCAGCTTCACCTTTCAAGGCACCGGTAGCGACCTCGCGTTCAGCTTCGAGGGCTACGACATCGATACCACTGGCGAGGTCGAGCTGTGGCTGAACGGTAGCCTTGTCGGCCCGCTTGCGGCTGGCGGCAACAACAGCTTCGCCCAGTACGACTATCTGTTTTCCGCCGACCAGCTGGTCTCGGGCGAGAATACCGTCAGCATCCGGCAGGCCGAGGACCCGGGTTTTATCTGGGGCGTCAAGAACCTGCTGCTGGCCGAGCCGGAGCCGGAGCCCGTCGACGTTCCGGTCGCCGAACTCACGCTTGGCAACATGGACACCGGCAGCTACGGCAACCGGTTCGACGGGGTCACGGATGCCGACGGCGTGGTCAGCTTCACCTTTCAAGGCACCGGTAGCGACCTCGCGTTCAGCTTCGAGGG
>NZ_JBQFQP010000023.1:0-52038 GCF_056536925.1 Ruegeria sp. CI1 | reverse complement strand
ACACAAAGTCATCATCACAGCAGTCGCTAGAAAGCTCGTTACAATCGCGAACGCACTCCTAAAATCTCGGCAAAACTGGTCGGCTCAGACCGCCTGAGAAATACAGTTGCTAGAGACCGGCCCTCATCCGCCTGACACCACTTGTCCACTACAACCTGCGCAAAAGCTCTGCCGTCGGCCAGGCGTCAGCGGGCAAACCCACCCTTTCCTGCTCTGCCTGTACCGCCGCGCGGGTTCCGGCGCCCAGAATGCCGTCGATCTTGCCGACCTCGTGGCCGCGCGCCTGCAATTTCGCTTGCAGCTCTTTCATCTGCGGTCCTGACAATCCGGGCTCCGGATTACCGGCATCATAAATCGGACCACCCTCCAGCCGGGTGGCGAAATAGGCGGCGGTCAGGACATAGACGAAACTCTGGTTCCACTCGAAATAGACGTCGAAATTCGGATAGGCCAGAAAGGCTGGTCCTTTATGGCCCTGCGGCAGCAACAGCGACGCCTGCATTCCACCCGGCAACGACCCGCTCCGCGCGCGGACCCCCATCCGCTGCCACTCCGTGACCGCGCGGCCCTTGCCGGGCCCCGACAGCGACCAGTCCATATCCGCGGGCACGGTGACCTCCTGCAGCCATGGCTCACCCGCCCGCCAGCCCAGATGCGACAGCATCTTTGCCCCCGACATCAGCGCATCAGGGGCCGAGGTTTTCAGCGACACTTTGCCGTCGCCATCGGCATCGACGCCGTTGTCCAGAATGTCCTGCGGCAGCATCTGCACCATGCCGATCTCGCCTGCCCAGGCGCCGGTTGTGCGTTGCGGATCGAAGTTGCCACGGTCATACAGCGCGATGGCGGCAAATATCTGGGGCCGGAACAGATCGGGACGGCGGCAGTCATGCGCCAGCGTCACCAGCGCGTCGCGGGTGTTGAAATCTCCCTGAAAGCCGCCGTAGTCGGTTTCGAACGCCCAAAAGGCCAGCAGCACGCCGCGCGACACGCCGTATTCCGCCTCGATCCGGTCGAACACCGCATCGTGTTTCTGTGACATTGCCTGCCCCCGGTCGATCCGGTTCTGCGAAATCAGGTGCCGCGAGAAATCGATGAAGGGTTTCTGAAACACTCCCTGCGCCCGGTCGGCCTTCAGTACCTTGCCGTCCTGCCTGACGCCCTTGAAGAATGCGTTGACCCGGGCGCTGTCATGGCCTTTCGTCACCGCCTCCTGTTTCAGCGCCTGCACGAAGGCGTTGAAATCGCCTCCGCATTGGGCTTGGGCTGCGGTGGACAGCAGAAGGGCGAAAACGGCGGCAGAAAACAATCGCATCTTGCGGGTCAATCCCTCTTGTCGGGTCAGAATATCAATGTCAGCACAAACCACAGCAGAACGAGCGCAAAGACAAGGCCCCAAACGCGCCACAGCATGTCGACGGCGCGAGTGATCTCGAAAGCACCGATGGTTCTGCGCGCCGCGCCATTGACCCAGGCCAGATCGCGGATCTGACCGTGATAACTGCGCGGCCCGGCAAGGGCCACGTCCAGCGCGCGGGCCATCGCGGCCTCGGGCCAGCCCGCATTGGGCGAGACATGGCGTCGGGCGTCGGCAACGGTCTCGCGCCATTGGCCGAACCCACGGGCCAAGGCCACGATCATCAAACCGGTCAGCCGCGCAGGGATCAGGTTCAACAGGTCATCCAGCCGTGCCGAAGCCCAGCCGAATTCAAGATACTTCTCGGTGCGATAGCCGATCATGCTGTCCGCCGTGTTGATCGCCTTGTACACCAGCAGCCCCGGCAGACCGCCAACCAGAAACCAGAAGGCAGGCGCAATCACCCCATCGCTGAGGTTTTCTGACGCGCTTTCGATGGCCGACCGCGCGATCTGGCTTTCATCCATGGCCGAAGTGTCGCGCGATACGATCCGTGCCACCATCGCCCGCCCCTCGGGCAAGGACCGGCGCATGGCATCGGCCACGTCGGACACATGCGTCACAAGCGACTTCTGAGCCAGCAGAATGGCGCAGGCCAGGATTTCCACCACCGGCCCAAGCGCAGCCAGAACCTGACCCGCAATCACTGCCGCCGCGACCAGAAACAGGGCGACCGCAGCACCCTTGAGGCGCCGGTTGCCGCCCCGGTTCAGCCGCCTGTCCAGCGCTCCGATCAGATTGCCGATCAGCACCGCCGGATGCCGCACCCGCGACCACAGCCACTCGGGTTCTCCCAGCGCGGCGTCCAGCGCCATCGCCGCAGCCAGCAGAAACGCGGTGCTCACAGCGCAGCCTCCAGCCGGTCCCAACCCTGTGCAGGCGGCAGGCCCAGCCGCAGATAGGTCCGCGAATAGGGAAAGACGCGGCTCCAGATATGGGCACGCGCCAAACGGTCCTGCCATGCAGCAGCGTCATCGACCTCATAGAGCCGGAACAGGGTAGTGCCCCCGACAAGCTCGGCACCCTTTCCGGTGACAAGCGCATCCAGCTGGCTGGCCTCCTGCGCCAGGCGCGCGCGGGTGCGCGCCGCCCAGTCGGTATCGGTCAGGGCCTGCGCCCCGATCCGCAGCGCCGGCCCCGAAACCGCCCAGGGGCCGGTCAGGTCGTTGAGCCGGGCGATGGTGTCGGGTCGGGCGATGGCAAAGCCAAGCCGCAATCCGGCCAGCCCCCAGAACTTGCCAAAGCTCTTCAGAACCACCGTGCCGGGACGTTCGGCCAGATGGATCAGCGAGGTCGCAGGTGTCACATCGCAAAAGCTTTCGTCGATCACGGTCAAAGGCGCATCGGCTTCCGCTTCACGCCACAGGCGGCCATCGGGGTTGTTGGGATGCACGATGACCCGCGCCTGCGTAGGCCCAACGTCGCGGATGTCCCAGCCCTGCGCGGCAAAGGCGGCAGCATGTTCGTTATAGGTGGGGCGGGTGATCTGCACCGACCCGGCAGGAGCCAGCGCCGGAATTCGGGCAATCAGCGCCGACGCACCCGGCGCAGGCAGGATAGCGGCCTCAGCCGGCACCTGCCAGAATGTCCGCGCCGCCGACACCAGCGCCTCGAACGCGCCGTGATCGGGAAGCTCTGCCCAATCGGTCGCCTGCAAGCCGGACACCGGATAGGGTGACGGGTTGATACCTGTCGACAGGTCGATCCAATCCGCCCGCGCGCCGCCATAGCGCTTCATCGCGCCGTCCAGCCCGCCGCCATGGTCGCGTCGGGCGCGGGGGTCGATGGTGTTCTGGTCCATGTCCGGCGATTGCGCCATTGCGACTCTCTGCCTGAAAATGCTGCATTCTGCCCGCTTCAAGCGGATTCTTGCCGCCTGCACAAGCGAAACCGCCCGAAACAAGGGCCGCTTCGGGCATGTTAACATTTTGTTAAGCAATTGACCGGATCACGGGGCTAGGGGGACGGCACGAGATACATGCCAACCGTGCCAAGGGTGCCGCAAATGAAGGTTCTGATCGTTGAAAGCAACCCGGATCTTGGCCGGGTCTGGCAGCGTCACCTGCAACGGCAGGGGACCGAAGCCACCTTGGTTCTGACGCAGGAGGAGGCCATTCTGGCGCTCTATGGCACCGCCTTCGATATCATTGTCCTCGATCTCGTGCTGGAAAAGGGCAGCGCGCTTGCGGTGGCCGATTTCGCCAGCTATCGCCGCCCCGATGCGCGGGTGATCTTTGTCACCAACACCACCTTCTTTTCCGACGGATCAATCTTTGCCCACAGCTCAAACGCCTGCGCCTTTGTCCAAAGCGGCACCCCGCCCGAAGACCTGGCAGCCATGGTCGAGCATTACGCAGCCGGACGCTGATCGCGGCGATGCGGCTCCCGGTAATCCACAACCGGGTTGATCGGGATTATGCGGTGCGGATTGATGGTATTGTGGCTGAAATGATAGTGGCGCACGATATGCGCCATGTTCACCGTGTCCGCCACACCAGGCCATTGATATAACTCCCGCAGATAGGCCCAGAGGTCGGGATAATCGATTACCCTTTTGCGGTTGCACTTGAAATGCAGATGATACACCGGATCAAACCGCACCAGCGTGGTGAACAACCGCCAGTCGGCCTCGGTCAGGCGATCTCCCATCAGATAGCGCTTGGCTGACAACCTTTCCTCCAGCCACTCAAGCGTGTCGAACAGGGGATGCACGGCGGCGTCATAGGCCTCCTGCGTGGTGGCGAACCCGCATTTGTAGACGCCGTTGTTCAGCGTGTCATAGACGCGGGTGTTCACCGCCTCGATCTCGTCGCGCAGGGGCGCCGGCCAATAGTCATCCGTGTTCCCGGTGAGACCGTCAAAGGCGGAATTGAACATGCGGATGATTTCCGAACTTTCGTTCGACACGATGGTTTCCCGCTCGGTGTCCCACAGGATCGGAACCGTCACCCGCCCGGAATAGCCGGGATCGGCCTTGGTATATACCTGATGCGCGTGACTGAAACCATAAAGCGTGTCTCCGGTCGCGCCATGGGCGTCGGTCTCGAACGTCCAGCCCTGATCCAGCATGTCCGGATGCACCACCGACACCCCGACATGATCCGTCAGGCCCTTGAGGGCGCGAAAGATCAGTGTCCGGTGCGCCCATGGGCAGGCATAGCTGACGTAAAGATGATAACGTCCCGACGCCGCCTGAAATCCACCCTCGCCAGATAGGCCCGGCGCGCCGTCGGCGGTGATCCAGTTGCGGAACCGCGCCGCCGACCGCTTGAACGCGCCGCCGTTGGATTTCGTGTCATACCACTTGTCCTGCCATTTGCCGTCCACGAGCAGTCCCATGCGCTTACCTCCGGTTTCGAGAGACACTCCAAAAAATAGGGCCGCCCGCGCCGCCTGACCACCATCAGGCCCGCGCACGCTTTCTGCGCTCGCGCACATGGTGCGCATTCCTTGCGACACGATTGCAACGCAACGCCGTCACCGGAAATCTTTCATTGGATTTTTACAAAACCCATTGCAAACTTAAGGTTACGTGAGGGGGAAAGATTTTTATGACCACATACATTTCCGAGGAAATGCGCAAGGAATTGGATGCCGCGCGCATTGCAACACTCAAGAAAACAAGCCGTTTGCGGGTCGAAGCGGGGGAGGAATACTTTCGCGTCCTGCGTCTGTGGCAAAGCGGATTCGCGGTCGAGGCCGAAACGACTCCGCGTCTGCGCGGTCTCGTTGATCTCTACGATGGAACCAATCACCTTTATCAGTGCCTGATTGTTGCCGCAGAAGAAGAAGCCGGAGAGATGCGTTACGAGTTCAAACGCAACACTCTGGCCGCCGACAAGGCGCCTCTGGATTTCTATCGTTCGCCGGATGCGCCGATTGCGCTTCTGGGCAAGGACGACTGATCGTCAGGGCCGGATTTCGACGATCGTCCCGACGTCGGCAAGACGCCAAAGGCGCGTGATTTCGTCATTGGACACGGCGATGCAACCCAGGGTCCAGTCGCCCGGCAGGGTCATCCCGACGACACCGTTTGGTTGCCCGTGAATGAAGATATCGCCACCCGGATCGGTTCCGGCCTCGCGCGCCCGCGCGATGTCTTCAGGCTGCGGGTAGTCGATGCCCAGCGACAGGTGAAAGGCGCTTTGCGGGTTGCGGCGGTTGATCGTAAAGACGCCCTCGGGCGTGCGGCCATCGCCTTCGACCGCCTTGTCGCCTTCGGGGCTGAACCCCAGCGCAATATCGGCCTGCATCACCACAGCACCGTCCAGCGTCGCTGTCAGGCGGCGGGTGGATTTCTCGATCAGGATGCGATCGACCCGCTCGGCCTCGGGCGCCATCGGCGGCGCCACAGGGCGCGGGCCGAAACGCGCCCATCCGACCCAAAGCGCCCCGGCGACAAGGCACAACGCCAGCAGGACGGTCAGGCGCCGCAGCATGGCTATTGCAGATCGGCAAAGGCGCTGCGCAGCCGGGTGCAGGCCTCCTCGACACGCGCGCGCTGTGTTGCCAGGTTGAACCGCTCGAACGTCTCGCCCCCGGTTCCGAATCCGGGACCGGACGACGTGGCAATCCGCGCATCCTGCCGCAGGCGGCGGACGAACTCGTCATGGTTCATTCCGGTGCCCGAAAAATCGACCCAAGCCAGATAGGTGGCCTGCAACGGCATAGACCACAGGCCGGGGATTGATGCGATGGTGTCGTCGAACAGACGCCTGTTGCCGTCCAGATGCGCCATTTGGGCATCGACCCACGCGGCCCCGGCTGGCGAATAGGCGGCGGTGATCATTGCCACGCCAAGGGCGGCGGGCGCGTAATCCAGAGTCGCCAGCCGATGCCGCATCACCTTGCGCAATTCCGGGTCGGGAATGATCATGTTGCCGGTCCGCTGTCCGGCAATGTTGAATGTCTTGGACGCCGCCGTCAGGGTCACCGTCCACGCCCGCGCCTCGGGCGCGGCCACATCCATCGGTACGTATTTTTGACCAGCATAGACAAGATCGTGATGAATTTCGTCCGAGACCAGGATCAGCCCGTTTCGTTCCGCGAATGCCGCAACCGCGCGCAGCTCCTCGGGCGTCCAAACTCTACCCGACGGGTTCTGCGGCGAGCACCACAGCAGCAGCTTCTCCGAGCCGTCCAGCCGCGCCTGCGCGTCGTCCAGATCCAGCACATAGGTCTCGCCCTGCCGCACCAGCGGGCATTCCACCACCCGGCGACCCGACTTGTTCACCTTGTGCGCAAACTCGTGATAGACCGGGGTAAAGATCGCCACCCCGTCCCCCGGCGCGCTCCACACGTCCAGACACAGCGCAATCGCATTGCCCAGCCCCTGCGAGGTCAGCACCCAGTCGGTGTCGATGTCCCAGCCGTGCCGGGCCTTCATCCACCACTGCACCGCCTGCAGGTATTCGGGATGTTCCCAGGAATAACCGAACACGCCATGTTCCGCCGCCTTTTGCACCGCTTCGATCACGCAGGGCGCGGTCTTGTAATCGGAATCCGCCGTCCACATCGCCAGCCCGTCATCGGGCGAGACGCCATAGAGTTGCTCCATCTTGTCCCATTTTGAACTGTGGGTGCCGCGGCGGTCGGTAGGGTCGTTGAAAGTCATGTCTGCTCCGTTTGATCGCGGGAAAGCTAACCTCAATTCCGGCGGTTGCAAGGGGGGCGTTGCGGCGCGGCGCCGAATGACCTAAATCACCCTCATGAAACGCACTATTCTGATCCATCCCGACCCGCGCCTGAAGAAGGTCTGCGCGCCGGTGGCCGACATCACCGACGACCTGCGCAAGCTGGCCGACGACATGCTCGAAACGATGTATGACGCGCCGGGCATCGGGCTGGCCGCGCCTCAGATCGGCATGCTGGATCGGCTGATCGTGCTGGACTGCGTCAAGGAAGATGGCGAAGCGCCCCGCCCGCTGGTGATGTTCAACCCGCAGGTCATCGCGGCCTCGGATGAAACCAATGTCTACGAGGAAGGCTGCCTGTCGATCCCCGAGCAATATGCCGAGGTGACACGCCCCAAGGTGGTCGATGTGGCATGGATGGACCGGAACGGAAACCTGCAGCAGGAAACCTTTGACGGGTTGTGGGCCACCTGCGTCCAGCACGAGATCGATCATTTGGATGGCAAGCTGTTCATCGACTACCTCAAGCCGCTCAAGCGCCAGATGATCACCCGCAAGATGCAGAAGCTGAAGCGCGAGAAGGCCCGCGCGTGAGCGTCCTGCCGATCCTGACATGGCCCGACCCCCGACTGTCGCAGAAATGCGACCCGGTCGAAACCATCGTGCCGCAGGATCTGATCCGGTCCATGTTCGACACCATGTATGCCGCGCAGGGCCGTGGGCTGGCCGCGCCGCAGGTCGGGGTGATGCAACGGTTCTTTGTCATGGATTGCGGCTGGAAAGAGGGAGAGCCCGCGCCACTGGCAATGATCAATCCCGTCATCATGGCCGCCGAGCGTATCCCCGTGGTGATGGAAGAGGCCTGCCTGTCGATCCCCGGCATTGCGGTTGCGGTCGAAAGGCCAAAGGCTGTCACCGTGCAGTGGACCGCCCCCGAAGGCGATATCCACATGGCCGATTTCGACGGGTTTGAAGCGCGCTGCATCCAGCACGAGTTCGACCATCTGAACGGCACGGTCACGCTCGACCACCTGACCGGCGCGGACCGCGTGCGCGCCGAGGCCGAATACCTGGAGAAACATCAATGACCGTACGCCCCTGCCTGCCTTGGCCCGACAAGCGCCTGCGCAGCAAGGCCGCCGAAGTGCCCGAAATCACCGACGAGATCCGCGCGATCTGGGACGACATGATCGACACGATGGAGGCGATGCCGGGCGTCGGCCTTGCCGCGCCGCAGATCGGCGTGATGCTGCGACTGGCGGTGGTGGATGGTTCGGCCGAGCGGGGCCGGGCGGTGCGCCTTGCAAATCCGGAAATCCTGCACCGCTCGATCGAGCTGCGCGAGCATGAAGAGGCCAGCCCGAACCTGCCCGGCGTCGCGGCCACGATAAAGCGGCCCCGCGCGGTGACGGTCAAATACCTCAATGAACATGGCATCGTCGACCGCCGCGACTTCGTCGGCATCGAGGCGACCAGCGTGCAGCACCAGATCGACCATCTGAATGGCCGGATGTATTTCGACAACCTCAGCAAGGTCAAACGTGACATGCTGTTGCGCAAGGCGCGCAAACAAACCTAACGCCCGTAGGCCGGGCTTCAGCCCGGCACCCCGCCACAACCCCGGAGCAGATCATGCGCGTCATCTTCATGGGCACTCCCGATTTCTCTGTCCCGGTGCTCGACGCGCTGGTTGGTGCCGGTCACGACATCGCCGCCGTCTACTGCCAGCCCCCGCGCCCCGCCGGGCGCGGCAAGAAAGACCGCCCCACGCCGGTTCATGCCCGCGCCGAGGCGTTGGGCCTTGAGGTGCGTCACCCGGTTTCCCTCAAATCGCCCGACGAACAGGCCGCCTTTGCCGCGCTTCAGGCCGACGTGGCCGTCGTGGTGGCCTACGGCCTGATCCTGCCGCAAGCCATTCTGGATGCCCCCGCGCGGGGGTGCCTCAATATCCATGCCAGCCTGTTGCCGCGTTGGCGCGGGGCCGCGCCGATCCACCGGGCAATCATGGCCGGGGATGCCGAAACCGGCGTCTGCATCATGCAGATGGAGGCGGGGCTGGACACCGGCCCGGTGCTGCTGCGCAAAGCCACACCCATCGGCGCAGAGGAAACCACCGCCGAACTGCACGACCGCCTGTCGGCCATGGGTGCATCTCTGATCGTCGAGACATTGGCCAGCTTGCCCGAACTCGCCCCCGCCCCGCAACCGGATGCGGGCGTCACTTATGCCGCCAAGATCGACAAGGCCGAGGCACGGGTGGACTGGACCCGGCCCGCCGCCGAGATCGACCGTCAGATCAGGGGCCTGTCGCCGTTCCCCGGAGCCTGGACCGAAATCGAAGGCGAACGGGTCAAACTGCTGGCCTCGCGGCTGGCGCAGGGGCAGGGGGAACCGGGCGAGGTTCTCAACGACACCCTGCGCGTGGCCTGCGGGTCCGGCGCGGTCGATCTGCTGCGCTTGCAAAGAGCGGGCAAAGGCGCGCAGGATAATAAGACGTTCCTGCGCGGTTTCCCGGTTGGCGCGGGAACCCGGCTTTAGACGGAGGGCGCCCGCATGTTCATGATCCTGATGGGAACGGTCATCATTGCCGGGATCGTCGGATACCTGTCCGAGGCGACCGGCTTTACCCGCAACGGCTATGTGCAATCCATCATCATCTGTGTCGGCGGCGCGTTCATCTTCCATTTCTTCCGCATAATGTTCGGGATCGGCTTCGGCTCTCCGGGCCTGAACGCGGTGATTTCGTCCATAGGCGCGCTGATCATCGTGCCCACGCACTGGAGGAAATGACATGCCCGTCGTCGCCCTGATCGTCATCGGCGCCGCCGCCGGATTTCTCGCTACCCGCCTGATGCGGATCGAGGCCGACATTCCCACCACCATGGCCATCGGCATCGTCGGCGCGCTGCTCGGCGGCTTTGTCCTGCGCGGGCTTGCGACGATGATGGGCTGGCTTTCGGGCTTCGTCGGCGCGCTGCTGGGGGCCTTGCTGGTGATCTGGATCTGGCAAAAATACTTCCGCCGATAATCTGTGTGACCAGCATCCTTTGAGGCGGGCCAATTCTCGGATAAACTGTCCGTGACGTGTAACCCGAGGTGCCGATGAAGTTTCTGGCGGCCATTCTGATTATTCTGATCCTGCCGGTCTGCGCATGGGCCGACCGGGTGGCGCTGGTAATCGGAAACTCCGACTATCAGGCGGTCGCGCCGCTGGACAATCCCCGCAATGATTCCGCCGCCGTCTCTGTCCTGCTCGAAGATCAGGGGTTCGAGGTCGTCCGCGCCGACAACCTCAACCGCGTGCAGATGCGCGAAACGCTGCGCAATTTCCGCGCGATGGCGGATCGTTCGGAAATCGCCATGGTCTATTACGCCGGGCACGGGATCGAGATCGGCGGCACCAACTATCTGATGCCGGTCGATGCCCGCCTCGAAGATGTGCGCGACGCCGGTCTGGAAATGGTCGAGATGGATCTGATCCTGCGCCAGATCTCGGGCGCGCGGCGGATGAAGATGGTGGTGCTCGACGCGTGCCGCAACAACCCCTTCCTGGCCCGCATGAAACAGCAGGGCGGCACCCGCAGCGCCCGGCAGGGTCTCGCGGATGTCCAGACCAACGAATCCGACACGCTGATCGCCTACGCCGCCGCCGCTGGTGAAATCACGCCCGACGGACGAACCGGCGGCAACTCGCCCTTCACCGCCGCCTTCCTTGATGCGATGGCGGGGCCGCCGACGGATGTGCGCCAACTGCTGGGCCGTGTCCGCGACAGCATGCGCCAATCGGTGCCGGGGGCCGCGCCCTTCGTCTATTCCTCGCTCGGCGGCGGCGAATACGTGATCAACCCCGAAAGCGGCACGGGCCGGGCCGCGCCAGAACCACAACCAAGCGTGCCACCGCCCCCGACAGCGTCGATCTCGCAAGACTTCATCGAGGCCGACCGCGCGGGAAGTTTCGAAGCCTGGGATGCCTTCCTCATCAAGTTCGAGGATCAAAGCACGCATCCCCTCTATGCTTTCGCCCTGGAAAAACGCGAAGAACTCAGGCCTGCCAATCGTACGGCGATTTCTTCCGATGCCACCGCACCGGCGCCCCGATCCGAAGTGATCGCCGCGATGCCCGCCACCGAAGAACCGCAAACGCCGGCTTTGGCCAACCCGGAACCCGCAGCCGAACCGGAACCGGAGGCCGCGCAGAACCCAGAACCCGAGGTGAAACCGGAACCCGAGATGACCCTTGAAGAAGCGACGCGGCTGGCGCAGACGCGGTTGAAGGAAAGGGGATGTTACCTTGGGGCCATTGACGGCGATTTCGGGCGACGCTCACAGGCGGCCACGGCGGCGTTTCTCAAACAGGCGGGGATGCCGCTGACCGACAGCTATCAGGACGGCGTGCGCGGGTATCAGGAACTTGTCGCCGCGATCGAGGCCAAGCCGGGAATTGCCTGCCCCAAGGTGGCCCGTACATCGACACCGACCCGCACGACAAAGCCCAGGACACAGACGACCACACAGCGCACGACCCAGGCAGCCAAACCCGCCCAGACGGACGACAGTGATACAAACGAGGTCACAGGGGTTCCCGGATTCGTCACACGCAAGGACGCCACCAAGATGGTGCCCATCCGGCCATCCGACTGTATCGGCGGGCGCAAGAAATTCTATGACTGCGACTGAGCGGGCTTCTTGAACGGCTTCATGCCCGCGCGCGCCAGTTCATCGGCGCGCTCGTTTTCCGGATGTCCCGCATGGCCCTTGACCCATTCCCAGGTCACCTGATGACGGGCCTGCGCCTCGTCCAGCCGTTGCCACAGCTCGACATTCTTGACCGGCTTCTTGTTTGACGTGCGCCAGCCGTTTTTCTTCCACCCGAATATCCAGCCGGTGACCCCGTTCTTGACATAGGCGCTGTCGGTCACGACGGTGATTTGCGTGGGCCGCTCCAGCGTTTCCAGTGCGTTGATCGCGGCCAGCAGTTCCATCCGGTTGTTGGTGGTTTCTGCCTCGCCACCGCTCAGCTCGCGCTCCTTCAGGATACGCTCGCCGTCAACTGCGCGCAGCAGCACGCCCCAGCCCCCCGGGCCGGGATTGCCGGAGCACGCCCCGTCCGTATAGGCAAACAATTCAGGCATGAGCAGTGATTGCAATCCATTCCTCGACACGACCCGAAAACCCCGCGTCGGCCCCGGTCACATGCGAATGGACGGAAAAGCCCGCCTTGGCAAGCAGGTCTTCCAGCTCGGACCGCTCATAGTAGGCATAGAACCGGCCAAACTCGTCCACCTTCTCGCCTTGCCCCAGCTTCAGCACCAGATGCAGCCGCGCACCGGAACGCGCGGCCCGGTGCAGCGCCGCGAGATGCAGGGGTAACTTGGCCTTGGGCGCGTGCAACAGTGAAAAACTCGCCCAGATCCCGTCATAGATATCGACCCCGGCGATGTCGTCAAACACCTCCTGCCGCGCTTCGACACCCGGGTTTCGGGCCGCAAGCCGCACCATTTCGGCTGATCCGTCGGTCGCCGTCACGCGCAACCCCGCTTGGGCCATCATTGCCGCCGCATGGCCGGGACCGCAGCCCAGATCCAGCACATGCGCCCCCGCCGGTATCGCGGCGATGAAAGCGTCCAGACAGGGGTCGTTCCAGTCACTGACCATGTCCAGATAGGCCTGGCTTTTCGCGTCATAGACGGACAGGGTTCGGTCTTTGGTCATCGCGGCCCCCTTTCCTAAGCGCGCAACACGCGCGGAACCTTGAATTCGACACTCTCGGTGGCGGTTTCGATAATCTCGACCGTGACGGCATAGCGGTCCTGAAAGGCGTCGATCACTTCGTTGATCAGCTCCTCCGGCGCCGAGGCCCCGGCGGTGATGCCGACCGAGGCGATACCGTCCAGCGCCCGCCAGTCGATATCCGTGGCGCGCTGCACCAGCTGCGCATAGCGGCACCCGGCCTTCGAGGCGACCTCGACCAGACGGCGCGAATTGGACGAATTCGGCGCCCCCACCACCAGCAGCGCATCCGATTTCGGCGCGATGGCCTTGACCGCCTCCTGCCGGTTGGTGGTGGCGTAACAGATGTCTTCTTTGTGCGGCCCGACAATGGCGGGAAACCGCGCCTGCAGGGCCGCCACGATATCCTTGGTATCATCGACCGACAGGGTGGTCTGGGTGACAAAGGCCAGCCGTTCGGGATCGCGCACCGCAACCCGGTCCACATCCGCGACCGTTTCCACCAGCAGAACTTCGCCCTCGGGCAGCTGTCCCATGGTACCGACCGTCTCGGGATGACCCTTGTGGCCGATCATGATCATCTGCAACCCGGCCTCGGCATGGCGCTGCGCCTCGATATGCACCTTGGACACCAGCGGGCAGGTGGCATCGACATAAACCATGTTGCGCCGCTCGGCATCCGCGGGCACCGATTTCGGCACCCCATGCGCCGAAAAGATCACCGGGCGGTCGTCGGGACATTCTTCCAGTTCCTCGACAAACACCGCACCCTTTTCGCGCAGCCCGTCCACGACATACTTGTTGTGCACGATCTCGTGGCGCACATAGACCGGTGCGCCCCATTTCTCCAATGCCATCTCGACGATCTTGATGGCCCGGTCCACGCCCGCGCAAAATCCGCGCGGCGCGGCCAGATACAGGGAAAGCGGCGGTCTGGTCATGGTCGTCATCTCCTTGCCGCCGACACGTAGGAGATTTCGCCGGATACGACAAGTGACCAAGGTTTTGTCATCCTGCCGTCATCTTTGCGCGCTAGAACATGACTCGTTTCAGTACGAGTCATATTTAAAGCGACGCGGCCAGGCTCATCCGAACCTGGCCGCGCTTTTCCCTGACCGAACCCCCTGAATTCAGCCGATCGTGTGTCGCTCAGCGACCGCCTGCCGCGGCATAGTTCCGATCCTCGGCCGGAATGTCGCGCGGCGGGCGTCCGATCACGTCGCGCAGCTCTTCCAGCTCGATGAAGTTGTCGGCCTGGCGGCGCAGCTCGTCCGAGATCATCGGCGGCTGGCTGCGGATGGTCGACACCACCGAGACCCGCACGCCCTGGCGTTGCAGGCTGGCAATCAGCGGGCGGAAATCGCCATCGCCCGAGAACAGCACGATATGATCCACGCGCGGCGCCAGTTCCATGGCATCCACGGTCAGTTCGATATCCATGTTCCCCTTGACCTTGCGGCGGCCCATGCTGTCGGTGTATTCCTTCGCCGGTTTCGTGACCATGGTGAAACCGTTGTAATGCAGCCAGTCCACCAGCGGTCTGATCGGAGAATACTCATCGTTTTCAAGCAGCGCTGTATAGTAGAACGCCCTCAGAAGTTTCCCACGACGCATGAACTCCTGACGGAGCAATTTGTAGTCGATGTCAAATCCCAGAGCTTTTGCGGCGGCATATAGATTCGAGCCGTCGATGAACAGCGCTAGCCGTTCGTCTTTATAAAACATTAACTTTTTCCCTTCCGGTGCACCCTTTTCGCCGAGTATTTGCGTGAGTGAGTGGTGAGTGACCGGCGAAATGGTGATCTTAATGTAAGAATTTTGCGACTTATCGCAAGCATTCTGTGGGTCGAATATGGAGTATTTGATGAACAATAGCAGACAAGAAACCGTTATTGCACTGGGGGCGAACCTCAATTTCGACGGCTCCGACCCGCAGACGACCCTGCAACTTGCGCTGGACGTGCTTGCCGACGAAGGGGCGACGATTCGCGCCGCCAGCCGATTCTATGCCACGCCCTGCTTTCCGGCGGGGGCCGGACCCGATTACGTGAACGCGGCGGCGCTGCTGGAGACAGACCTTGCGCCCGAAGGATTGCTTGATCTTCTGCACCGGGTGGAACACCGCTTTGGGCGGGCACGCGAACAGCGCTGGGGCATGCGCACGCTCGACCTCGACATCGTCTGTTGGCAGGACAGTGTGCTGCCCGACGCGCGGGAATATGACCGCTGGTTCAACCTGCCACCCGAAGAGCAGGTCAGGGTCGCGCCCGAACAGCTGATTCTGCCCCATCCCCGCCTTCAGGACCGGGCCTTTGTCCTGGTGCCGATGGCCGATGTGGCCCCTGGCTGGCGGCATCCGGTTCTGGGCCGGACCGTCACAGAAATGCTGGCGGACCTGCCTCGGGGCGACGTGGCGGCGGTCAGACCGCTCTGATTGCCGATTTGTTGGTATTTCGCGCTTGTCAAGCCGGGGATTCCGCCTTAGATAAGCCCCTTCCTGACACGGTTTCTGATTGGAGAGTGCCTCATGGCCCGCGTGACGGTAGAAGACTGCGTAGACAAGGTTCCGAACCGGTTCGAGCTGGTGATGCTCGCCGCCCATCGCGCGCGCGAAATTTCCGCCGGCGCCGGGATCACCGTGGACCGTGACAACGACAAGAATCCCGTTGTGTCCCTGCGCGAAATCGCCGACGAAACCCAGACGGCCGACGAACTGCGTGAACGCCTGATCGAAGCCAACCAGACCCAGATCGAGGTCGACGAGCCCGAAGAGGACCAGATGGCCCTGCTGATGGGTGCCGAATCGGACAAGCCCGCCGCTGACGACATGTCCGAAGAAAAGCTCCTGCGCGCCCTCATGGAGGCTCAGGGCCAGGGGTAACCCGGATACGGGAAGGTGCGGACCGGATGATTTCTGCTGAAGACCTGATTGCGCTGGTCCGCAATTACAATCCAAAAACCAATTCCGATCGCCTGAAACGGGCCTACGAGTTCGGCGACAAGATGCACGAGGGGCAGTTCCGCCACTCGGGCGAGCCCTATTTCACCCATCCCGTCGCCGTTGCCGCCATTTTGACCGAACAGCGTCTGGATGACGCCACCATCATCACCGCCCTGCTGCATGACACCATCGAGGATACCAAGGCCAGCTATGGCCAGGTGGCCGAGATGTTCGGGGATGAGGTCGCCAAGCTGGTCGATGGCGTCACCAAGCTGACCAACCTGCAACTGTCCAGCCACGAGACCAAGCAGGCGGAAAACTTCCGCAAGCTGTTCATGGCCATGTCCAAGGACCTGCGGGTCATTCTGGTCAAGCTGGCCGACCGTCTGCACAACATGCGCACCATCAAGGCGATGCGCCCGGAAAAACAGGTGGTCAAGGCGCGCGAGACGATGGATATCTACGCGCCGCTGGCAGGCCGGATGGGCATGCAATGGATGCGCGAGGAACTCGAAGACCTCGCTTTCCGTGTCCTGAATCCCGAAGGCCGCCAGTCCATCATCCGTCGCTTCATCACCCTGCAACGTGAAACCGGCGACGTGATCCATCGCATCACCGGTGACATGCGGCACGAGCTGGAAAAGGCGGGCATCGAGGCCGAGGTGTTCGGCCGCGCCAAGAAACCCTATTCGATCTGGCGCAAGATGCAGGAAAAGGATCAGGGCTTCTCGCGTCTGTCCGATATCTACGGGTTCCGCATCATCACCCAGACCGAGGAAGACTGCTATCGCACGCTGGGCGCGATCCACCAGCGCTGGCGGGCGGTGCCGGGGCGGTTCAAGGATTACATCAGCCAGCCGAAATCGAACGGCTATCGCTCGATCCACACCACCGTGTCGGGCCGCGACGGCAAACGGGTCGAGGTTCAGATCCGCACCCGCCAGATGCATGACGTGGCCGAAACCGGTGTTGCGGCCCACTGGTCGTACCGCGACGGCGTGCGCTCGGAAAACCCCTTTGCGGTGGACCCGGCCAAGTGGATTTCCAGCCTGACCGAACAGTTCGACACCGAAGAGGATCACGAGGACTTCCTCGAAGCCGTCAAGCTCGAGATGTATTCCGACCAGGTGTTCTGCTTTACCCCCAAGGGCGACGTGGTGAAACTGCCACGCGGGGCGACACCCATCGACTTTGCCTATGCCATCCATACCCGCATCGGCCACGCCTGCGTCGGCGCCAAGGTCGACGGCATCCGGGTGCCGCTCTGGACCCGGCTCAAGAACGGTCAATCGGTCGATATCATCACCGCCGACGGCCAGACACCTCAGGTAACCTGGCTGGAAATCGCGGTGACCGGCAAGGCCCGCACCGCCATCCGCCGCGCCCTGCGCGAGGTGGACCGCGAACGCTTTGTCAAACTCGGCCACGAACTGGCGCGCGCCGCCTTTGAACATGTCGGGCGCAAGGCCACCGACAAGGTTCTGGATACCGCTGCCAGGCATCTGCGCCTCAAGGACCGCAGCGAATTGCTGGCCCGCCTTGGCAGCGCCGAGCTGACCGCGCATGACGTGATCGAGGCGGTCTATCCTGAACTCACCCGCGACGAGGGCGAAACCATCCCTCTGCGGCGCGCGGTGATCGGCCTGGAGGCGGGGCAAAGCTTCGAACGCGCGCCCTGCTGTCAGCCGCTGCCGGGCGAACGCATCGTCGGCATCACCTATCGCGGCAAGGGTGTGGTCGTGCACGCCATCGACTGCGCCCGACTCAGCGACTATGAAAACCAGCCCGAGCGCTGGGTCGACCTGCACTGGCATTCCGGCACCCACCCGGCGGTTTACGGCGCCACGCTCGACCTGACCATCGGCAACGATGCCGGCGTACTGGGACGTATTTGCACATTGATCGGCGAGAAAAAGGCCAATATCTCAAACCTTGAATTCGTGGATCGGAAACCGGACTTTTACCGCCTGCTGATCAACGTGGAACTGCGCGATGTCGAACAGTTGCATTCGTTGATGCTGACGCTCGAAGCGGAAAGCGACGTGGCGGCGGTCGAACGGTTCCGCGATTCCGATCTGGCAGCGGCGGAAACGGACTAAGAGGGGACGATCAGGAGTGGTTTTCAAGCGCCGAGATCGCCGCTCTCCCGTCCAGATCGCATCGGAGTTCGTCTACCCGCGCGGCGGCTGGACCCGCGCCTTTCACTACGTCAAGCACCGCATCCGTCGCTTGCCGGATTCGCCCGAGCGCATCGCGCGCGGCGTCGGCGCCGGGGTCTTCGCCTCGTTCACGCCGTTCTACGGGATGCACTTCGTCATCGCCGCCGTGGTGGCCCGGATGATCAACGGCAATTTTCTGGCCTCGCTCAGCGGCACCTTCTTTGGCAACCCGCTCACTTATGTCCCGATTGGCGTGGTCAGCCTGCAGACCGGCCATTTCCTTCTGGGCACCAAATTCGAAAAGGGGCACACTCAGGGGCTTATGGGCAAGTTCGCCAACGCCATGGCGGATCTCAAGGACAACTTCATCGCGCTCTTCACCGACCGAGATGCCGACTGGCACGGGCTGGGCGTGTTCTATGACGAGGTGTTCTTCCCCTACATGATCGGTGGCATCCTGCCCGGCATCATTGCCGGTGTCGTCTGCTATTATCTCAGCCTGCCATTGGTGCGCACCTATCAGCAGCGCCGCCGCACCAAGATCAAAAAGAAATTCGACCAAATCAAACGTTTGGCCCAGGTAAGGGCTGACGCGGTGCCGTCAAAGCCTCTAGGCTCGGCCACAGGGCAGGAAAAGGATTCTAACGATGTCTGACACCCATCTGCGTCTCGGCGTGAATATCGACCACGTGGCCACTGTGCGCAATGCGCGCGGCGGGGCCTATCCCGACCCGCTGCGCGCCGCCAGGCTGGCCGAAGAAGCGGGCGCCGACGGCATTACCGCGCACCTGCGCGAAGACCGCCGCCACATCTCGGACGCCGATATCGACGGCCTGATGGAGGTGCTGTCGGTGCCGCTCAACTTCGAGATGGCCGCGACCGACGAGATGCAGAAAATCGCCCTGCGCCACAAGCCGCACGCCGTCTGCATCGTCCCCGAAAAGCGCGAGGAACGCACCACCGAAGGCGGGCTCGAAGTCGCGCGCGAGGAAAACAAACTGGCCCACTTCATCGCCCCCCTGCGCGAGGCGGGCTGCCGCGTGTCGATCTTCATCGCGGCTGACATGAGGCAGATCGAGGCCGCTCACCGCATCGGCGCCGAGGTGATCGAACTGCACACCGGCGCCTATTGCGACGCCCATGCCGAAGACCGGATGGAAGACGCCGCGCGCGAGCTTGAATCGCTGCGCCAGATGTCCACCTTTGCCCATTCGCTGGGGCTCGAGGTCCATGCAGGCCATGGCCTGACCTATGACACCGTCAAACCCGTCGCCGCCTTCCCCGAGGTGCGCGAGCTGAACATCGGCCATTTCCTGATCGGCGAAGCGATCTTTCGCGGCCTGACCCCGGCAATTGCGGAAATGCGCAAACTGATGGATGAAGCGCGCGCGTGACCGACCTGCTGATCCCGCTCCCTGTCATCCTCACCGGCTGGGCACTGGCCGGGGGCAGCCCCGGTCCGGCGACGCTGGCCATATCCGGCACGTCGATGGCGCATGGCCGGGCGGCGGGCATGGCGATTGCGGCGGGTGTCGTGGCCGGCTCCGCGATCTGGGGCCTTGCCGCGGGGCTTGGCTTTTCCGCCCTGATGCTGGCCAATGCCTGGCTGTTCGAGGCGGTGCGCTATGCCGGTGCGGCCTATCTGTTTTATCTCGCGCTCAAATCGCTGCGCTCGGCATGGCGCGGCTCGGCGGTCGCTCCCGTTGCGGCCCCGCGCAAGGCGTTCTTCTTCAAGGGGCTGACCCTGCATCTGACCAACCCCAAGGCAATCCTTGCATGGGGTTCGATCTATGCCATTGCCCTGGTCCCGGCGGCGGGCACCCTGTCGGTCTGGTTATTGTTTGCGGCCCTGTCCGCCACGTCGGTCACCGTCTTCATCGGCTATGCCCTGCTGTTTTCGGCCCCGCCCATTGCCCGCGCCTATCTGCGCGCCAAGCGCGGGTTCGATCTGGCCTTCGGGCTTCTCTTCGGCGCCGCCTCGCTCAAACTGCTGACCGCACGGCTGATCTGATCCGGTTCACAATCATGTGAGCAGAGGCGCGTTGCCGTAACGGCAAGCCGGATGGCATCTTGGGGTATTCATAACACGGAGGATACTTCGATGATTGCAAGAACCCTCGTTTCCGTTTTCCTTTTGACAGTCGGCGGCGCGGCTCTGGCGCAGGACGCGCAGCGCGAACTGATCCCGGTCAAGGGCGATGTCTATCTCTTCCGCAACAATTTCCATCAATCCCTGATCGTCGCCACGCCCGAAGGCACCATCCGCGTCGATCCGATCAACGCCGGTGCAGGCGCGTGGCTGAACGAAAATCTGGGCCAGATCACCGACCAGCCGGTCACGCACCTGATCTATTCGCACAGCCATCTGGACCACGCCTCGGGCGGGTCCGCCCATGATGGCGCACAGGTGATCGTCCATGAAAACGCCCCCGACGCCATCGACGGCGTAACCCCGGATCTCCGCATCGGCGACAGCCACACGCTCGAACTGGGCGGCAAGACGCTGGAACTGACCTATCTCGGCCCGGGCCATGGCGAGGACATGCTGGCCGTCGTCGTCCGCCCCGAGAATGTGGGCTTCATCGTCGATGTCGCCGCGCCCGACCGGCTGCCCTATCAGACGCTGGGCGGCGCCAATGCGGATGACTGGATCAACCAGATCAAGACCGCCATGGCACTCGATTTCGAGGTGTTCGCTCCCGGCCACGGCAAGATCGGCACGCATGAGGATCTGGCCGAGCATCTGGGTTATTTCGAAACTCTGCGCGCCGGTGTGCTTGAAGGTCTCAAGGCAGGCAAGCCGGTCGCAGACATCCAGGCCGAACTGACGCTCGACGATTACAAGGACTGGGGCCAGTACGAAGCCTGGCGCCCGCTCAATATCGAGGGCATGGCAACCTACCTCACCAATGCGGGGCTTGTGAACTGAGCCGGGCTTTCAGTCGGGTGCGCGGTCAGGGGCCGAGAGGGTTGTAAACCACTCCGCCACACTGTCCGCCCAGTCCGGTTGCCGTCCATGCCCGTTTGGGCCAAGCGAGAATACCAGCGATCCGGCCTGGCACTTGGTCCACGCCTTGTTCCAGCGCGTGCCCTTGGCCGAAACGGTATCCGCCATCTGCCCGCAGCCATTGGTCTTGGCAAGGATCCCCAGAGACTTGAAAACACTGCCCTGTTCGAAATCCCAGCCGCCAAAGGTGACTTCCCGGCCTTCCAGCGGAACCGTCCGGTCGGCAAATCCGTGCGAGTGGTGCATGTGCACCGGCCCCTTGCAGCGCCGCCACATCGGCTCCCAGAAGGCACCCGAAGCCGAGGCGTAGCCGAGCGCGAAATCCGGGGTCTGGCAGGCGATATCCCAAACCATCGAGCCGCCGCGAGAGTATCCGGCCAGAAAGACCCGGTCGGGGTCGAACCCGAACCGGGCAAGTGCGTCCGCCCTGACCGCTTCCAGCGCGCCCTTGTCGTCGCGCGGCCAGCGGTGCCCGTCATGCACGCCCCAATCCAGCGCCTTGGGATTGCCGATATCGACCTGCCCCGCCGGGGCCACCACCGCAAACCCGCGCGCGGTAAACGCCCCGACCAGAGCATCATTTCCCATCACCGCTTTCGGTGTCGCCGCATAGCCGTGCAGAAAGATGACCACGGGCGCGCCCTGCACCCCGTCAGGCAGGGCCAGCAGATACTCGGTCTCGCCCGCGACACAGGGCGCATCCGGCCCGCCGCAGGTGCTTTCCTGCGCCTGTGCGCCCGATAGGAACGCCCCCAGATATAGCAGCAGTATCAGTCGGCGCATTTCGATCCTCGTTTTGTTGGTCATGCCTGTGACCGGAGTGTAGCACAGATAATTCCCGGCATCTGCTTGCCATATGGGGCCGTTTGGCGTTGATTGTGCCGACAGATTCCAGGGGGACCGCATGATTTTGGGAATTGGCACCGATCTCGCCAATATCGACCGCATCCAGCGAACGCTCGACCGGTTCGGCGATCGGTTCCGTGACCGCGTGTTCACCGAGACCGAACAGACCAAGGCCGAACGCCGCGCCGATACCGCCGGCACATATGCCAAGCGCTGGGCCGCGAAAGAGGCGTGTTCCAAGGCGCTGGGCACCGGTCTGCGCATGGGCATCGCCTGGAAGGACATGGCGGTGACGAACCTCCGCTCGGGTCAGCCGGTCATGCACGTCACCGGCTGGGCGGCGGAGAGGCTCAGGGAAATGACGCCCGCAGGCCACGAGGCGATCATCCACGTAACCCTGACCGATGATCACCCCTGGGCGCAGGCCTTTGTGGTGATCGAGGCGCGGCCCCGTCACGAAGCCGCCGCACGGCCTTGACTCGGCCCCACCGGCCCCGCATGTAGCACCCAATCAGACAAGGACTGGAGAGAGCAGTATGGCCGAGAAAGCCAAAACCGGCGGCGCCCTGTGGGAGACGATCAAGACCATCGTCTATGCCCTGTTGATCGCGGGCGTCTTCCGCACCCTGTTCTTTCAGCCATTCTGGATTCCATCCGGTTCGATGAAACAGACGCTGCTGATCGGCGATTTCCTGTTCGTCAACAAGATGGCCTATGGTTATTCCTACGCCTCATGTCCCAGCCTGATCCTGCCCCGTTTCGGCATCAACATAGATGCCGATGATATCTGCGGCTGGATGAAGGGCGACAATACCCGCATCCTGGGCGGCGAACCGGAACGCGGCGACGTGATCGTCTTTCGCCACCCGGTTTCGGGACGCGACTATATCAAGCGCCTGATTGGTCTGCCCGGTGACAAGATCCAGGTGCGCGATGGCGTCCTGATCATCAATGGCACGCCGGTCAAGCTGCAGGATGACGGCGTGTTCGAAGAAATCGAAGCACCTCAGGGGCCGCAGGGCCTGCGCCCGCGCTGCGAAAACGGGCCGGTCGGCACCGGCGGCATCTGCATCAAGTCACGCAAGATCGAAACCCTGCCGAACGGCGTGTCGCACACGATCCTGAATATCGGCGACCAGTCCTCGGATCACACCGGCATCTACGCAGTGCCCGAAGGCCACTATTTCTTCATGGGCGACAACCGCGACAATTCCAGCGACAGCCGCCTGCCGCAATCCGCCGGCGGCGTGGGGTTCGTGCCCTATGAAAACCTGATCGGGCGCGCCGACCGGATCATGTTCTCGTCCGCGGGCCGCTCGATGCTGTTCTTCTGGACCTGGCGCGGCGACCGGTTCTTCGAAGGCGTTCAGTGAAACTGTCAGCCGAAATAAAGGCCTTCGAACAGCGCATCGGCCACCGGTTCGAACGTCCCGAGCTTTTGCTGCGTGCGCTTACGCACGGCTCGGTCTCGGCGCCGACCCGTCCCGACAACCAGCGGCTCGAGTTTCTGGGTGACCGGGTGCTGGGTCTGGTGATGGCAACCGCGCTGCTGGAGGCGGACAAGACCGCGGCCGAAGGCCAGCTGGCCCCCCGTTTCAACGCGCTGGTGCGCAAGGAAACCTGCGCCGATGTCGCCCGCCAGGTCGATCTGGGCGCGGTGCTGAAACTCGGACGCTCCGAGATGCTGTCGGGCGGGCGGCGCAAGCAGGCTCTGCTGGGCGACGCGATGGAAGCGGTCATTGCCGCCGTCTATCGCGATGCCGGGTTCGAAGCCGCCCGAGACGTCATCCTAGCCCTCTGGGGCGACCGTATCCATAAGGTCGAGGCCGACGCCCGCGACGCCAAAACCGCGCTTCAGGAATGGGCCCAGGCGCGCGGCCAGAAACCACCCAGTTATGTCGAGGTCAAACGCAGCGGCCCCGACCACGCCCCCGTCTTCACCATCGCCGCCCGGCTGCAGGACGGAACCGAAGCGCAGGCCACAGCGGGTTCGAAACGCCAGGCCGAACAGGCCGCGGCCAAGGCGTTGCTGGATCGCCTGAGCCAGTCGTGAAGTTGGGCGCCTCCGGCGCGCTCTTTTTGACTTTCGATTGAGGGACGCAGTCCCTCAAAATACCCCGGGGTGAATTGCCCGCAGGTCAAGAGGGGCAGCGCCCCTTTTTCTTTGCAGTCGCGCGGCGCGAATCCCTCTGGTCCGCCACGGCAAACTCCTGTAGGGGTGCGGCCCTGCTAGCAGGATAGAAAACTGATGACCACACGCGCCGGATTTGTTGCCCTGATCGGTGAGCCCAACGCGGGCAAGTCCACTTTGTTGAACCGCATGGTCGGGGCCAAGGTCTCGATCGTGACGCACAAGGTTCAGACCACCCGCGCCCGCATTCGCGGCGTCGCGATGGAGGGCGAGGCGCAGCTTGTCTTTGTCGACACGCCAGGTCTGTTCAAGCCGCGCCGTCGGCTCGACCGCGCGATGGTCGCGGCCGCCTGGGGCGGGGCAGCGGATGCCGATATCGTCGTGCTGATGGTCGAGGCCCATCGCGGCATCACCGAAGGGGTGGAGCGCATTCTGGAGGGTCTGGGCGAGATCGGCCAGGGCCGCAAGGTCGCGCTGGCAATCAACAAGATCGACAAGGTGCAATCGGACGTGCTGTTGGGCCTGACCAAGGATCTGAACGACCGTTATCCCTTTGCCAAGACTTTCATGATCTCGGCCGAGCGCGGGTATGGCGTCGAGGATCTGCGCAAATGGCTGGCCCAGCAGCTGCCCGAAGGCCCATGGCTGTATCCCGAAGATCAGATCGCCGATCTGCCGATGCGCATGATCGCCGCCGAAATGACGCGTGAAAAGCTGACCCTGCGCCTGCATCAGGAACTGCCTTATCAGCTGACGGTCGAGACGGAAAGCTGGCAGGAACGCAAGGATGGCTCGGCCAGAATCGATCAGGTCATCTATGTCATGCGCGACGGTCACAAGGGCATCGTTCTGGGCAAGAAGGGCGAGACGATCAAGGCCGTCAGTCAGGCCGCGCGGGCGGAACTGGAAGAGTTCCTCGACCGCAAGATCCACCTGTTCCTGCAAGTGAAAGTCCGGCCCAACTGGCTGGAGGAATCCGAGCGCTATTCGGAAATGGGTCTGGATTTCAAAGACGGCAACGCATGACCCGCCTGACCGCCGATTTCTGGGTTCACGCCTATCTGGCGCGGCTGCGGTTTTTGGAAATCCCCGCCTTTGTCGTGGCCCATGGCGACGACACCGCGGGCGCGGTTCTGGTCAAGCTCAACACGCTCGACGGGCAGGCCACCGCCTTTCAGCGCAGCTTTGATCTGATGAGCGGCGAACGCACATGGGTCGAACTGTCCTCTGGTCCCGAGGGCGACGTGGATCACGCCATCCAGCGCCAGCGCAGCTTTGACCCCGACCTCTGGGTGATCGAGGTCGAAGACCGGCAAGGCCGGCACCTGCTGGGCGAAGAGGGGCTGGAGTAGCGGGCCAGATGCATGTCGGTTTTGAGCCCCAAAACCGCCTTTTTACTTCGTCACAGTTTCGCTGGTTTGTCTTGGCTGTGAATTTCCAATTTCAGGAGCCATCACGCCAGTCCAGTTTGAATATCGAGTGTTCCCCATCCAGACCTTTGAGTGGAACTGTCATCTGGTCGCCAAAATGAAATTCAGTTGATCCACCTACCATGATCCGGGTTGCATCCGAGACACAGATATCACTCGGTGCTGCAAGTGCAGCTATCCGGGCAGCTTTGTTTACCACCGTTCCGAAATGATCCGCGTCAGAAGTAATCACTTCACCAGTGTGCAAGCCAATGCGGACTTGCAGTTTGGGTTCTGCTGTTTGCGCTGCGTTCTTTTGCTGAATATTCTTCGCTGCCAACAATGCTGCCCGTGCGGATGCGAATGATGACATCATGCCGTCCCCGAGTGATTTCACCATTTGCCCCCCGCTCTCCACGATCTGGTGTTCGACCAGTCTCAGGTGTTTATGAACAGCGTCCGTCCAGAGTGTATCCCCTATTGCTTCGGCAATCGTTGTACTGTCCGCGATATCTGTGAACATCACCGTCGCTATGCCGCTTTGGCCGAGTTCATAGGGTGTAGAGAGCGCGGCATCGAGCAGTTCTTCAAAGCCTCTGGCTTGGTACCCGAAACCCTCGACATTGTTGACCGGTATCGAATTGTGAACGTGCACTATCTTCCAAGAACCCTTGTCGAGGTTCAGAATGACGGTGGAGCGCAATTGTGCGGATTGTCCAGTTTCGATCCCGTCAATGGTCGCTTCCCACTCCACCCATCCAAGTGATCCGCATTCAAATCCGCGAAGTTCTTGTGGGTTCCATTCGAAACGTGGGACCTCTCCGATGTATTGCTCCATGCCGCGACGCAATGCATCACCCCTCCAGGACTCACCTTGGGCTGAGCCAAAGTACGACAAAGCAGCATCGTCGGAGAAAAGATGTCCAACGGTTTCGCCATCACCCCGACCGTACGCTTTGATCCATCGTTCCACAATAGCTGCCAGTTCAGGCGATGAGCGTATTTTATTTGTCATGTCAGCCATGATAAGAACTTTTTGTCTTAGCGCATATCCCCGAAAATTCACGTTCTCGGGCGACCAAATACAGGCATCTAAGAACGGTATTAACAGACTGTTTTGGTACGCGAAGCGGTCATAAAATTGGGTCGCGAGTTCTGCACAGCAGCGAACGGCGGCTCCGTCCGCTTAGATCACTAGTCCCCTGCCGTCGGACCAAGCGATTCACCTATCTTTCCGCGTTTGATGTGTAAAACCATTGCAGAACGGAACCCTTCACGATTTTCTGGGAACACCACAACTTAATCACCGACAGGACCCCGAATTGGACTGGCGCGATCACGGCATCCTACTGACCTCTCGCCGCCACGGCGAAACCTCGGCGATTATCGAGGTCTTTACCGAATCCCACGGGCGTCATGCCGGTGTGGCGCGGGGCGGGACCAGCCGCAAGATCGCACCGATCCTGCAACCCGGCGCGGCCAAGCAACCGATCAACTGCGCCACCGCCCAGGGCGACATTCGCGCGCTCAATTCCGAGCTAGAACATGTCAACAAACAGCAGGCGCTCGACATTGCCGCCGTCACGCCCGCAGGCGCACTGATCGGGTTTGTGGCCGGCACCGAAAAGAAGCGCTTTGAAATGCTGACCGGTGAATATCAGCAAAGGCTCGAGGCGCGGATCGCCGCGATAAAAAAAATGCAAATGATGCCTATGTGATTTGCCGTGGCCGGTGTAATGGGGCACGGCAGGCTTCATTCCCTGTTCAACGGCACCGGGTACCTGATGGCGCGCGAAAAACCGATTTCATTTGCAAGGCTCTCCGAGGTTCCGCTTGGCGACATCGTGGCGCATATGTCCGATCCCCGCATGGCCGAACACATGCCGTTGCTGACATTTGCCTGGGATGACGCAGTGGCGCGGGAATTCGTCACCACCAAAGAGGCCTGCTGGCAGCGCGACGGGCTGGGGCATTGGGCGATCCTGCTGGACGGGGCCTATGCCGGCTGGGGCGGATTTCAGAAAGAAGAAGGGGAGTGGGATTTCGGCCTGGTGCTCAAGCCCGACCGTTTCGGGCTTGGCCTTGCGATCACGGCCAGAATGCTCGCCTTTGCCCGGCATGACCCGCGCATTCCCCATGTCACCTTCCTGCTGCCGCCCTCGCGGCGGCACCTTGGCGCGCTGCGGCGGTTGGGCGCGGAATACGTGGGAGAGGTCGACCATGCCGGCGCCCGGTTCCGCAAGTTCCGGCTGGACACCGACTGAACCGGTCCCTTGCCGCGCCGAGGCGTTTGAGGGCAAGGTGGCGGCGACGGCAACGGCAGGGATGGGCGATGGACTGGCGGGATCACGGCATATTGCTGAGCACGCGCCGCCATGGCGAGACCTCGGCCATCATCGAGGTCTTCACCGAAACCCATGGCCGTCACGCGGGCGTGGTGCGGGGCGGCGCCAGCCGCAAGATCGCCCCCATCCTGCAACCCGGCGCCCAGCTGGATGTTACCTGGCGCGCCCGGCTTCAGGAGCATCTGGGCGCCTTCCATGTCGAACCCCTGCGCTCGCGCGCGGCGGCGGCGTTCTCGGGGCGTCTGCCGCTGGCGGGGCTGAACGCGGTGGTGGCGCTGCTCTCGTTCTGCCTGCCCGAACGCGAACCGCACCCCGGCCTCTACAAACACTCGGAACAGCTGATGGACCTGCTGGGTCAGGATGAGGTCTGGCCGCTGGCCTATCTGCGCTGGGAGCTGGCGCTGCTCAAAGAGCTGGGCTTCGGCCTCGATCTTGGCCGCTGCGCGGTGACCGGCGCGACCGAGGGGCTGGTCTATGTCTCGCCGAAATCGGGCCGCGCGGTGACCGCGCAGGGGGCGGGCGAATGGGCCGACCGCATGCTGCCGCTGCCGCCCTGCCTGCGCGGGCAGGGGCCGTCGCCCGATGCCGAGGTGGCGCAGGCGCTGACAACAACCGGGCATTTCTTCGAACACCACGTTGCGCCCGCGCTGGGCCATCACCCCCTGCCCGAGGCGCGCTCCCGCTTTGTCGATCTCTTCACTCGGTCGCTGTGAACACCATCTCGTGCCCCGCATCGTTGCGCAGGATCAGCACCTCGCCCGACACCTCCGACAGGGTCATCGCCATCAGCGCCGCGAAATAGGTGCCCTCGGCCTCAAGGTCCGGGCAGGCCTTGCGCGTCGCCGCGATATCGCGCACCTCGAACCAGGGATAGGGCGCATCCAGCACGCCGGAATAGGCGTTGCAGGGGGCCTGACCGGCAACCTTTCCCGGTTCGGGAAAGGTCAGCGTCGCCGTGGCGGCAAAAACCTCGCCGTTGATTTCCTGCAACCCCCATGTCCGGTCCGCCGCACCATAGGCGGCAACGGATTCGTCACGCTGGCACTGCCAAAGCCCCAGCAGGGGAAAAATCAGGACAAGACGCAGCATATACCCTCCTCTTGCGCATCGGTCCCACAGGCAGAACCAGCAATCCGCGATCGGGTCAAGGCCGGCGACCTGCCGGAACCAGCCCTCATTCCGCCAGATCGCCCTCGATCTGTTCGATCGCCCGGGCCGCGACCCGGCCGGACAAAGACGTATCGACATGCGCCGCCAATGCGGGCAGCGCGGGGGCCGCCGCCGCGCCGATCTGACCCAGCGTTGCCGCCGCTTCCTTGCGCACAAAAACCGAAGGGCCTTCCAGCAGGTTGATCAGTTCGGGAACGGCAGGCGCGGCATCCGCGCCGAAAAGCGCCAGCGCCCGGGCCGCCGACCGCTGCTCGCGCGCGTCCCCGCGCGCCAGATCCGCCTTGAGGCTTGCAACCGTTGTGCCCACGGGCAAGGCCGCCAGTCGCAACCCATCGGTCAGACGCTGATTCAGATGGCGGTCATTCCCGTCCCAGCGCACAACAAAGAAATACTCATTCACGGCTTCTTCGAGAGCGCCCGCATTTTCCCCCGTCTGCCAACGGTCGATCATCGCACGGCCCGCGCGCCGGTCGCCGTTCAGCGCCAGGAGCGAGGCCGCCAGCGGCATCAGCTCCTTGGCTTGCGGGTTGCGCTCCAACTCGGCACGCAGCACCTCGCTGGCCTGATCAAGATCACCCATCGCATAAAGCGCCGCCGCCTCAAGCAGCACATAATGGCTGGGATGTTCGGGATCGAGGCGCATCGCCGCCTGCACAAAGGCCAACCCTTCTTCGGGCTTGCCCGCCGCAATCATCGCCCAGCCCATGGCCAGATGCGCCTCGGGGTCGCTGGGTTGCAGCGCGATGGCCTTTGCCGCCTCCTGCCGCGCTTCGTCCACGCCCCGCCCGGTGCCATCGGCGTTGCCCCAGTCGCGCAAGTTCAGGCTGACCATGGCACGGATGACATGGATCAACGAAGTCTCGCGTTTCGAGGTTTCCTGCAGGTACTTGTAGAACAACCCGATATGAAGCTGATCCCGGTCACTGGTGAATGCGTTCCAGTGGTGAAAGATATGCGGGCGCAGATGCGCCAGCGCCAAGGCCGCCCAGGCGCGCGCATAATCCGGGTCCAGCGCGACCGCCTGTTCGAAATGCGGTATCGCGGCCAGATTGTCGCGTTCGTTAAAGCGTGAATACAGCTCCCAGCCCCGCTGAAACGCCTCCCGTGCCGCAACGGTTTCCGTCTCGACCTTTTGGATCGTCGCCTGTTCCTGCGCATCCAGCGACACGTCCAGCGCCTCAGCAATCGCCAGCACGACACGCTTTTGCACGGCGAAAATATCCTCCCCCTCGCCGTCGAAACGCTCGGCCCACAGCAGCCGCCCGTTTGACGTGTCGGTCAGGCGGATATTGACCCGAAAAGTCTCGCCGGTGCGCCGCAAACTGCCATCGACCACATATCTGACACCCAGTTCCTCGGCAAAACGCGCAATGTCGATATCCCGGTCCCGATAGGCGAACGAGGTATTTCCCGCGATCACGAACAGGCCCGATATCCGGGACAGATCGGTGATCAGGTCTTCGGATATCCCGTCCACCAGCATCTCGTTCGCACGGTCTTCGGAATAGTTGGAAATCGGCAGCACCGCGACCGAGGGCAGGTCGGGCAACGGAAAGGCCATGCGCGTTTCCGAGGCGCGCAACTGGTTCGAGGTCCACGGGGCGGCCCAATAGACGCCTGCCGCCACAAGCGCCACAATGATCAGTGCCGCCGCAATCATTCTCGCCCGGCTTATCGGTTTCCTTGCAATTTCCAGCGCGTCGGACACGACCCGGAACGCCTCGACCGGCTCGGTGATGTTCTTGACCTTTTGCGGTCCCATCGGAACAAAGCCCGCCGTTACATTTGCGCGCGCATAGGTAACCACCGCCTGCGAGGCGACGATGCCCCCCGGTTCCGCCAGCGCCTCCAGCCGCGCGGCGACATTCACCCCGTCGCCCAGGATGTCATCCCCGTTCGAAACCACATCGCCCACGTTCAGGCCGATGCGCAGCGCGATGGCGCGATCCGGGTCCTGACCGGCGTTGCGGTCTTTCAGGCGGGTCTGGATTTCCACCGCCGCGCGAACGGCATCGACGGCGCTGCGGAACTCGATCAGGAAACTGTCGCCGGCGGTATTGGCGATCCGCCCGCCATGTTGATCAACCAGCGGCTCGATCACCTCATTGCGTAGCCTGCGCAACGCGGCGATGGTGCCCTCCTCATCGACGCCGACCAGACGGGAATACCCCGCCACATCAGCGGCCAGGATCGCCGCCAGGCGCCGGTTTGAGCTGTTCTCCATGAGGTCGAAGGTTAACAGTTTCGAAATATCGTGGGAACCGGTTTCCCGTGCATCAGGGCACGTATCGCGCTCAAAGTCTTGTACAAAATGAACAACAGGGGGTCACGGACCGGTACATTTCGCACAGTTCGAAGGTACATCAACAAAAGACCCGGCACGAGGCCGGGTCGAGTTGGGGAATGAGGTAAACTCCCGAGGGTCATCCAAGCAGGCGACGTGCAATCACCTGCGCTTGAATTTCTGCAGCGCCTTCAAAGATGTTCAGAATACGCGCATCGCACAACACGCGGCTGATCTTGTATTCCAGCGCAAACCCGTTGCCGCCATGAATCTGCAGCCCGTTATCCGCCGCGGCCCAGGCCACCCGAGCGCCAAGCAGCTTGGCCATCCCGGCCTCAAGGTCGCAGCGGCGGTCATGATCTTTTTCCCAGGCAGAGAAATAGGTTAGCTGCCGCGCGATCATGATCTCGACCGCCATCATCGCCAGTTTTCCCGACACACGCGGGAAGTTGATCAGCGCTTTTCCGAACTGCTTGCGCTCAAGCGCGTATTGCATGGCGATATCCAGCGCCGACTGGGCCACGCCGATGGCGCGGGCCGCGGTCTGGATGCGGGCAGACTCGAAAGTTTGCATCAACTGCTTGAAACCCTTGCCTTCTTCGCCGCCAAGCAGGTTCTCGCCCTTGACGTGAAAGCCGTCGAAACCCAGCTCGTACTCCTTCATCCCGCGATAGCCCAACACCTCGATCTCCCCGCCGGTCATACCCGGTGTGGGGAAGGGGTTTTCGTCGGTTCCGGGGGTCTTCTCGGCCAGAAACATCGACAATCCGCGATGATCCGTCGTGTTCGGATCGGTGCGCGCCAACAGCGTCATCACATGGGTCCGCGCCGCATGAGTGATCCATGTTTTATTGCCGGTGATCTTGTAATCGCCGTTCTCGTCCCGAACCGCGCGGGTGCGCAGCGATCCCAGATCGGACCCGGTATTGGGTTCGGTGAACACCGCCGTCGGCAGGATTTCGGCACTTGCGATCTTCGGCAGCCAGTTTGCCTTCTGCTCGTCCGTACCTCCCGCGATAATCAGCTCGGCGGCGATCTCGGACCGGGTGCCCAGCGAGCCAACGCCGATATAGCCCCGCGACAGCTCCTCGGACACCACGCACATCGACGCCTTGCTCAACCCGAAGCCGCCGAATTCTTCGGGAATGGTCAGGCCGAAAACGCCCATTTCGGCCAATTCTTCAATGATTTCAATGGGGATAAGCTCATCTTTGAGATGCCAGTCATGCGCGTTCGGTTCCACATTTTCCTGTGCATAGCGGCGGAACTGGTCACGGATCATTTCCAGCTCTTCTTCCAGCCCCGATGCCCCGAACATGGTGGCGCCGGCCTGAGCCTCCATCAATTCGACCAGACGCGTGCGCGCCGCCTGGCTGTTGCCTGCGCGCATCAGGGTCTGAACCTCTTCGCACTGAAAGCCGGACAAAGCATCCCAGCCCAGGCCAAGCTCCTGCAATCGCACGACTTCGCCCTGGTTCATCGGGATGCCGCCCGCGATCTGGTGGAGGTATTCGCCGAACGCGATCTGGTGGATCAACTGCTCCATCTCGCCGAACTTGCCGTCGGCCTCCAGCGCTTCGGCCCAACGCTGCATCTGTCGCAGCGACTGGTGATAGGTCGCCATCCACGACAAGCCATGCGCGGCGGTCTGGTTCGCTTCGATCAATGCACCCGAGATCTTGCCATCCGATGTCACCATGGCGCGCACCGATTCCAGCGCACGGGTGAACACGGCTTCGACCGGGGCAAGCGCCGCGCCGGTCAGCCGCAAAAGGTCGGGCAAAATTGCGGTATTGGTCATTGTCGTCACGTCCTGTCCGTCATGGGCCATGAATCACGTCCTCTTTTTCGTTGCTTGGTCATATCATTTCGCACATGCAGCGCAACAAAAATACACAATTACACCTGAAAAAGTTCGAAAATTACGCAGAGATTTTTGCAGTGCAGAGAAAATCGCGGTGTTATCAAGGGGCATGATGGACCTGATTCTTCTAACGCCAGAAAATCTGGCACTGGCTTGTGCGATTGCCGTGTTGGCGGGGCTGGTCAAGGGTATGGTGGGGTTTGCCATGCCGATGATCCTGGTTTCCGGATTGAGCATGATACTGCCACCGGATCTCGCGTTGGCCGGATTGATCCTGCCGACCCTGGTCACGAATGTGATGCAGGCCTTGTGGCAAGGGGCAAGCGCCGCAGTTGCCACGACAAAGAAATTCAGGGTGTTCCTGATCGTTGGATTGGTTTGTCTGCTAATCAGCGCGCAACTGGTTGCGCGGGTTCCGGCGTCAACCTTTCTTGTGATGATCGGCGTGTCAGTTTGTTTCTTTGTGCTGATCCAATTGTTGGGCATATCCCTCACGCTCAAGCGGGACACGCCCCGGGGGCAGGCGGTGGCAGGCGCGGTCGCGGGGGCAATTGGCGGGATGTCTGGCGTGTGGGGGCCGCCCACGGTGGCATATCTGACGGCATTGAACACGCCAAAACGTGATCAGATCCGGATTCAAGGGGTTATCTATGGATTGGGCGCTCTGGCACTGTTTGGCGCGCATTTCGGTTCCGGGATATTGCGCAAGGATACGATTGGTCTGTCCATGGCTTTGATCGTTCCTGCCGTGTTGGGAATGTGGATCGGGATGAGGCTGCATGACCGCATCGATCAGGCCACTTTTCGCAAGGTGACGTTGCTTGTTCTTCTGGTTGCCGGACTGAACCTTTTGCGCCGGGGGCTGTTGGGATGAAACTGGCCTAGCGTGTTCGGTTCTGAAGACGAAATACGAAAAGCAAGCCGAGCATTAGAAAGAACAGCCCAAAGACATCTCCGATCAAAAAGGCGACGTATTCGACGGGAGTGCTGCCGAATGCCATGTTCGTCAGCAAAGACGAAAGAACCGAAGTCGTCACTCCCGCCGCCATGACGCAGATCCAACAGGCCGGCCGCGCGGGATCAGGATAAATGTCCCAACCGAGCGCCTTGAAGAATTGGAACATCAGTGGCGCGGCTGAGACTGCGACCAGTATGGCCCAGATGCGGCTGAGCATGAATACGTCGGTTCCGCCCAGATACACGAACACCACTAGAACACCGGGAAACAGGGCTGGAATTGCGCGCCACTTCAGCATCCAGGCTGTAAGTACTTTGACACCATGCGGCAGGAACAGCAGGCTTGCCCGGCTCGGATAGTCCGGAAAGAAGATGTTCTGCAGAGGCATTAGAAATTCGAACGTCACGATGGCGGCTGCGACATAGGCGAGCGAGGCAGTAACCGTTTCTTGGACCGAAATACGCAACCTACTATCGGAAAGAGTTTATTGTCGTGGCGCGTGCACGACGTACCGACCCCGGTTCGTGGTTTCGCACTGCGAAAGATACCCTTTCTCTACCAGAGATTTCAGGGCCCGAAAAAAAGTCGGGCGCGAGATGGATTGTACAAGGGCATGCCCGATTAATCCGTTCGTGCGGACTTCTTCCCCGGCCTTCGACAACTCTCCGGCGGCGTAATAGATGTCGCGTTCGATCGGAGACAACTCTTCTAGCCCCAGTGTCTGTTCCATGCTTTGCATCAGCTTGCGGAGTTCTGCGAGTTTCGAGACTTCGAGCATTCGGTCTAGTATCCTGGTTGCATACTTTTTTAGCGCTTTAGCGGAATCGATGCGCGCGGTTACGTTTTTTTGGCCCTCAGGGATTGTCTCATATTGACACAAGTCACGTTGTTCACTTTGGTTAAGGTCTGATTAGGCTGCCGATATCGCGAGAATGAGTGAGTGGCGCATTCGCAGCCCCAAGCTACTTTCAGTCAAGGCCCGGCGCAATTGTGCCGGGCCTATTTTTTTCACGGCACGCGAAATTTTGATCGCCAGTGAAGATCACGATTTCGCGATTTCACTTATGGGTGGAAGTTTCCTGAAAAGTTTCTCGCTAAGCGAAAGCACCCCCTGTGCGGAACAGGGGGGTGTTGCAGAATCAGCCTGGCCTATTCAACCGATTGCGACGGCTTTGACGTCTTCGTCGATGAAAGGCAGGTATTGTTCGAAATTCTCTGCGAACATCTGAACCAGTTTTTCGGCCTGTTTGTCGAATGCGGCCTGATCGTCCCATGTGCGGCGCGGATCAAGAAGAACCTCAGCCACCCCCGGTACCGAAACCGGAACGTCAAAGCCGAAATTGGCGTCCTTGCGGAACTCGGCTTCGGCCAGTGAGCCGTCCAGCGCGGCCGTCAGCAAGGCGCGGGTGGCCTTGATCGGCATCCGGCTGCCAACGCCATAGGCACCGCCGGTCCAACCGGTGTTGACCAGCCAACAGGTGGCGCCGTGTTGAGCGATCTTGTCGCGCAGCAGGTTGCCATAAACTTCGGGACGGCGCGGCATGAACGGGGCGCCGAAACAGGTTGAAAATGTGGGTTGCGGCTCGGTCACACCACGCTCGGTTCCAGCCACTTTCGAGGTGAAGCCCGACAGGAAGTGGTACATGGCCTGCGCCGGGGTCAGCCGTGCGATCGGGGGCAGAACACCAAATGCGTCACAGGTCAGCATGATGATGTTCTTGGGGTGCCCGCCAAGCGCTGATTTGGACGCGTTCGAGATGTATTCCAGCGGATAGGCACAGCGCATGTTCGCAGTCAGGCTGTCATCGTTGAAATCCAGCTTTTTGGTTTCGGGGTCGAACACCATGTTTTCGATCACGGTGCCGAACTTCTTGGTGGTCGCATAGATTTCCGGCTCGGCCTCGGCATTGAGGTTGATGGTCTTGGCATAGCAGCCACCTTCGAAGTTGAAGGTGCCGCGATCCGACCATCCATGTTCGTCGTCACCGATCAGAACCCGCGCTGGATCTGCCGACAGGGTCGTCTTGCCGGTGCCGCTGAGGCCAAAGAACACGGCGGTGTCAACCGGGTTTCCAACCGCGTGGTTGGCCGAACAGTGCATCGGCATCACGCCTTTTTCCGGCAACATGTAGTTCAGCAGGGTAAACACCGATTTTTTGTTCTCGCCCGCATATTCGGTGCCGCCAATCAGGATCAGCTTGCGGTCAAAGTTCAGCGCAATCACCGTCTCGCTGCGGCAGTTGTGCTTTTTCGGGTCCGCCTTGAAACTGGGGCAGTTGATCACCGTGAAATCAGCGGTGAATTCGTCCAGATCCTCGCGATCCGGGCGGCGCAGGAGGTGACGGATAAACAGATTGTGCCAGGCAAGCTCGGTCACCATGCGCACGTTGATCGAATAGGTCGGGTCGGCGCCGCCAACGAGGTCCTGCACGAAATAATCGCGGCCCTTCATGTGCTCGAGCATGTCCAGATAGAGCGCGTCAAAGCCTTCGGGACTCATTTCGGCGTTGTTTTCCCACCAAATCTTTTCCGCGACGCTCTCGGTCTTTACGACGTGCTTGTCCTTGGGGGAACGCCCGGTGAATTTCCCGGTCGTAACCAGGAAAGCCCCGCCATTGCCCAGCGTGCCTTCGCCACGCTTCAACGCCTCTTCGATCAGCGCCGGTTCCATGAAGTTGTAAAAGACATTGCCCAGACCCTCGATGCCCTGATCCTCGAGGCGGAATTGCGGGTTAACCCGTCCAGATGTCATGCGATTTCTCTCCTATGGCGGCGCGGCGGCGCGCTTGGCCGTTTGCGCTCTTGGGGCAGTTTACCGGCAGAAATGACCGGCGGTCGCGGGGGTCTTATCACGCTAGTTTAGAGCATGAACAGGACGGTTTGGCGCAGTTAGCGCCACCAAGGCGAGGTTTAGCGCAACCATGTATTTAGCGCTCAATTAGGTGGCATCGATTCAATCGGGTTAAGGGTTCTTTGTCTCCAATTGAGCAACAGTTTTTAAGTGATTCGTAGATATGCATTGATTCGTGGTCACAAAAACGCCAAAAATGCATGAAAACTTACGAAGATTGAGCAGTAGAGCAGTAGGGGCACTCCCAATGTCAAAGATTGCACTGGTGGATGACGACAGAAATATTCTGACGTCCGTATCCATGACACTCGAGGCCGAAGGGTTCGAGGTCGAAACATATAACGATGGGCAGGCGGCGCTGGATGCCTTCAACAAGAGACTGCCGGACATGGCGGTTCTGGATATCAAGATGCCACGAATGGATGGCATGGATTTGCTTCAGCGGCTTCGCCAGAAAACCCAGATGCCGGTGATCTTTCTGACGTCGAAAGACGACGAAATAGACGAGGTTCTGGGCCTGAGAATGGGCGCGGACGACTATGTGAAAAAGCCATTCTCGCAACGCCTTCTGGTCGAACGGATTCGTGCGCTTTTGCGTCGGCAGGAGGCCAATTCGGGTGAAGCGATCGAGGTCGGCAATGGCGACGCCAAGGTGATGGAACGCGGACATCTACGGATGGATCCGTTGCGGCATGCGGTCAGTTGGAAGGGAACGGATGTTTCATTGACGGTGACCGAATTCCTTCTTTTGCAAGCGCTGGCGCAGCGGCCGGGTTTCGTCAAGAGCCGCGATCAGCTGATGGATGTCGCTTATGACGATCAGGTCTATGTCGATGATCGCACGATCGACAGCCACATCAAACGCCTGCGCAAAAAAATGCGTATGGCTGATTCGGATTTTTCGGCAATCGAAACGCTGTATGGAATAGGGTACAGATACAACGAAGAATAATCGCCCTTTTGTGGGGGAAGGCGAAGGGATTCTCGTGCGCGACACAGGATCAGCGAACGGGCCACGCGACGGGGATGTGGTTCTTGGGGACGATTGGGTTATCCCGATTGATCCCAATTCACCGGATATGCGTTTTGTCCGTCCCCGGCGGCGCCTGCTGGCGCTGCACAGCTCGACACTTGCGCGCAAGATTATCACGTTCAACCTGATTGCCCTGATCATTCTGGTTGCAGGGCTCTTATGGCTGGATGACACCCGCGAAGACCAGGTGTTGCAGCGGGCAAGTGCCCTGATCAGCGAAGCGGAACTGGCCGGGGACGTATTCGAGGCCAGAATCGCCAGCGATCCAGCCACGATCAACGACAGCGACGAGCTTGATATCGAGGCGACGCTGGCGGGTTTGAGCCTTCGTAATGGCGTCGAGGTTTTCGTTTTCGACCCTCTGGGTGATCTGGCGGGGTGGGTGCGCGGCTCGACCCAGTTGCCCGCGACCGTTTTAAATAGCCGTTTCGACACCGGGCCAACAATTATCAGTGATGGTCTGAACGCGGTCTGGAACGGCATGGCGTCGATTCTGAATGGCAGTCAGTCAAGGCCCTCGCCGGACCTGGCCGAGCAGGTGGGCGCGATGGTACCCGTAACGGTCGAGTCCGGCTCTCGGGTTCGGGCGCTTACCGACGCCCGAGGAGGAACGGTCATTGTGGCCACAACTCCGATACAGCGAGCTGGGCAGACAATTGCGGTTCTGGCGATGGCCGGGCCAGCCGGAGAAATCGACGCACTGGCCCGGCAGGAACAGGAACGTGTCCTGCAGATGTTCGTTGTCGCGCTGCTGGTTTCGGTCGGCCTCAGCCTGGTGTTGGCTTCCACAATCGCCAACCCGCTTGCCGATCTGGCCGAGGCCGCCGAGATGGGCAACGATCATCACAACCAGCGCATCAACCCCGGGCGTATCCGCATACCGGATCTGAGCGCGCGGCCGGATGAGATCGGCCGGCTCAGTCGTGCACTGCGCGGCATGGTGGCGGCGCTCTATAACCGGATCGAGGGCAACGAACAGTTTGCTGCGGATGTTTCGCACGAAATCAAGAATCCGCTCGCCAGTCTGCAATCGGCGGTTGGCACGTTGCGCGTGGTCAAGAAGGAAGAACAGCGCGAAAAGCTGCTGGAGATCATCGAGCACGATGTGCGTCGACTGGATCGCCTGGTCAGCGACATATCAAACGCATCGCGGCTGGATGCCGAACTGGTGAAAGAAGACGAAGAACCGTTCGATATGCTTGCGATGCTTGACAACCTGGGTCAGTTCCTGGGCGAAGACGCACGTTCGAAAGGGATAGATTATATAACGGACATGCCCAACGAACCCATTACAATTCGGGGGCTGGAAGCGCGATTGGCGCAGGTGTTCGTCAACCTCATCACCAACGCGATTTCCTTCTGTGGCGAAGGCGATGCCATTCGCGTCTGGGCGCGGCGTCGGGATGGCCGCGTGCTGATCGTGGTCGAGGATACCGGGCCTGGAATTCCCGATCAGGCGCTGACAAAGATCTTCAAGCGGTTCTATTCGCAGCGTCCCGAGGAGCATTTCGGCAATAATTCTGGGCTGGGGCTGGCCATTTCGAAACAAATCGTCGAGGCCCATGGCGGCGTCATCTGGGCCGAGAACATCCGGCCCACGGATGCCGACGTCACCTCGGACCCACTTGGCGCCCGCTTTGTCGTGGCGCTACCGATCTGAGTTATGAGCGTCGATGCGCTGTCCCGCATGGCCGAAAAGCGCAATGCCACGATCCACGGAAGTTGCGTGGCGGTCGGTGGCAATGGGCTGTTGATCGTCGGGTCCTCCGGATCCGGCAAGTCGTCACTGGCCTTAACTCTTGTTGGATATGGCGCGGAACTGGTTGCCGATGATCAGGTCGAACTCCGAATGGAGAACGACCGGGTTCTGGCGCAATCGCCTGCCGCCATTTCCGGCCTGATCGAGGCGCGCGGCCTCGGCCTGATCCGATGTCCGCCGACCGGGTCGGTACCGTTGGCTTACGTGGTGGATCTGGATCAGATCGAAGAAGATCGTTTCCCCGAACACAGGACGGTCCGGGTGCTGAGGCAATCTGTGCCCTTGCTTCGAGCTGTCAAGGCCCCACACTTCGCTCCATCTCTGATGCAACTTCTCAAGATAGGGCGTGTCGACCCGGAATGGCCCAGCAAATGACTCCGCAGCAACGTATCGTGTTGGTCACGGGACCATCCGGAGCGGGCCGTTCGACCGCTATCCATGTGTTGGAAGATCTGGGGTTCGAAGCCATCGACAATCTGCCCATGGGATTGCTGACGCGGCTTCTGGACGGGGGGGAGCAGTCGCGTCCTATGGCGCTGGGCATCGACGCGCGGAACCGCGATTTCTCGACCATCGGGTTTCTGGAACTGATCGAACGGCTGGGCCGGATGGAAAGTATCGATCTGACGACGCTGTATCTGGATTGCAGCGAAGAAGTTCTGCTGCGCCGGTTCTCCGAGACCCGCCGACGTCACCCGCTTGCGCCCGGTGCCAGCCCCGAGGCGGGTATCCTGCAAGAGTTGGAGGTGCTGCAACCAATTCGCGAAATTGCAGATTCTCTGATCGATACAAGCAACCTGAATATCCATCAGTTGCGAGAAGAGGTGGAAAGGTGGTTCGCACCAGAGGAAGGGCGGCATTTGGCGGTATCCATCGAATCCTTTTCCTATAAACGCGGCCTGCCGCGGGGACTCGATATGGTGTTCGATTGTCGGTTTCTGGCCAATCCCTATTGGAAGCCTGAGTTGAGGGCCGCCGACGGTCGCAACGCGGATGTTGCCACCTATGTCGCGACCGACCCGAACTATGCCCCGTTTTTCGAGCGCGTGGTCGACCTCCTTTGGACGCTTCTTCCGGCCTTTCGGGCGGAAGGCAAGGCGCATCTGTCGGTGGCCTTTGGCTGTACTGGTGGACAACACCGTTCAGTCGCATTAGCGGAAGCTGTTGCAAAGGCCCTTGCAGAAAAGGGGCAGCAGGTGTCAATTAGGCACCGCGAAATGGAACGTCGCGCAGCGAAGGTAAGACCGGGTTGATCGGGATCGTAATCGTAGCACATGGGGGGCTGGCCAAGGAGTATCTGGCCGCGATGCAGCATGTCGTGGGCAAGCAGCCTGGATTGGCCGCGATCTCTATCGAGGCGGATCATGATCGCGACGAAAAACAACGCGAGATCTGTGCCGCCGCCGATGAGGTGGATACTGGCGACGGGGTTGTCGTGGTCACCGACCTGTTCGGCGGCAGTCCTTCGAACCTCAGCTTGCGGGCCTGTGCGCCTCAGGATCGGCGAATCCTATATGGCGCAAATTTGCCGATGCTGATCAAACTGGCCAAAAGCCGACACCTGCCCGTGGGGGATGCCGTCCGGCAGGCCATGGAAGCGGGCAGAAAATACATAAACACCAAAAATGTGACCCTCGATTGAATCTGGACAGATTGAAATGGCGACGCGAAGTTTAAAGATTGTAAATGAAAAAGGCCTGCACGCGCGCGCCTCGGCCAAGCTGGTTGAGGTTGTTGAAGGGTTTGACGCTACGGCAGAAGTGTCAAAAGACGGACTTTCCGCCTCGGGCGACAGTATCATGGGCCTTTTGATGTTGGCAGCGTCGAACGGAACAACTATTGACGTTGAGACGTCCGGACCTGATGCTGAGGCGTTGGCGGAAGCGTTGGAGTCCCTGGTGAACGACAAGTTCGGCGAAGGGTACTGAGCGCGCCGCGCTTTGCGACGTGAAGAACGGGAAGACCAAGACTTGGCGGAAACCGCGCACAACAGCAAAGTCGACCCTGTGGTTGATGGGGCCACTGAACAGGGCGAAATCTACGACCGTAGAACCTTGACCTATGCCAACTCGTTTGATGATCTGTGGACGGCAACGGCCATTCGAGCCATCGAATGGTTCACGGGCAAGCTGACGATTTTGCGGATGGTCAGCAAGTTCGAGAAGAAGAACGAGCAATATCGCGGCCAGAGGTTTTGGGGCGGTGCGCTTGAAGTGATGGGGATCGATCTGTTGACCCCGGACGAGCAGATAGCGCGCATCCCGAAAAAAGGGCCGGTTGTCGTTGTCGCTAACCATCCACACGGCATGGTTGACGGCATGATTCTGGCCGAGTTGATTGGGCGGGTTCGGCAAGATTATCGAATTCTGACCCGATCGGTACTGACCGGGCTGGATGAGGCGGCGACCTCGTTCATGATCCCGGTGCCTTTCCCGCACGATCCCGAAGCGCAGTCCAAGATGATCGAGATGCGGGCCAAGGCGATGACGCACTTGAAGGAAGGCGGCGTCGTGGCGCTGTTCCCGTCGGGCGTCGTGATGTCATCCGACAACTGGTTCGGCCCTGCAATTGAACGGGAATGGAACGTCTTTACCGCACAAATGATCCGCCGATCAAAGGCGCGCGTGGTCCCCATCTATTTCCCGGGGCGCAATTCGCGCGCCTATCAGATCGCCTGCCAGGTCTCGCCGATCCTGCGTCAGGGTCTTTTGCTGCACGAGATCGTGCGATCCTGCAAGAAACCGCAGGCCCCGGTTATCGGCCATCCAATCCCGGATGAGGACATGGAGCTGCTGGAAAAAGACCCGCGCGGGTTTATGGCCTGGTTGAGGGATCACACCATGGGCCTTGTGAAGGGCGGCTGACCGGTTCCGGTTATCTGGTCGGAACCGGAACTTCCCCGCGATAGTCATAGAACCCGCGTTCGGTCTTGCGGCCAAGCCAACCGGCCTCGACATATTTGGTGAGCAAGGGACAGGGACGATACTTGGTATCCGCCAGTCCTTCGTGCAGCACGTTCATGATCGCAAGGCATGTATCGAGGCCGATAAAGTCGGCCAGTTCCAGCGGACCCATTGGATGATTGGCGCCCAGCTTCATCGATTGGTCGATGGACTGAACGCTGCCGACGCCTTCGTAAAGCGTATAGACCGCTTCGTTGATCATCGGCATCAGGATGCGGTTGACGATGAAGGCGGGAAAATCTTCGGCGCTGGCGGCCGTTTTGCCCAGCTTGTCCACCACCGCTTTGCATGCACTGAAGGTTTGTTCGTCGGTTGCGATGCCGCGGATCAGTTCGACCAGTTGCATCACGGGAACCGGGTTCATGAAATGGAAACCCATGAACCGCTCGGGCCGGTCGGTGCGGCTGGCCAGACGTGTGATCGAAATCGACGAGGTGTTCGACGTCAGGATCGTATGGGGTAACAAGTGCGGTTGCAGATCTTCAAAGATCGCTTGCTTGATTGCTTCGCGCTCGGTCGCGGCCTCGATCACCAGATCGGTTTGGCCCAAATCGGGTAGGTTTAGCGTGGTTTTGATGCGTTTTAGCGCTGCTTGCATGTCGTCGTCGGATATTTTTCCGCGCGAGGCTTGACGGGCCATATTTGCCTCGATCGTCTCGATGGCCTGATCCAGTGCCTGCTGGCTGACATCGGTCAGCAGCACCTCGTAATCGGCCAGCGCCATGACGTGCGCGATGCCGTTTCCCATCTGGCCTGCGCCAATCACTCCGACCGTTTTGATGTCCATCTCTGTGGTGCCTTTCTCGCGGGTTACGTGGACATTACCGGCAGGGTGGGGGGGGCGGCAAGAGGGGGTGAAGCACTGCTTTTGCTTCAAATGCGCGCATTAAAACTTTTGCAAGGCCTGCGGCGTCATGGTGTCGGTCGGGTGAAGAAAACAAGGGTGATGAACATGGGCTTTGACAGATTGGGTGTGAATGCGCCGGAGGATCCGAGTTGCCAATACGAGGCGGGGGGGCTCCATTTTCGGGGGCCCAAACGGGAATTTGGCGCGAACTGTGCGATTTGTACCGGTGGAACAGAGACCTTTGGACGATTTGTACAGGAGCCATTCCCCGCCTTGCTGGAAAAACGGCTGGGTCAACCTTGTGTCAATCTGGGGTCTGTCAGCTGTGGGTTCGAAGCGCTGGCCGCCACTCCCTTCGTTCGGGCGCGGATCAATGAGGCGTCGTTTTGCGTGGTCCAGTTGCCGGGCGTTCAGGTGCTGTCGAACCGGCTTTATCGCGTGCACCCGCGCCGAAACGACAGGTTCCTGGAGCCATCGGAAGACTTGAGAGATTTGTACCCCGAGGTCGACTTTGCCGAGATCCATTTCACACGGCATCTTCTGGATACATTGCGAGCGCAGGATGATGCGCGGTTCGAAGTCGTAAAGCAGGATCTTCAGGAGGGCTGGGTCGAGCGGATGAGACGTTTCCTGACCGGAATCGAAGTTCCCGCACTCTCGCTCTGGCTGCGCTATGAAAGGTCGGACGATGCCAGTGACGAGCCGGAGCCATATCTGGTCGATGAGGCGATGGTGGCGCAACTGAATGGGTTTTGCGCGACGGTGGTCGAGGTGCCGGTGCGTACCTGCGGCGATTCCGAGGAACTGGCGGATGCCCTGTTCGGAACATTGCAGCAACCGATGGCGGAGCATTTGATCGGTCCGGCAACGCATCAGATCATCGCTGACAGGCTGTATCGTGCGGTGATGGACCTGCAATGAAAAAGGCCCGCCGGTTGGGCGGGCCTTTGAATTTCTGCCAGAGCCGTTTCAGCCCAGCTTTTCGGTCAGTTCCGGGACGGCCTGGAACAGGTCGGCGACGAGGCCGAAATCGGCAACCTGGAAAATCGGTGCTTCTTCGTCCTTGTTGATCGCGACGATGATCTTAGAGTCCTTCATGCCGGCCAGGTGCTGGATCGCGCCCGAGATGCCCACTGCGACATAGAGGTTGGGGGCGACGACCTTGCCGGTCTGACCCACCTGCCAGTCGTTCGGTGCATAGCCCGAGTCGACCGCCGCGCGCGAGGCGCCAACGGCTGCGCCCAGCTTGTCGGCCAGACCTTCGATCAGTTTGAAGTCTTCTTCCGAGCCAACGCCACGACCGCCCGAGACGACGATGCCGGCCGAGGTCAGTTCCGGACGGTCGCTGGCAGCAACCTTGTCCTCGACCCAGGACGACAGGCCGGGGTTTTCGCCAACCGAAATGGTTTCGACCGGGGCCGAGCCGCCTTCGCCAGCGGCGTCGAAAGTCGAGGTGCGGATGGTGACAACCTTTTTGGCGTCCGACGACTTGACGGTCTGGATCGCGTTACCCGCGTAGATCGGGCGTTCGAAGGTCGAGCCGTCAACCACGCCCGAGACATCCGAGATCACCATCGCGTCCAGCAGGGCCGCAACGCGCGGCATCACGTTCTTGGCGTCGGTGGTGGCAGGAGCAACGATATGCTCGTACCCATCGGCCAGCGACACGATCAGGGCTGCGGTGGATTCGGCCAGGCGGTGGCCCAGCGACGCGTCTTCGGCAACCAGCACCTTGGACACACCTTCGATCCTGGCGGCTGCTTCGCCCGCGGCGGCGGCTGATGCACCAGCGGCCAGCACGGTGATGTCACCCAGAGCTTTCGCGGCACTCACGGCCTTGGCGGTGGCGTCGACGCTCAGTTCGCCATTGTTGACTTCGGCAAGGAGAAGAACAGCCATTACACAGCCCCCGCTTCTTTCAGTTTCGAAACCAGTTCGTCCACCGAGCCGACGATGATGCCAGCGGCGCGTGCCGGCGGCTCTTCGGTCTTGACGATCTCGAGGCGCGGCGTGACGTCGACGCCGTAATCGGCGGCGGTTTTCTCGTCCAGCGGCTTTTTCTTGGCCTTCATGATGTTGGGCAGCGATGCATAGCGCGGCTCGTTCAGGCGCAGGTCAACGGTCACGATGGTCGGCATCTTGACGCTGATGGTCTGCAGACCGCCGTCAACCTCGCGGGTGATCTTCGCGCTGTCGCCTTCGATGTCCAGTTCCGAGGCAAAGGTGCCCTGCGACCAGCCCAGCAGGGCCGACAACATCTGCCCGGTTGCGTTCATGTCGTTGTCGATGGCCTGCTTGCCGCAGAGAACGATGCCGGGCTGCTCTTCCTCGACAACCTTGGCGAGGATCTTGGCGACGGCCAGCGGTTCGATATCGGTGTGCACGTCATCGGCGGCGACAACCAGAATGGCGCGGTCGGCGCCCATGGCCAGCGCGGTGCGCAGGGTTTCCTGCGCCTGCTTGACGCCGATCGAAACGGCCACGACCTCGTCAGCCTGACCTTTTTCCTTCAGGCGGATGGCCTCTTCGACTGCGATCTCGTCGAACGGGTTCATCGACATTTTGACATTGGCGAGATCAACTCCGCTTCCGTCCGCTTTCACGCGAACCTTCACGTTGTAGTCAATCACGCGCTTGACAGGCACAAGTACCTTCATCTCTGCGTTTTCTCCTTACAAAACGGCAAGCCGCGTTGCGACTCCACCAATGCTCTCGCCGCGTTAGATAACGAGTCATGCCACGTCGCAACAGAGCAAAATCGTCACGTCATGGTCTTGAGACGTCGCGTTTCGCGAATTTGCGGCGATAAGGCGCAACAAAGTTTCGTGTCGAAGCCGCCTTTGCGTCAGCGGTTTGCACCCGGAACCCAAAGAACGTCGTCCTTGCCACCATTATTGGCGACGCGCGCTGCGACGAAAAACCAGTCGCTGAGGCGGTTGAGGTATTTCACCGCGGCCTCGTTCACCGGTTCCATGTTCGAAAGCTCCACCGCCAGTCGTTCGGCCCGCCGCGACACGGTGCGGCAGACATGCAGCTGGGCTGCCAGCCGCGAGCCGCCGGGCAGGATGAAACTGCGCAGCGGTTGCAGGTCGGTGTTCATCGCGTCGATTTCCGACTCCAGCCGTTCAATCTGGCTTTGGATCATGCGCAGAGGCGGGTATTCAGCTTCGGCATCCTTGTCCATGTCCGGGCGGCACAGGTCGGCGCCAAGATCGAACAGGTCGTTCTGAATGCGCGACAGGGCGGCGTCGATGTCGCCTGCGGCCTCGAGCCGGGCAACGCCGACAAAGGCATTCAACTCGTCCACCGTGCCATAGGCGGCAACGCGGCCCGAGTATTTCGCGACCCGTTCGCCGTTGCCAAGGGCAGTTTTGCCGCCGTCGCCGGTGCGGGTGTAGATCTTGTTCAGGACGACCATCGGTTATCCCCCCTGTCCGCGCAGATAGACGAAGAGCACGATCAGAACCACCGCGATGAACTGGAACAGGATGCGCAGGCGCATCATCTTGTTGGATCGCATGGCGGCGTCGGCGCCGCTTTTGCCGAAATTGGCGATACCAAGGATCAGAACGACGACCACGGCCGCCATCGCCAAAAGCAAGATCACCATGAGAAGGTCCATGAAGCCCCCTTGCGCGTTTGAGGTTGCGTTCGGCCTGATCTAGCCGGGTTGGGCTAAAAAGCGAACCGGTAATTTCGCTTCAGACGCGGGAGAGGATGCGATCGACCGCCCCGGTCGGCAGCACCCGGCGCAGATATCCGGCGATATAGGTTGGCGTGGTCACGTAGTAACGGGCGCGGGGATATTTCGCGCTGACTGCGTGGGCCAGTTTTTCTGTGACGGCCGAGGCGGGGAGTTCGAAACGGTCAGGCCCTTTCCCTTCGTAAAGCCTTTTGAGTAGTGAGTTTTCGTATTTGTCGCGCAGGGCGGAGTTTTCCCAGTCGATGAAGCGTTCGAAGACGGGGATCGCTTTCTCGCGCAGTTTCGACGTGATCGGGCCGGGTTCGATCAGGATCACCTTGATGCCGGTGTCGCGCAATTCCAGCCGGAGCGTGTCGCTGAGCCCCTCGACCGCGTATTTGGTGGCGACATAGGCGCCGCGCCACGGGAAGGCGACGAGGCCCAGCACCGAGGAGTTCTGAACGATTCGCCCGTGCCCCTGCGTCCGCATGACCGGAATTACCTGCCGGGTCAGCTCGTGCCAGCCAAAAACGTTGGTCTCGAATATGTGGCGCAGACCGTCCAGTGGGACGTCCTCGACCGCGCCGGGCAGGCCGTGTGCGCCGTTGTTGAACAGCGCGTCCAGCGTGCCGCCGGTGGCGTCGAGCACCTCAAGCAGCCCGGTACGGATGTTGTCGGCGTCGGTGTAGTCGATTCGCGGGCTGTCGAAGCCCTGCGCCCGCAGGCGGTCGCAATCCCGCTGTTGCCGGCACGACGCGAAGACCCGCCAGCCCCTTGCGCGCATACCGTGCGCCGCGTCCAGACCGATACCAGAGGAGCAACCCGTGATGAGAATGGATTTCTGCATGGCAATCCCAACGATGAACTTCGCCAATAGCTATTGCGAGGTTCCCTGCGGGGCAATGCCGCCTGACGTCAGTTTGACTTTTTGCTGATCAGTGAGGTGGAAATCCAGCCCATATGTTGCTCGGGCAACACGCGCAGGCGCAGCCAGCCGGTTCCCGAATCGTCGAGCACTTCGACCTGATGTCCGATCGTGAGGCGCGAGATCACGGGATAGATGGTGCCCGGACCGCTGCGCATGTTCACGCGCGCGCCGGTGATTTCGCGAATGTCTCGGGAAGGTTCCGCCGGTTCGGCGGGCTGAACTATCTCAGGCTCGGATGGGGCCACGTCCTGACGCATTCCGGTCGCGCCCTCCTGCAGCGAGGCGAGGGTGATGGGGGCGTCTTGTGTCTGGAACAGGGAGCCATTCGCATTTACCCCGAACGAGGCCTGCGACAGCAGTGCGCGGGATTCTTCGGCCGAGAGCGTGATTTCCGTGTCCTGTGGGGCCTGAACGGTCTTGACCTGACCCAGCGCCGCCTTGGTGACCAGCTCCTCGGCGTTGATCGGGAAGACCAGCGATTTTGGTTCTGCAGGCCGCGCCGTGGCAACGCGTTCGGGTTCCGGGGCGCGTACGCCGCGCGGTTCGAAATCAGCGCCGCCGCTCATTTCATAAAAGGCCCAGCCCAGAAAGGCGAAAGTCAGAACAATCAGGCGCGTCATGGCGCATCCCCCAGGAAATCGTTAAAGCAAAAATTTGCAGTGAGTCTATGGATGAAAGCCTAGCATAAATTCACCCCTGAGTCGAAAAACGGGGAAAATCCGCCGGTTACCTCCCCCTTGTTGCAAAAGACCGACTTGTCCCCAGCAAAATGCGCTCTGCTTGCTTTACCAGCGTGTCTTTGCGTCGTATCACATCATCTATGAACGATATCGTTGACGACCCCAATATGGAGACCCCCGAAGGCGGGTCAGAGGTGGCAGAACCGCTGCGCCGCGCGATTGGCGAGCGCTATCTGACTTATGCGCTGTCCACCATCATGCACCGGGCTCTGCCCGATGCGCGGGACGGGTTGAAGCCGGTTCACCGACGAATCCTCTATGCGATGAGAGAGTTGCGACTCAGCGCAACCGGAGGTTTCCGAAAGTCTGCCAAGATTTCAGGCGACGTGATGGGCAACTATCACCCGCACGGCGATGCCGCGATCTATGACGCGATGGCGCGTCTGGCGCAGGATTTCAACGTCCGCTATCCGCTGGTCGACGGGCAGGGGAATTTCGGCAATATCGACGGCGATAACCCGGCAGCCTCGCGCTATACCGAGGCGCGGATGACCATCGTGGCCGAAGCGCTGCTGGAAGGGTTGAACGAGGACGCTGTCGATTTCCGCGACAACTATGATGGCACGCTGACCGAACCTGTTGTGCTGCCCGCACAGTTCCCCAACCTGCTTGCCAACGGCGCCAGCGGTATCGCGGTGGGGATGGCGACGAATATCCCGCCGCACAACATCGCGGAGCTGTGTGATGCCTGTCTGCATCTGATCAAGACACCGGACGCGCGCGACGACACATTATTGAACTATGTGCCGGGGCCGGATTTTCCGACGGGTGGTGTCATTGTCGAGCCGGCCGAGAATATCGCGCAGGCCTATCGCACCGGGCGCGGTTCGTTCCGGTTGCGCTGCAAATATGAAGTCGAGGATCTGGGCCGGGGTCAGTGGCAGATCATCGTCACCGAGATTCCCTATCAGGTTCAGAAATCCAAGCTGATCGAAAAGATCGCGGAACTGATCCAGACCAAGAAAATCCCGATCCTCGCCGATGTGCGCGATGAATCCGCCGACGATATTCGCCTGATCCTCGAGCCACGCTCCAAGAACGTGGACCCCGAGGTGCTGATGGGCATGCTCTATCGCAACTCGGATCTTGAGGTGCGGTTCAGCCTGAACATGAACGTGCTGATCGACGGCGTGACGCCCAAGGTCTGCTCGATGAAGGAGGTGCTGCGCGCCTTCCTTGATCACCGGCAAGAGGTGTTGCTGCGCCGGTCGCGCCACCGTATGGCCAAGATCGACCACCGGCTGGAAGTATTGGAGGGCTTTATCGTTGCCTTCCTCAACCTCGACCGGGTGATCGATATCATCCGTTACGACGACGACCCCAAGGCCGCGCTGATGCGCGAGAACTGGGGCGTTGATCACGCCCGCGCCACCAGCGAGGCCGACTATATCGCTCCGGCGCGGGGCGAGGGCGAGTTGTCGGAGGTGCAGGCCGAGGCGATCCTCAACATGCGTCTGCGCAGCCTGCGCCGCCTGGAAGAGATGGAGCTGGTGCGCGAGCGGGATGCGTTGATGGAGGAGCGCGCCGGGCTTGAGGACCTGCTGGCCGACGAAGGCCTGCAATGGGCCAGTATTGCCGAACAGTTGAAAGAGACGAAAAAGACCTTTGGCAAGGAGTATGAAGGCGGTGCGCGCCGCACGCGGTTCGCCGAAGCAGGCGAGGTCGAAGAAGTGCCGCTGGAGGCGATGATCGACCGCGAACCGATCACGGTCGTCTGTTCCCAGATGGGCTGGATCCGCGCGATGACCGGCCATATCGGCCTGACCCGCGAATTGAAGTTCAAGGATGGCGACGGCCCGCGTTTCATCTTTCACGCGGAAACCACCGACCGGCTGCTGGTGTTCGCCTCGAACGGGCGGTTCTACACCCTCAGCGCCGCCAATCTGCCCGGTGGGCGCGGCATGGGCGAGCCGCTGCGCCTGATGGTGGACCTGCCGAACGAGGCGCAGATCGTCGATATCCTGATCCACAAGCCGGGGCGCAAGCTGTTGGTGGCCTCGGATGCGGGCAACGGTTTCATGGTGCCCGAAGAGGACGTGGTGGCGCAGACGCGCGCGGGCAAGCAGGTGCTGAACGTCAAGGACGACGAACGGGCGTTGATCTGCAAGCCGGTCGAAGGTGATCACGTGGCGGTGGTGTCGCAGAATGGCAAGTTCCTGGTCTTCCCGATCGGCGACCTGCCCGAGATGACGCGCGGCAAGGGCGTGCGGCTGCAGAAATACAACATGGCGCGGGGTCGTCAGGGGACGCTGGAGCTGGATGGTGGGCTGAGCGACCTGACCACGTTCAACTGGGCCGATGGGTTGAAATGGTCGATGGGCGGGGACAAGACGCGGCACGAGCCGGACCTTGGTCAATGGTTGTCGAAACGTGCCGGTGTCGGCAAGAAACCGCCCTATGGCTTCCCGCGTGATTACAAGTTTTCCTGATCCGATGGCCGGAAGTTGCGATATCGGGCCGATACGGCTTGGCATGGGCGGCATGGGTGCGATACATCGGTTGAAACCGAGGCTTATCGAGAAGACGCAATGATCCGCATCCTGACCGTTGTCGCAGGCCTGACCCTGCTTGGCGCCTGTACCGAAACGCTGGTGGATGAAGCGCCCGAAGAGTTGGGCGAGTTCAAGTTGCGGGTCAACTATGCCTACGCGGACAAGGCGGTGCAGGGGCCGATCTCGCGCGATGCGACGCCCAAGGAATGGACCGATGCGATCCAGAAGGCGGTCGATATCCGGTTGGGCCGATACGAAGGGTCGCAGGAATACGATATCGGCATCAGCCTCGAAGGGTACATGCTGGCGCCGCCGGGCGTGCCGGTGATCTATAACCCCAAGAGCACGGCCATCGTTCTGGTGAATGTCTATGACGTCGGCAAGAAGGAATATCTGGCCAAGGCGCACCAGATGCAGGTTCTCGAAGATACCACCAGCGAAAGCGCTCTGGTGGGATCGGGCAATGCCCGCACCAAGGAAGAGCAGATGAGCGGGCTGGCTCTGAAAGTGGCTGACCGGGTGGAAGAGTGGTTCGCCGATGAGCACCGCAAGAACGGCTGGTTCGACAAGCGTCCCGAACCAGTCGATGGCGAGGCGGTCGCCGAGGCGGAATAAAACGGGGCATTTGCCCGCCTTTCTTGCAGGATGCGCTTGATTTTCCCCTTTGAACCAAATATTCCGCGCGCGCAGAGGAAACCGGGACCAAGGGTCCCCCAAACCACAAAAGGGCGCCTGAGGAATGGCAAAGGAAAAGTTTGAGCGTAACAAACCGCACGTCAACATCGGCACGATCGGCCACGTTGACCACGGCAAGACGACGCTGACGGCGGCGATCACCAAGTATTTCGG
>NZ_JBQFQP010000022.1:0-64828 GCF_056536925.1 Ruegeria sp. CI1 | reverse complement strand
AAACCATTGTGAAAAATTGATAAAAACGATCAAACAATAAAACAAACCTATACATCCAAACAAAATCAAACCCATGGGATACAGCCAACTCAAAGCATTCCACAACGTCGCCAGACTGAAAAATTGGGAGAACGGGAATGTTGACCGGGCAAATGGGATCAACCATGCTTGATCGCAGATTTTGTACTTGGCCTTCGGCCAAGCGAACATTTGTTTTAAAGTCTGGTCCTGTTGATGCCCGGTGAATCGCGAAAGCGATATATTTACGATACACATCGTCTGCGTGATCCTGCGCAAACGCTTGCCAAAATACGCCCACATCTTGCGCAAATGGGCATTACCCGCGTCGCCAACCTGACCGGACTTGATCGTGTCGGCCTTCCGACCGTGATGGCAACCCGACCGAATTCCCGTTCGGTTGCCGTCTCGCTGGGCAAGGGCCTGTCACTTGCCGCGGCCGAAGTGTCGGGCGTGATGGAGGCCATCGAGACATGGCATGCCGAAAGGATCGACCTGCCTGTCCGGCGCGCAAGCTATGTTGATATGTCCGCGACGTTGCCAGTGGTGAACGCCGCCCGGTTGCCGAGGGTGAGCGGCTGTGCGTTCGATCCGCATCGGAAGATATTCTGGATCGAAGGGACCGATTTGATTGGTGGCGCGCCCTGTTGGGTGCCTGTCGAGATGGTCGATACGGATTATACCGAGCTTCCCAACAGCGGGCATGGAATGTTTCCGCGCACAACCAACGGGTTGGCCTCTGGCAATGACCTCAGCGAAGCCACCTGCCACGCGATCTGCGAAGTCATCGAAAGAGATGCCACGACGCTTTGGCATTTTCTGAACCGACCATTCAGGATCAACCCTGAAACCATCCATGACGCGCGGTGTTCGGATGCGTTGCAGCGGTTTCAAAATGCCGGTCTCAACGTGGGGATATGGGAAACAACCTCCGATGTCGGGGTTGCCTGCTTTCGGTGCGCAGTTTGCGAAGCAGACGATGTGCCTGGCCACGTTGGCATAGGGGATGGCTGTCATCCCGATCGGAATATCGCGATGCTCAGGGCGCTGACAGAGGCGGCGCAAACCCGCCTGACCTACATATCGGGCGCGCGGGACGATTTGCAGCCATCGGAGTTCACGGCATCCGCCCTTGCGGCCAAAAGCCGGTACATCAAGGAATTGATCGCCAAGTCGGCGCCGAAAGCCTGTTTTCAGGATTGTCCGACAACAGAGTTGACCACGTTCGACGACGATTTGTCGTGGCTGCTCGGTCGCCTCGCGGAGGCGGGAATTGAGCAGGTTGTATCCGTTGATCTGACACGATCCGAGATTGGCATCTCGGTCGTCCGTGTGATCATTCCGGGCCTCGAGGCGCCGCATGACGATCCTGACTTCATCGCCGGGCCGCGCGCGCGCCGTATCGAGGCCGTTGTCTGATGCGGGCGGCGATCTTTGTCGGCCCCACTCTGGCTGCGGACAGGGTTCGCGACATTCTGGATGCCGAGGTTCTGCCGCCCGTGGGGCAAGGCGACGTGTATCGTATCGCACGAAAGCGACCCCAGGCCATCGGCATCATTGACGGATATTTCGAAGGCGTTCCTTCTGTCTGGCACAAGGAGATCCTTTGGGCATTGGATCGGGGCATCCCGGTTTTTGGCAGCGCCAGCATGGGCGCGCTGCGCGCCGCCGAACTGGCGGATTTCGGGATGATCGGAGTGGGCCGTATCTTCGAAGCCTACAGGGCCGGTGCCATCAAGGACGATGACGAAGTCGCGGTTCTGCACGGCCCCGGCGAACTTGGATATACACCGCTGAGCGAACCTATGGTCTCGATCCGCGCAACGGTCGAACGGGCACGTGCTGAAGGCATCGTTGCGCCCGAAGTCGCGGATCAACTTGTAGGAATTGCAAAAGCACTGAACTATCGCGACCGCCAGTGGCCAGCCATTCTTGAACGATTGGATGTCGCATTGAAAAACGGGTTTGCCCAATGGCTGCCTCAGGGACGCGTGGACGCAAAGGCCGATGACGCCCGCGAAATGCTGAACGCCATGTCACGGCATCTGGCGGAAAAACGCGATCCCCCGAAACTGGCGCACGGCCTGGAACCCACGCTTGTCTGGCAAGGCTTGAAGCAGCGGATCGACACTGAGGTGGCAAAAACGAGCCATCCGGCGGAACAAATTCTGGATGAACTGCGCCTCGATCCCGCTCGTTTTGCCCTGATCCGGGATCGCGCCATGCTGCGGATGCTCACGCAGGAACCGGTGCGCGCGCAAACCGAAGTCGACCGAAAACGGCTGGTCGACACCATGTCACGGCATCGACGTCATCAAGGTTTGTCGCGCAAGGAACACCTTCTCGATTGGTTGCAACAAAACGATCTCGAAGAATCGGGATACGAGGCCCTTGTGACGGAATCCGCGCGGATCGACGCCATCGCAGAGACAAACTTTGACCGTCTGGGACGTTATGTGTTGAACGAGTTGCACTGGTCAGGGGACTATCCTGCACTCAAGAAACGCGCCCTTGCGAAAGCACGTTTGGTTCCACCAAGGGGGTCTTCGGCATCCCCTGACCGCATGCGTTTGATGATATGGTATTTCGAAACCGTCCTCGGTCAGACGATTCCGGATAACCTCGATAGCCACATTCAGTCTCTTGGCCTGACCAATCGTGATGCATTTCATGCTATAGTCGAGCGGGAATTTCAGTATCGGACCAGATTGAAAGACGAAGGCCCAGCCGGAGCACAGACCAAAGACTAGACCTCAATTCATTTGATGCAGGGCGGAGGAGATTATGCACAGGCCAATCGACTTGATCGAAGAAGCGCCGGGAACACGGTTCCTCCTCTACCCGCAGTCCCCGTTTTTGGATGCCGAAGCCGAGCTTGAACTGGTCGAGATTTCCGCCCCTCCCGGCACGATCGGGCCGGGGCCGTCCGGTCCGCGCATGTACGCGGTCAACCCGGTGGGAAAGGCAACTCCATATGGCGCAATCGTGCCTGGCCCGAATGGCCCCGGAATGTATCTGCCGCCCTGGGACGGGTTCATCCAGCCACCCCCGATGCCTGACGAGTTCGGAAACTTCCTTCATATCTCCCCCTCTGATCCGGCGTTTGAAGCAGCGCATCTGTTCGGGTCGGCCCATTTCACCATGGATGTCTGGGAGGGGTATTTCGGCCATCCCATCCCCTGGCATTTCGAACAGGATTTCGACCGGCTTGAGCTGTCATTGCTGCCCAGCCTCGACAATGCCCATATCGGATGGGGGTTTCTGGAAACCGGCGGCACCTTCGAACATGATGGCGAGTACCGGCCCTACAGCCTCAATTTCGATGTTGTCGCCCATGAAATCGGGCATGCCATCATCTACAGCGTGGTCGGCCTGCCCTCGGACGAAAACGCGACGGGTGAATACTATGGGTTCCACGAATCCGCCGCCGATCTTGTGGCCCTTCTCGCCTCGCTGCATTTCGGTTCGGTGGTCGAGGCGCTGCTGGAAAACACCCACGGCAACCTCTACACCTTCAACCGCCTGAACCGGTTTGCCGAGCTTTCCGAAAACGCGCAGATCCGGATGGCGGCCAATGACTCGGTGCTATCCGAATTCGCTCATGGCTGGTCCAGCGAACATGCCCTTTCGCAGCCACTCACGGGCGCGATGTTCGATATCCTGGTTGATATCTTCCACGAACGGCTCCTCGTACACGGCCTGATTACCCCTGAGATCGAGGACCTGTCGGATCAGATGGAAGGCTCGCCCGATTATGCCGATGTCATGCAATCCATTTTTGACGACCGCTATGCCATGAACCCCGAAGGGTTCCGCATCTCCTTGCTGGAGGCGCGCGATTTTCTGGGCTCCTACCTCGCCGATGCCTGGAGCATGCTCGACGCCGATATGCTCAGTTATTTCGGGGTCGAAAAGGCACTGCTCATAGTCGATCAGGAAATAACCGGCGGTGCCTTCCAGCAGATCATCGAAGGCAACTTCCGAATGCGCGATATCGGCCTTGTAAATGCCGGGCCACGCCTTGCCGATCCCGATACCGCCAGTCATGCCGTTTCGGTACGCACACGGGTTCCGGGCTAGGTGCAGGCAAATGGCTTTGTTTTTCCGACGATTTATGGCATTTTGGAAACAATTCATTTGTTCAAAAATTCCGGCCTGTACGCTCGCAGGCCAACACAAAGGGAAGCCGACGGAACCTCCGTCGCCTCCGGATCAACCACAGGGGGAATCTGTCGTGACCGAGTCATTGTTGAGTTTTTCAGAAGTGCTTTTGTTTGGGCGCGTTGTCAGCGATCTTCAAATATCTGCAACGGTTAGCGGCAACAATGCAAAGGCTGCGCCTCCAGCCAATGTTACCTCTGCAAATAAGAAAGGAACTTCAGTTGACGGTATAACCGTTAACCCAGGCGACCAAATCTTGCTTTTGAATCAGGACAATGTAAAGGAAAATGGCCTTTACACGATCACGATGGGTGGGGGAAATGACTGGGAACAGATTCTCCCTCGTTTGAGTAAAGGAAGCTTGGTCACCGTTGAAGGCGGAGCAACGCAAAAGGGTGTCTACGAACAAATCGCAAATTCCACATCTGACAGGCAGGTTTTCGAGCTTTTTGAAGGAACCGGAAGTAGCAAAGGCAGAGGCCGCGGAAAAAACAGCCTATTGGCACGACAACTGGAGGAAGACGCCAAGTTTGCCCGAGTCTACGGTTTCAGTTACGAAGGCACATATTACGAACTGCCAGAACCTGCCGTATTTTTGGTTCATGGCGACGGTATTAGTGCAACGGACAATCTGCCTGGCGACCAAGGCGCTCGGGCACCTGAAAACCCGGCAATCACGGGCGTTGCGTCAGCCGACTATCAAATTTCAAATGACATTCGGGTATGGCCATACGACAAGGCCGATTACACCATCCGCATGGATGTCATGACAGGCATGTTTGAACAGGTTCTGCTCGACATCTATTTCGGCTTCGACAGCCCGGCTATCAGCGGGGCCAAGGTGAGCGGCGCAAAGGTCAGTGGCGCCAAAGTAAGCGGTGCCAAGGTAAGCGGCGCAAAGGTCAGCGGCGCCAAAGTGAGCGGTGCAAAAGCGCGTGGGTCGGGCGACTGAGCCGGCGGCCCCCCCGGCGCTCAAGCGGCTTGGGATTCAGAAACCCGCTTTCCTCAAGCCTTCGACAAAATGTTCGGTATCGTCGGACAACCGGTCGGGCTGAACCTTTGCCCAATGGCTCAGCGAGAAATTCGGGTGCGCCTCCTTGTGCTTGAGCGCTATCGAATGTGCCAATTCCATTTGCCCGGTCTGCGCATAGCTGGCCGCCAGCATTCTTTGCCCTTCGGTGGGGTTGTTCATCTTGGTCACTGAGGCGATGACCTTGTCGTATTGCTTGAGGTTGTAATACGCCCCGCCCAGGTGCCACAGGTACTGATCCGGGAAATACGGGTTCAGACGCATCGCGCGTTGCAAATGCTCGATCGCCGCTTCGTTGTCGCCTGAATGGGCCAGCGCATCGGCAAAATCCGACAACAGGTCCGCATCGTTCGGATTCAACGTCAGCGCCCTGCGATATGCGCCAATCGCGGCGTCATGCTCTTTCCTGTAAAGGTGAACAAAGCCCAGTTCGCCGAACCCACGCGCATCGGTCGGATCAAGTTCCACGGCTCGCTGTGCAAAGGACAATGCGGTATCAAGCGCATGCTCCTTGTCCAGGGTCCACGAGTACCGCCAGTCAATGTTGAGCGTTCTCGAAAGCGCCGCCGAAGCCCGCGCATATTTGTTGTCCCTTTCCAGCGCGCGTTCGTACAGCACCTGCGCCTCATGGTTGTCCCAACGGGTGTATTTGAAGATGTGCTGCTGACCTCGCAGCACGAAACCATATGCGGCAAGGTCCGTCGGAACGGACTGCACCATTCTCTGCCGCTCCTGTGCCTCGATCAGAACGGCCGTGGCCGCTACGATGGATTCCGTGACCTCATCCTGGATCACGAAAATATCCTCGATCTCACGGTCGTAACGCTCACCCCAGATCGTCTGGTCATTGTCCGCATCGATCAGTTCGATTGTGATCCGCAACCGGTTCCCTGCCCGTCTCACATTGCCACGCGCAACATAGCGAACGCCAAGCTCGCGCGCCGCCAGTTGCGGCGACATCGCCTGCGCCTTGAAGAAGAAGGTCGAGTTTCGCGCAATCACGAACAGGTTCTTGAATTTCGAAAGATTCAGAATGATGTCGTCGGTCAGCCCTTCGGCGAACCAGCTGTCGGTCTGATCCCCGCCCATGCTGATAAAGGGCAGAACCGCAACAGACGGGATGTTGGGACGCTCTCGTTCGGCTGTGTCCGCGTGCGGCCGGATCGTCGCTGCCAGCGTGACACCTTCAACTTCGCTGCGCACGCAATAGGTTTTCACCGGCTCCATGATGTTCTTGAGCGTTTTGGCGCCCAGGAACTCGTACCCGAACCGCAACCGGTTTCGGATCTGTTCATAAACTGCCGCGCTGATAAAGACGCGCCCCGGTTCCGCAACCTCCTGCAATCGGGCCGCGATATTGACGTTGTCACCGTGAATTCCACGATCATCCAGCAGGATCTCACCCATGTGGACGCCTGCGCGAAACCGGATTTTCTGATCTTCCAAAGTGGACGCATTCGCGCGCTCGGCGATGCGGTGCAACTCGACGCCGAACCGAACCGCATTGGTGGCGGTGTCAAACATGGCGAGAACACCGTCGCCGCGCACTTCAACCACGCGCCCGTCATATTTCTCGCAAGCGGTCTCGAGTTGCTCCAGCAACGTTCGCAGCGCGCTGTAGGTATCGATCTCGTTCTCACCCATCAACCGGGTGTAGCCGACAACGTCAGCAAACAGGACGGCACCAAGCTTGTGCTGGAACGTTGGATTGTCTTGCTGAATAGTCAAACTTTTTACTCCACTCACCCCGACGAAAAGTACACTTTGCTCACATACCCCCAATTCATAGGTACAAAACGGACAGTTCGCGTGTTTCCCCCTATTGCACCTCGTTGTGATTGGGAGGCCAGCGCCAACTGGAAGACACTGACTTTCCAAAGCTGACGGTCGTGGCCGGATCAATCTCTCGGGCCAAATCCTTGCGATGAAAGTCCCAGTCGCTTTTCAAAAGCCCGACCACGACCATATCCAAGAATTGCCCGTCATTGAACCACGCCTGACGCATCTTGCCTTCGGTCTGGAACCCTACACGCGTCACCAAGGCCTGGCTTCGTTCGTTGTCGTCCCGATAATACGACGTGATCCGGTTCAATCCGAGTTGGCGAAATGCAAGGTCCAGAACCAACGCGACAGACCGCAGGCCGACACCGTTTCTGCGCACCGACTTGTCTATGAACAGTGCGATAACCGCATCCCGGTTTACCGAAGAAACCCCTTCCAGGCCGACAATGCCAACGACATCTGCATCTTCGGTCTCTACCGCAAACCAGCAACTGCCGTTTTCGGTCATCGGCCCGACGGCCGCTTCCCATTCCTTCTCGGTCGCGGCCAGGCTAAGCGGAACGCGCCCGGTTCGATCAAACGCGGCCAAGTCTTCGACATCCTGAAACCAAGCCGCCACAACCGCAAGATCGCCTTTCTCGATTGGCCGAAGCGAGTAATGACTTGAACGGGAATCTGGCATGTACAGGTTCCTTTTTTTCTTCTCTGGTCGAGAAATTCACTTTCTCAATTGCAACATGAATGAAAATTTTTGTTTGAACTGTATCACAGTTCACAGAGTTGTACCGTTTGAAAAAGAGAGTTGCACTCTACCATGGCTCATAGGTCGATTCTTGCCGATGTTGACCGACCGGGGATGCGATAGGGGCAACTCTGTTTTTGCGCAGTTCGTGCATGTGAGATATTGCTTTAAGCATAAAATTTTAAGGTTAAAATGATTGGGAACCTGTGATAGTCGTTTCTCTGTCCAAATATGACGAATCGCGATGGAGGGGACGGCGATGAAAATCACCATCATTGGCGGCGGACCGGGCGGGCTTTATACCGCACTTTTAACAAAAAAGGCGCGCCCAGATTGGGATATCGAGGTATTCGAGCGCAATCAGGCAGACGACACATTTGGATTTGGAGTGGTGTTTTCGGACGAAACTCTGGACGAGTTCCTAAATCGCGACAGACGTGTTTTTGAACGAATCCGGGACGAGTTCGCCTATTGGGACGACGTGGCGATACATTTCAAAGGAAACGAGATGCGCTGCGGCGGGAATGGGTTCTGCGGCACGTCCCGGCACACGTTGCTGCGCATCCTGCAAGAACGGTGCCTTGAACTGGGTATACATATCACCTTTGGTGCTGAAATCGACGCGGCCGAACTAAAAAACCAATTCCCTGACTCCGATGTAATCGTCGCCAGCGATGGTATCAACTCGGCCATTCGGGAGCATTTCAAAGCCGGCTTCAAACCGACGACAACCTGGAAATCCAACCGCTTTTGCTGGATGGGATCGACCCGGCCAATGGGGGAGTTCAACTATTTCTTCCGCGAAACGGAATTCGGGCAGATGGTTGCCCATTGTTATCAATATGAAAAAGACCATTCTACCTGGGTCTTCGAGATGGATGAAGCAACCTGGCAGGGGCATGGGTTCAGGGAATTCGACGAAGAAGGCTCGAAAGCCAAACTGGAAGAGATCTTTGCCGATGAGCTTCAGGGGCACCCTCTGTTGTTGAATCGGTCGAATTGGCGCAATTTCCCGCGGATATTTTGCGAAAACTGGTTTGTCGACAACATAGTCATACTGGGTGACGCCAAGGCAAGCGCACATTTCTCGATCGGCTCGGGGACCAAGCTGGCAATGGAATGCGCCATCGCGCTTTCGGACGCCTTGCTCGAACATGCCGAAACGGATGTACAAGTGGCGTTTCAGGCTTATGACGATTCTCGCCGAACCCCTTGCCAGATCATCCAGCACAACGCGGATGTGTCACTATCCTGGTTCGAACACATGGGCCGGTCGTGGGATATGGATCCTTATCAATTCGCAATGGTCGTAATGTGCCGAGCCAAGTCAATTACCTATGACAACCTGATCGTCCGGGATGCTGAATTTGTACGAAAGGCGGACGACGAGTGGTATGCGCGCCATTTGCGAGAGACCGGTGAAGATTTGACAGTATCCCGACTTACCCCGATGTTTTCCAAGTTCAAGCTGCGGGACATGGAATTGGCTAACCGTGTGGTGATGTCTCCGATGGCACAATATTCGGCAGACCTCAACGGTAACCCAACCGAATGGCATAAAGTTCACTATTGCAGCCATGCAATGGGAGGTATGGGGCTGATCTTCACCGAAATGACCTGCCCGTCCGCCGACGCACGCATTACCGAAGGCTGCCCAGGTATGTGGACGGATAGCCACGAAGAAGCATGGAAGGACATCGTCGATTTCATTCACGCAAATTCGGCGGCGAAAGTTGCGATGCAACTGGGCCATGCCGGACGAAAAGGTTCCACCCAATTGGGGTGGCAGCAGGCGGACTATCCCATTCAGGACAAAGAAGGCAATTGGCCGTTGGTTTCAGCCTCTCCCCTTCCCTGGATCCAAGGAATAAGTCAGGTCCCTGACGAGCTGGATCGCGCAGGGATGGATCGGATCAAGGCGGAATTTGTGCAGGCGACAGAACGCGCAGCGCGGGCCGGGTTCGACATGCTGGAGTTGCATTGCGCGCATGGCTATCTTCTGGCATCGTTCCTGTCACCCCTCACCAACAGACGCAATGACGACTTTGGCGGCTCTCTAGAAAACCGGGCGCGCTTTCCGCTTGAAGTTTTTGCCGCCATGCGACGCGTTTGGCCCGTTGGCCGTCCAATGTCAGTCCGCGTTTCCGGCACAGACTGGAAGGAAGGCGGTTTAACCGAAGCCGACCTCATCGGAGTAGCCGAAGCATTCCGTGACGCGGGTTGCGATCTTGTCGACGTTTCAGCAGGACAGACTGTCCCTGAACAACAGCCAGTCTATGGCCGTATGTTCCAAACTCATCTGGCTGAAGCTGTTCGTAACGTGCCAAGGATCGCGACAATGGCGGTCGGCGCGATTACAGAAGCCGCTCAAATCAACACAATCCTGCATACGCGGCGCGCCGATTTGGTCGCTCTGGGGCGCCCTCATTTGTGGAACCCATATTTCACTCACCAGGCAGCAGCCTGGTATGGAGCGCAAAATGAGGAGTTCTGGCCACCGCAATATCGGAGCGGTGGCGCGCAAGTATTTCGTGAGGCGGAAAAAAATCGCGTACGGATGCTTGATCTGCAACGGAAAGCCGCACCGGGGCGCCATGTCAGTTAGGCATTGTCGCCCGGCAATCGACCAACGCGTGTTACGTAATCAATTTTTTTGCGTAAGTAGAGGCTTGTCTCAGGAAGCGCGGTGGATTGGAACGGACCGCATTATGGATCTTAGGCCTTGTGAGGATTTTCCGGCAAATATACCTCATTCGCCTCTTCAACGAATTGGCTGAGAGTCTGATTGGCTGTTTTGATGATCTGGAACATCGGATTCTGCGACTGCACCGCAAAGGCGACTTGATATCCAGACCTTTGCGTTGGGTTCTCACCTTTTCGATCCCGGGAAAAGGTTATTGCGCCGGTGCACCGGCGCAACTGCCACTCCTAGTTGTATGCGGCCATCAAGGCTTTGGCTTCATCTATGAGGGCTTGTCCATCGATGCCCTTTTCCTTCATTTCGGAAATCCAAGCCTCATAGACCGGCGCTGCGGCCGCGGCCCATTCGGCCGACTGCTCCGCGCTCAAGGTGACGATATTGTTGCCCATCTCGACGGCAAGATCGCGCGATGGTTCGTCATAATCCTGTTGCGTTCCGCCAGCGAATATTGAGAATTTGAGGCCGGAAGCTTCGTCAATCACAGCCTTCAGGTCGTCAGGCAGGCTGTTGTACTTTTCGTGTGACATTGCCAAGACAAAGGTGACGGTATACAGCATCGGGCCGGTAAACTCGGTATGATTGTCCACCAGTTCCGGCACCTTCAGCGCCTTTGTAACCTCCCAAGGGATGGTCGTTCCGTCGATAACACCTTTGGAGAGGGCCTCGGGCACGGCTGGTACCGGCATTCCAACGGGTGTTGCACCCAACTCTTTCAATAATGCGTTGACCTGACGTGACGCGCCGCGGATCTTCATGCCATTGAAGTCCGCTGGCGTCAGAACGGGTTTGTTTGCGTGGATGACCCCTGGGCCGTGAACCCAAACACCTAGCACCTTGACATCTTTGAACTCGGTGTCTGCCATGTGTTTTTGCATCATCTGCCAATAGGCGGAGGAAGCAGCTCTCGCATCGGTCACAAGGAACGGCAGCTCGAACACTTCGGTGGACGGGAAACGCCCCGGAGTATACCCGACCACGTTCCACGTGATATCAATCGCACCATCGATGACTTGGTCAATCAGTTCCGGGGGTTTGCCACCCAACTGCATCGACGCGTATCGCTTGATTTCGATGCGTCCTTCGGATGCCTCTTCGATTTCATCGGCCCAGATATCAATGATCTTGCTGGGGATTGTGGCCTGGGCCGGCAGGAAGCTTTGCAGATTGAACGTATATTCGGCAGCTAGCGCCATCCCCGCTGTCGTTAGCGCTAGGGCGGCTCCTCCGACAAAGCCTTTGAACAGGTTTAGTATGGTCATTTTCTCCTCCCTTGACCTTTGTTGAATGGCTTGCTCTGATCCAATAGCGCAGATCGGAGCGGCAAGATTCCCAAGGTTTTTTGTGCCGTGACCGCAGTCGGCTAGATCTAAAATGCGCCCACATCACACCGGGTCCCAGGTGAACACGTCTTCGGTTCGATCGAGGTCGAAAAAGCTCGGCCTCATTGCGGGAAGGACATGCTCCAAAACGCTTTCCGGCGTCCAACCTTCGTTTCGCTGCATTCCCCGAACGGGCCGCGACTGACCCATCAGGAAAATCTCGTTGTTGCGCACCGCAAATATCTGCCCTGTCACATCTTTCGCGTCATCCGAGGCAAGAGCGGTTGCGACGACGGCGATCTTGTCCGGTGTCATCTGGCGCAGTTTTTGGATACGCGCACTTTCCTCTGGGGTTGTCGCGGGAATGGATTCCGTCATTCGGCTCCATGCAAACGGTGCTATGCAGTTGGACCGGACGTTGTAGCGAGCCATATCTATCGCAATGGATTTCGACAGTCCCGCAATGCCTAACTTGGCGGCCATGTAGTTGGCCTGACCTACGTTGCCGATAAGCCCAGACGTCGACGTCATGTGGACAAAGCACCCAGAGGTTTGTTTGCGAAACACCTCTGCGGCGCAGCGGCTGACATTGAATGTTCCTTTCAGATGAACGGCAACTACCTGATCAAAATCCTTCTCGGTCATCTTGTGAAAGATCGTGTCACGCAAAATCCCGGCATTGTTGACTACGATGTCGATACCGCCAAAGTCTTCCTGCGCCTGCTCGACCATGGCCTTGGCATCACGGAACTGGGCTACCGAACCATAGTTCACTACGGCTTCACCACCCCCTGCGATGATCTGGTTCGTGACTGCGCGAGCAGGTGTTTCATCCTGTCCTTCACCGTCGCTTTTCGCGCCGATGTCGTTTACCACGACCTTGGCGCCAGACATTGCCATCATCAATGCAATGTCACGCCCGATCCCACGCCCCCCACCGGTGACAAGTGCTACTTTTCCCTCCAGCAGACGCTTTCTCAAGATCCAAACCTTCTTGCTACACCCGTTTTTCCCTAATTCAGAATGGCTTGTGGTGATTGGAAAACCTACCTGCCAATTCCTGGATTGCGCGGTCAATAAATTAGGTATACAAGTACTACAATACTTTTTATGAAAACGGAAGTGGTTTGAGAGGCGAGCTTCGTGAGTCAGCTAAATCACTACAATGCCGCCCAAGTTATGGTGGACATCAATGTTTCAAGAGGTTTCGGTGAAAAGTGCGCCTTTGTCGATCCCGACCGGTCCCTCACATATGCGCAATTGCAAAAGGCGACCAACCAGGTCGCCAACATGTTGAACCAGCTCGGGCTTCATCAAGAGACCCGAGCCGCAGTATTAATGTTGGACACGGTAGACTATCCGGTTGTTTTCTGGGGGTGTGTCCGTGCAGGCATCGTTCCGGTCTGTCTCAATACGCTCCTGACTGCTGATCAGTACCTCTATATGCTGAGCGACAGCCGTTCTCAGGCCATTTTCGTGTCCATCGAGCTGATCGATTTGGTCGAGCCGCTTATTGACCAGCTTCCGTTCCTCAAGCACGTCATCGCCGTCGGCAATGATTGCGGTGCCTTCCCGACTTTGCGCGCGCTTATGGCCGAAGCCAACGATTCATTCGAAACCGCGCTGACCCATCCGGACGAAACAGCGTTTTGGCTATATTCTTCGGGGTCGACCGGCGCGCCGAAGGGCGTTAGGCATGTCCATACCAGCCCAGCCTATGTCGCCGACACCTATGGGCAAAACGTGTTGGGAATTCGACACGATGACGTATGCTTCAGCGCAGCAAAGCTTTTTTTCGCATATGGGCTGGGCGCAAGCATGGCGGTTCCTATGTCGGTCGGCGCAACTGCGGTTTTGCTTCCGGACCGGCCAACACCGCAATCTGTACTGGACATGATGCAGCGCTTCAGGCCGACCTTGTTCTTTGGCGTTCCAACGCTTTATGCCGCCATGCTTGCAAGCAACTCATGCATCCCGAAAAACGGCTCGGACCGGTTGCGGCTTTGCATTTCGGCGGGCGAAGGCTTGCCTGAAGATGTCGGCACGAACTGGGAACGCCGCATGGGGGTAGGTATACTGGACGGTATCGGGTCAACGGAGATGCTGCACGTGTTTTTGTCCAACCGACCCGACGATATCCGCTATGGCACATCGGGGCGCGAATTCTCGGGCTATAAACTCCGACTGGTCGATGAGCAGGACCAGGACGTCGAAGACGGCGTTCTGGGTGAGTTGCTGGTCTGTGGCGGCTCGGCTGGTGACGGGTATTGGAATCAACGTGCAAAATCTCGTGCCACGTTCATGGGCGAATGGACCCGAACCGGTGACAAGTACATCCGCGATAACGAAGGGTACTATCATTACTGCGGTCGAACCGATGATATGTTCAAGGTCAGCGGTCGCTGGGTGTCTCCCTTCGAAGTGGAACAGGCAATCATTTCTCATCCCGCAGTGATCGAGGCCGCCGTAGTGCCGCACGAGGATGAGGAGGGCCTTGTCAAACCCAAGGCCTACGTCGTGCTGAACGATGCCGGCGACGAAAATGATCTGATCAGGGAACTCAAAGACCATGTCAAGAAATCAATTGGGGTTTGGAAGTATCCTCGATGGGTTGTCGCGGTAGACGAACTGCCCAAAACCGCGACTGGCAAGATCCAGCGGTTCAAGCTGCGAAACTGAGAGCTTGTAGGAAACACCACACGACGGGAGCGCAGAATGCTGGAAATCGTGATCCTGGGGAGAGGAGGCCAAGGCGCACAAACTGCGGGAAACTTGTTGGCGCAAGCGCTGTTTGCCGAAGGCCACTATGTGCAGACGTTTTCCACCTATGGCGGTGCGCGTCGTGGTACCCCGGTCACGTCATCCCTCAGAGTGGATGCCGTCCCGATCCGCAGGCGTTGCAACATCGCAAACGCCTCTGCCCTTCTGTGTTTTGATGACAGCCTGCTGGATGGCGCATTTCTTGAAATTGCGAAGGTGGGTGCGGCAGTGGTGGTCAACACAGCGAAACATAAAGAGATGCTGCCAGCGTCGGGTGACCACAACATCATACAGGTGGATGGCAAGGCCATCGCGCGTCGTAACAATCTGGGAAAAATCGTGAACTCTGCCCTGCTGGGCGCGTTCGTGGCGACACTCGGCAAACCTGGAATTGATACCATGTGCAGGGTCATCAAAGAAACCGCGCCGGCGAAAGTTGCTGAAAACCTGGCGGCGTGCCGCGAGGCATTTGCACTGTTTCAGCCGGTCACCGAGAAAGCCTAGATCATGAACAAGCAGCTATCCCATTTGTGGACTCATTTGACCAGTGAAGGTCGCAATACCGGCACTTGGCGCAGTGCGCTGCCGAACTATCAGAACCAACCCTCGCCGTGCCTAGGGGCCTGCCCGGTCAACGGGCGAGTTGCCGAATGGATCAAACAAGTCGGCGACGGAGATCTGTTTGGCGCATGGACAACCCTCACCGACAACAACCCCTTCCCGGCAATTGCAGGGCGTATATGCCATCATCCCTGCGAGACAACTTGCAACAGACAATACATGGACGAAACCGTCGGCATTTGCAGCCTGGAACGGTTTGTCGGTGACACAGCACTTGCAGAAGGGTGGCAGTTTCCCGCAGCCGAAGAGGAATTGACGTTCTCAGTGGCCATCATCGGCGGAGGGCCTGCCGGACTGTCAGCGGCCTATCAACTTCGCCGCCTCGGCTTCGGCGTGTCGCTTTACGAGACAAAGGACGAGTTGGGCGGTGTGATGCGATACGGTATCCCGACCTATCGATTGGCCAGATCGGTTCTGGCGGCCGAAATAGAGCGGATCACCGCCATGGGTATTACTTTGCACCTTGGGATTCCTGCAATCGATGCAACGGCATTGGAAGCTCTTCAAGATTCTCATGACGCGGTATTTCTGGCAACAGGCGCCAGTGTGCCGAGACGGCTTCCAAACTTGGACTACTCCTGTCCCTGGGTGATCGACAGCGCCGATTTTCTTGCCGCTTCAATACCTGAGCAAACTCGCGCAACAGGGAAACGAGTTGTCGTGATCGGCGGCGGTAGTGCGGCAATAGATGTCGCGCGAACGGCCCGGCGCCTTGGTCGTGTCGTCAGGGTACTTACGCTGGAACCGCGAGATCGGCTACCCGCACAAACCGTAGAAGTTCGCGAAGCCATCGAGGAAGGGGTGCAATTCGAGCACGGCACGATGATGCAATCGGCCAAGGTAGCGACCGGTGCCGTTGTTTTGAAATGCGTTCCTGTCAAATTTTATTCCGGTCTACGGTCGGGTCAGTTCTCGGTCGAGCCACTGGATGCCAGCGGGTTCGAGATAGCCGCGGATACTATAATCCCAGCTATCGGCCAGAATGCCGATCTTGTACGATGGCGCGGAATACTGGACGAAACCGGCCCAGTGATCAACACGGATTCCGATTGGCAAACAAGCAAACCCGGCCTTTATGCAGGCGGCGATGTGGCAAGCACAAACCGCTTTGTCACTCACGCCGTCGGCATGGGCAAAGAGGCCGCTTTTGCAATCGCCTCGACATTGCTTTCCGACGGCAAGAGCCCAGTCGAAGGCAGCGTCGAGCCTGTCGAATATGAACGGATTAATACCGCTTATCACGCCTCGTATGAGCGCAACCGACAGTATACGATTGGAGTCGACAAAAGGCTGGCCGGTTTTGAAGAGGCACAAACTCCTTTCGGCCCAGACGAGGCTCGGTCAGAAGCCCAGCGGTGCTTCAGTTGCGGCACCTGCATCTATTGTGACAATTGTTATTTCTATTGTCCCGACATGGCGATCACCAAGCTCGAAAACGGCTATGCGGTGAACGCGGATTATTGCAAGGGCTGTGGGCTTTGTGTGGCCGAATGCCCAACCGGTTCCATCCACATGCTGGAGGACATATCGTCATGAATGCGCCCGTTTTTACCGAAGACCTTCAGCTGCTGAACGGTAATCACGCCGTGGCTTGCGGCGTTTGCCTGGCTGAGCCCGACGTTGCGCCGGTCTATCCAATAACGCCGCAAACGCCGATTTTGGAAAAGCTTATAGAATTCCAGAGCAAGGGAACATTTCTGGCCGAACTTCTGACTCCGGAATCGGAACATTCGGCCATGGCCGCCGCAATCGCCGCATCCGCTACCGGAGCGCGGGTATTTACGGCAACCTCATCACAGGGGCTGCTGCTGATGCACGAGTTGTTGCATTATGCGTCCGGTGCCCGAACCCCTATCGTGCTGTTCAATGTGAATCGAACACCGGCGGCACCATGGGGATTCTGGCCTGACCAGATCGACAGCTTGTCCCAACGTGATACGGGCTGGGTGCAGCTTTACAGCGAAAGCCCCCAAGACTCGCTCGATACCGTGATACAAGCGTTTCGAATAGCCGAAGCCGTCAATCTGCCGGTCATGGTCAATCACGACGCGTTCTATGTTTCGCATTCAGTTGAACCCGTCAACGTTCCCGACCAAGATCTGGTCAGGAGTTTTTTGCCGCGCGCTCCACGCGACTTCCGACTTGGCGACGGAAGCGGCAGATCACTGGGTGCACCCGTCGATCAAACAACTTGGAACCTGACGCGTCGGGAGCTGGATACAGCCATGAAACGCGTTGAAGAAGTGACCCGCGAAACTGGAACTGTGTGGGAGAAACTGACAGGTCGGCAATCCGAGCCACTTGAAAAATACCGTTGCAAGGACGCAAAAATCATATTTGTGACCATGGGCAGTATATCCGGCACCGTTCATGAAGCAGTCGATCATCTGCGCGAGGCCGGTCTTCAGGCTGGGCTTGTCAGAATCCGGCTGTTTCGCCCTTTGCCTGTGCACACTTTGCGCAATGCCCTGACCGGGGTGCCGTGTGCTATTATTATCGACCGCAACTATTCGCCGGGAACGGGCGGAGTTTTGCATCAGGAACTGAAATCCGCGCTGTACAGTATGAAGAATCCACCACATGTGCACGGGTTTCTTGCCGGTGTCGGTGGTGTGAATGTGCCGGTCGAACGCATCGTGGAAATGGCCGTTAGATACGGAAATGCTGAAACTACGACCGATCCGATCTGGGTGGAGTAGGTTATGGAAAAAATCAACTACCGTGACGAGGGGCAGTTTTGTTCAGGGCATGTTGCTTGTGCCGGTTGCGCCGAAGCGTTGTCGATGCGGGTCATCCTCAATGAAGTTGGCGAAGATGCCGTGGGAGTTGTCGCACCATCCTGTACGGCCGTCATCCTTGGTGGTCACCCGATGAGCGCTTCAAAAATTCCGGTTCTCCATGGAACACTGGAATCCGCCGCGGCCTCTGCCAGCGGCGTTAAACGCGCCCTCAAGGCACAAGGCCGGGACAATACGACGGTCCTCTGCCTTGCCGGGGATGGTGGAACTTATGACATCGGGCTGCAGGCACTATCATCCGCTGCAGAACGCAACGAAGATATTCTGTATATCTGCTTTGATAACGAAGGCTACATGAATACGGGCGGCCAAAAGAGTTCCTCAACCCCGCATCTGGCAACGACTGGCAGCACCCCGCTAGGCAAGGCTAGCCACAAAAAGAACCTTATCGAAATTCTTGCCGCCCACCGGATACCATATATTGCCACCGCCAGCCCCTCCCATCTTGGTGATATGGCGGCGAAAGTTGCGACGGCCAAGTCGATCCGGGGCACCAAGGTAATCATTGTCCTGATACCATGCCTGCCTGGCTGGGGCGTAGCGGAAAACGCCGCGATCAAGACCGCGAGGCTGGCAGTTGAGGCCTGCGTGTTTCCCTTGCTCGAGGTCAGGAATGGAGTCGACTATTCATTGGCCGTCCCGGAAAGACCACTTAGAATCAACGCGTATCTTGCCGAACAGAAACGGTATCGTCAGTTGGATGATCAGGACAGAGCCACGCTTCAGTCAGAAGTTGATGACGCTTGGACGCGGCTACTGGCGCGGGCAGAGGGGAAACCAACGGCTTGAAGTATCATCCATTTGGACTTGATTTCAATGGATCGATGTCGTGGTTAGTACATCCGAACAGTGGTTATGATTGGATAGCTTCAGCATGACTCATCGCAGCCGCGGCTTTTTTTCGGCGCTCTATCTGTTTCAACATGGTAGCGATTGTGATCGAGGCGTAGGTCGACAGGGAAATTTCCCGGATTTCCTTCGAGATGTCGAACAGAGCCCATTCTTCGTTGGTCGCCTGGGAAGGGTCGGCGAGTTTGCATCCCATCGACGTGTCTTCGAATAGGCTGATGACCTCCAGCAGGTTAAGCCGCTTGGCATTGCCCGTGAAACTGTATCCACCGCCGACACCGCGGGTTGCCTGAACAAGTCCAGCGCGGCCAAGTGTCATCAAGACTTTGGCCAGGTGGTGGGCGGACACGCGATACTTCTCTCCGATTTCAGCGGCTGAAAGCTGGCGGCCCGGATTTGATGCCAGTTCGATCAAAGCATAGATTGCCAAACGACTTGATTGCTGCACGACTACACCTCTTGGGGTTATGCTAAGTTTTACTCAGGAAGTCTCGCTGGCAAGACTCAACTCCATTTGGATGTAAGGACCAGCCATCATACCCTCGCTGCGAAAGAATGACATGTGCAGCGGATCCTGACGCCGAACCATCGTTCGCACTGTAGTAATGCCGATCTTCCTGAATTCCTTACACAATGCCTGAAATAAGGCTTCTCCGATGCCTTGCTGTCGGTGATCCGGATCAACCGATACTGCAAAAACCCAACCGCATGGCTCTGACCCGAACTCCCAACCCCGTACTTCGCCGACAATCAGGCCAAGAATTTGCCGCTGGGAGTTTTGTTGCGTGGGCTCGGCGATCAAAAAGAATCGCTCATCGACATGCCGCGAACCGTAACGTTCGAAAATGTCCTGCCAATACTCAGGTTTTGGTTGTCCGGTGATCCGTGCATCCAATTCGATGGCATGCGGAAGCTGGTCCGATGTCGCCTTGCGGATACGCAACCCTTCTTCTTGCAAACGCGTTTCCAGCGCATCAGTCATGGCAGCTCCTGTTTCATAAACCTTCGCGTCGAGTAGTTTGGTATCAGTACCAGAATGCGGATTTTAGGGTAATGTCGGTCAGGTTGGCAACCACGAGTGCAGCTGGCATCCGGACTGGCACTACCGGTTTTTCCTGTTTCAATCTGTTTTTGAGAATTTTGTGTACTGCAAAGTCTTTTAAAGTATAATGGTACCAAATTATATCTTTATCCATCAGGGACTCAAAAAGGGTCACAGCCATGAAGCGAATCGTTAGCCTGAACGTAAATGGCCGGACAGTCGAGCATGTCATCTCCGACAACCTTCTTTTGATTGATTTCCTGCGCGAACAGCAAGCGCTCACGGGAACAAAAAAGGGGTGCGATGGTGGGGAGTGTGGTGCGTGCACGGTTCTGCTGGACGGGCGTCCACGACTGGCTTGCCTGACATTGACGGCCAGTTGCGAGGACTCTGAGATCGAAACTATCGAAGGTCAGGCCCGGAATGGCAGGCTGTCGGCCCTCCAGCGAGCCTTTCATGAAAACCTTGGTTCACAGTGCGGTTTCTGCACACCCGGAATGATCATGGCCGCCGAGGGGCTGCTGCGCAATAACCCCGACCCGGATGATGCGGAAATCAAGACAGCATTGGGGGGCAACCTTTGCCGCTGCACCGGCTATGTGAAAATCATCAAGTCTGTGAAAATAGCGGCTTCGGAGGCGAGTCGATGAATACAAAGTCAAAGGTGGTAGGTCAGCCCGTTCCGCTGGTGGACGGAATTGAAAAGGTAACCGGCCGCGCGAACTATACTTCTGACCTTGATGCTCGCGACGTTTTGGTAGGCCGTATCCTTCGCGCTCCGGTGAGCCACGGTCGCATCATTTCGATAGACGTTTCTCGTGCTTTGGCACTCGATGGCGTTTGCGCAATCGTCACCGGACAGGACTGCGACAAGACATTTGGCGTCATCCCGATAGCAATGAACGAATACCCGATGGCACGTGACCATGTCCGATATCGCGGCGAACCGATCGCAGCCGTCGCCGCCCGGGATGCCGCGACGGCCGCCCGCGCGCTCGAATTGATCGACGTCGAGATCGAGCCGCTTGTCCCATGTTATACACCAAGTGAATCCCGAGCGCCGGATGCACCGCAACTGCACGAAGGAAAACCAGGCAACCTTGAACGAGAAGTACACCACGTTTTCGGTGACCTGAACGCGGGTTTCGATGAGGCTGATATCGTTCGTGAAGAGACGTTTTCCTGCGCCGAAGTCAACCACGCCCAGATGGAACCCCATGCAGCGTTGGCAGAATTTGATGTTGAGCGCGAAAGATTGACACTGCATTCAGTTACGCAGGTTCCATTCTACGTCCACCTGATGTTGGCGCGATGCCTGGAAATGGACAGTTCGCGCATACGAGTCGTCAAGCCCTTTGTCGGCGGCGGGTTTGGTGCACGCACGGAGACGCTGAACTTCGAGATTATCGTCGCGCTTTTGGCCCGAAAAGTCGGAGGCAAGGTGATGATGCAGCTAAGCCGCGAGGAATGCTTCCTGACTCACCGGGGACGTCCCAACACGCAAGTCAAGCTCAAGATTGGCATGACTCATACAGGAAGGATTACGGCGGTCGACTGCGAAACCGTGATGAACGGCGGGGCTTATGCTGGTTATGGCGTCGTAACGATCCTTTATGCAGGCGCACTGCTTCATGGGATCTATGACATCCAAAACGTCAAGTATGATGGTTATCGCGTCTATACCAATCAACCGCCTTGTGGCGCGATGCGTGGACATGGAACTGTCGACGTTCGCCATTCTTTCGAAGCGATGATTGACCGGATGGGTCGCGAACTTGGTCTTGATCCCTTTGTCGTGCGCCGGGCCAATCTGTTGCAGGCTCCTCTGTTCACTAGCAACGGGTTGATGGTCAACTCCTACGGCTTGGGGGAATGCCTAGACAAGGTCGAAACGGCCAGCGGCTGGTCAAACCGCAAGGGGAAATTGGGGAGCGGCCGTGGCCTTGGGATGGCGTGCTCGCACTATGTCTCGGGCGCAGCTAAGCCCGTGCACTGGACAGGTGAACCTCACGCCGTTGTTTCGATGAAACTCGATTTTGACGGCAGTGTAACGGTTCTTACTGGCGCTTCCGATATCGGCCAGGGTTCGACTACGATCGTCGCGTTGGCCGCTGCAGAGGTCCTGAGCATTGACCTTGGCCGGATCCGTGTGGTCGCCAACGACAGTGTCATCACACCCAAAGACAATGGGTCATATTCCAGCCGGGTGACCTTCATGGTCGGCAATGCCGCCATTCAGGCCGCCCGAACACTGCGTGAGAGACTGATCAATGCCGCCGCCGAGTTGTTGGACACGACACCGGAGGATGTCGAGTGTGAAGCCGAAACCTTTTTCGTCCAAGGCAGCTCGCAATCGGAACTCTCCTTTCACGACGTCGCCATTGCCGCGCTTGCCAAGGAAGGGACTATTACCGTCAAAGGCACTTTCTCGACGCCAATCGAAGCTCAAGGAGGCAAGCACAGGGGTGGAGCGGTTGGGTCTACCATGGGTTTTTCGTATGCGGCGCAGGTGGTTGAAGTCCGCGTGGACGAAGACACTTGCCAGATCAACGTTGAAAAAGTCTGGGCTGCCCTTGACTGCGGGTACGCCATCAATCCTCTGGCCGTTGAGGGGCAGATCGAAGGCTCTGTCTGGATGGGCATGGGTCAGGGCCTATGCGAGGAAACACACTATATTGATGGTCTACCCGCCCATGCCAATTTGACAGACTACCGTTTCCCGACAATTTCAGAATCTCCTCCGATAGACGTTCATATTGTCGAAAGCATCGATCCGCTGGGGCCGTTTGGTGCCAAGGAAGCGGGCGAAGGTGCGTTGTCGGGATTTCCGCCAGCGCTGGTGAATGCGGTGGCAGATGCAATTGGATTGGATGTAAACTTTTTGCCTGTCACGCCCGATCGATTGCTTGACGCACTAGTAAAGTACCGGCGTGCCAGCCGCCGAAAGGAGGCAGCGGAATGACTGAAGTTCTTCCAGGTTTCCACCTTGTCGAACCGACCTCAATAGGCGAGGCGATCGCTGCCTTGAGTTCGATGCCTGGCGCCCTGCTCTACGCGGGAGGAACAGATTTGATAGTGAAACTCCGCAAGGGCCTCGCGGACGCCGAAACAGTGATTAGCTTAAACCGCATCAATGTTTTGAAAGAGATAGAGGAAACCGACGCGGGTTTGCGCATCGGTGCCGCAGTTACTCTTTCCCAGATTGAGGATTTGCCGGCAATCACTGGAGATTTCTTCGCTGTAGCCAAGGCGGCTCGCTCAATCGCGAGCCCGTCGCACCGACAAGTTGCGACACTAGGTGGAAACCTATGCCTGGATACCCGTTGCGTCTATTACAATCAGAGCCACTGGTGGCGTAAGTCCAATGGGTTTTGCCTGAAATATAGAGGCGATATTTGCCATGTCGCTCCGCAGGGCGACCGGTGTCGGGCTGCATATAGCGGCGATATGGCACCAGCTTTGATGGTTCATGGAGCCATGATCGAAATCGCAGGACCAGCAGGCCTGAGGAAAATCTCGTTAACCGACTTCTATCATGAGGACGGCGCCGCCCATATCAAGCTTGAGTCTGGCGATATCCTAGTCGCCGTGCATCTGCCGTATTCGCAAGCGGTATCCGATTATGAAAAAGTCAGGGTGCGCGGGTCCATCGACTTCCCCTTGGCGGGTGTGGCCGTCGCCTGTGAAAAAACAGCAGATGGCGCAGCCAGATTCACCGTCGCCGTTACAGGTACCAATTCCAAACCTCTTTTGATCGAAATGCCGGGTGAACTACTGGATGAACCGTCTTCGGAAGCTTTTTGGGTCGGACTGGGAAAAGCCGTGCAGAAGGCTGTCTCACCACAACGTACTACAACCATTGCACCCCATTTTCGCCGTTTGTCGGTCTCAGCTTTGGCGGTTCGGCTTGCCCGAAGACTGATATGAGCAGCGAAGCTCCAGGAACGAATTGGAAGGCGGCGGACGGTTTGCACGTCGATACTCGCGGCTTGCTTCCACCTGATCCGATGATCACTATTATTTGGCACATCTCGCAACCCGGACAAACAGGGCCAATTACGGCCTATTTCGACCGAGACCCCATATTCCTTTTGCCTGAACTTCAGGAGCGCGGGTGGCTCTATGAATATGCAATGCGAAACTCATCAGGTGTCAAACTGGTCTTGAGGGCCAGACCATGACCATGTCGGCTGGATTTCTTGGTGGCGCTCGCGACCGATTGCTACCGGCTTCGATACCATTTCGCTTCTTTATTGCGGCCGCAGGTTTCCAGGTACTGGCCTGGGCCACTCTGTTCTTTGCTTCGGGTGAGGTTCCGGGATTTCAAGGCGGCCTGGGCATGACTCTGGCAGCGATTCATCTGGTCACTCTGGGTGTGCTCACAATGACCGCGATTGGCGCCTGCTATCAGCTTTTGCCTGTCGTAACACGCAAACCGTTGACATGCGACTGGCCGCCACGCCTGAGTTTTTGGCTGATCTTTCCAGGTATTGTCCTATTGACGTATGGAATGGCATCAGCCGATCAGGCTACAATGAAAATTGGTTCAATTCTTGTATGTGCTGGTCTTTCTGTCTTTGCCATTGTGACTACTGACAACTTAAGTCGCGCGCATGGTGTTCCTGTTGTTTCCGCGCATGGCTGGTTGGCGCTGATTTCTCTGGCGATCGTTGTCGTTCTTGGACTTCTGTTAATTTGGGATTATGACGCAGGTTTTCTTGAAGATCATTTCAAAGTGGCAATTGTTCACATGGCACTTGCGAGCTTTGGCTTCATGGGACTTCTCGTGCTGGGCTTCAGTCTTGTGCTGATCCCCATGTTTGTCATGTCCCGTAGTTTGCCAATGCCAATCTGCTGGACCCAGGTCTCGCTTGCGGCTTTCGCCCTTTCGGGGTTTTCTATTGCGTTTATGTTGAACGTCCCCGTGCTGACATTGACGGCCTTTGCTCCGGCCTTCACCGCCGTCGGCATTTATCTCTGGCTGATGCGAACGGCACTCAGAACCGGGATGCGGAAAAGACTGGGATTGCCCTTTGTACTGATGCGCACATCCTGGCTTTTTCTGGTCGCGGGACTACTACTGTCCGAAGCTGCTTTCACAGAGATCGATATCCCTAACGCCCCTGCTCTGGCCGGCTTCTTCATTCTTGTCGGGTGGCTACTGACTTTTCTAACCGGTGTGCTTCAACGCATCATGCCATTTCTTGCCTCAATGCATATCGCCGGAAAATCCGGCATGCCGCCTCTGCTTTCAGACCTGACTGCAAATCAGCCCCTAAAAATTCACGCCGCATGCATTATCGCGGCGCTGTTGTCCTGTTCTTCTGGCATTCTTTTGGACGTGGTGTGGATGATTCAAACAGGGGCAATCATCGGAACAATCGGAGCAGCGTCATTTGCTTTGTTCACCATCAATGTGGCGCTAAACCTTTGGCAATTAAAGTACCCTGAGTGAATTAAGGTTCTCCAGAAGCCTAGGAAAATCGTGTTGAATTTTATTCGGTATTTTGGTACGAAATTATATAATTTATCCCCAGCCCACAGGCACAACCAAATGACCTTTTCACGGCGCACTGCACAACTCTTGCATGAGGACCATCAGGCAACAATCGCCGTAATCGAAGCACTGGATCGATTGATTGCCAAGGCGGGGAAAATGGTTCCTGACACAGGCAATCCCATGGTCCGAAATACCTTGGCTCAAACCACGGGCGCCTTGGAAGAGGAGGTGAACCAACATTTCGAGTTTGAAGAATCCGAACTGTTCACCCGCCTCGAAGAAATGGGAGACGTTGGTATCGGCAAGCATCTGCGAGAAGAACACCGCGTGCTTGCGCCATTGGGCACATTTGTTGCGGAACAAGCTCGCGATGCATTGAAAAACGGATTTGACCACGAAACCTGGACTAAATTCCGGAACCTAGCGGCCGAGTTGGTAGAGCGCATGTACGCACATATCCAAAAGGAAGAAATGGCATTGGTGCCGGCATTGGAAGACCTACTGGATCAAGAAACAGACATGGAATTGTCCACCGCATATGCCGCGAAACGATGAGGAGCGCATACATGCAAATACAAGGCGCAACAGCGCAACCTAGTGTGCGCCCCCTTTCTCCCGGTGATCTGGAAAAGGTCATTGCAATTGACATGGCCGCATCAGGGTCGCCGCGGCGCGGATATTTCGAAAAGCGGCTTCTGGCCGCAACCGAAAAGCCAGGGGACTATGCCTTTGTTGGCGTGTTTGCTGGCAACAAGCTTGCGGGATTTGCTTTTGCCAAACTCGGCAAAGGTGAATTCGGAAAAAGCGACGTGAGTGCCTCGTTGGATGCTATTGGTGTGGACGGAGATCATGGACTTCAGGGGGTCGGACACAAACTGTTGGGCGAAGTCGAAAGGATTCTTCGTCGCAAAGGCGTAACCGAGTTGAGCAGCCAAGTGGACTGGAACCAATGGCCCTTGCTCAGCTTCTTTGCGCATTCCGGTTTCAAAATGGCCCCGAGTTTGGTTTTGACACGCATCGCAAGGGAAATGCCGCACAAATTGGCAGATGATCCGGCGGAAAACCCGTTGGAACTCGACTACAGTTCACCCGACGGTGATTCCGAAAATGCATTGTCCCGCGACTTAGTTCCGGTTCGCAGCATGACGGCATCCGATTTGCCCAAGATCATTTCCATTGACGCAGAAAGCACCGGCTATTCACGGAGCGAGTACTTCTCCCGAAAGCAAGACGAAAACCTCAATCACAGCGGTATCAGAGTGTCGTTGGTGGCGGAACAAGATGGATTTCTGGTCGGTTTCATCATGGCGCGCGTGGATTATGGCGAATTCGGTCGCACCAGTGCCGAGGCTGTAATGGACACGATCGGTGTTGACGGAGGATTTCGAAGGCAGGGTATCGGACAGTTTCTGATGGCCAAACTAATAGCTAACCTCAAAGCATTGCAGGTAGAAACGGTTCGCACCGAAGTTGGCTGGAACGAGTCTGCACTCATCGGATTTTTCAGCTCCGTCGGTTTCAGACCTTCGCAACGGATCTCCCTCACTAAACCTCTTTAGCGGTCCGCAGAACGGATATCAGTTCTGTGGAACCAAAACCGGAACGCAATCGCGTTCCGGTACTGTGTCGTATATTGATCTGCCAAAATCGGACTAATGCAGAGCTTCGTACTTGGCCTGCAATTCCTCGCGAGATTCTTCCCAATCCGGGTTTTGCACAATGCAATCCTCCGGGCAGACCAGTTTGCATTGCGGTTCATCCTCTTCGCCGACGCATTCGGTGCATTTCATCGGATCGATGGTGTAATAGGGTTCCGCAGCCGAAATTGCTTCGTTGGGGCAAACCGGCTCGCAAGCATCGCAGGCAGTGCAAGGGTCAACAATCATCAGTGCCATGTGTAATTCTCCTCCTGTTTGAGTCTCAGGATGCCCTAAGCATCTGGCCACTATTTAAGAGCTTTTCATACCGGAAAGCCCCCCAAAGCGCTGCTCCAATGGCGCCGGCATAGATCGAGTCAGGATGGTTCACCACCTCGGCGTCGACGCCCTTCATTTTTGCAAGCTGCTCGCGCATCGCCTGACAAAGCCCTTCATCCTGCGCAAGACCACCAGTCATCATGATCAAATCGCTCTTGACACCAATAGACTTCAGCAACCGCGCCAAACGGCTGGCCATCGACAGGTGAATTCCCTTGAGTATGTTTGGCGCAGTAATGCCACGCGACACCATGTTAATCACATCGGTTTCCGCCAGCACTGCGCAGATCGAAGATACTTCTTCGGGATCGTCCGCCTGCATCGACAGATTACCGATCTCGTCTTGGGCAATCCCAAGGTAGCGGGCGATATTCTCCAGAAACTGCCCGGACCCTGACGCGCATTGGCTTGTCATCTTGTAGTTCGTGACCTTACCCGCCGCGTCGGTAATCATGGCCCGACCATGCAGAGCGCCACAATCGAGGATCGCGATGGACTTCGGGTTCAGAAACCGTGCGCCGCGGGCATGTGAGGTCATGGAATAAAAGTGACCAGTATGATAGGGAATTGTCTCTCCCTCTCCAGTAGTTGCAATGTAATCGAGATCGGTTTCCAAAACTCCTGCGTCTTCGAGTGTTTGGACAAATGCCTCGCGGGAAAGCTGAATGGGATCCCGCTGGCGGATCCTGAGCGTGCAGCGCGACAACCATTCTTCCCTACCATCTTCCACCCGAAAGATTGCCGCCTTTACGGCTCCCGTTCCTACGTCAATTCCAGCAGTCAGTGTCATGCTTCCACCCCTTCCGTGCGGCCCTCGGCAGCGCGCCTGGCAAATTCGGCGGCGCCAAGCGCACCAGTGTAAATAGAGTCCGGGTTGATGTTGATTGTCACGTCACCGTAGTTTTCCGCTATCAGCTTTTTCAGCTCGCGCACGGCGGCCTCGTTTTTGGCCACGCCACCAGTGAAGGTCATCTGATCGGACACGCCGCCCGATCGAGACAAAATCGAGACCGCACGCAAGATGATGGCGCGGTGAAGACCGGCAAGAATATCCTCGCGTTTCTCACCCAGCGCCAAGCGGTCACGGAGTTCCGCACCGGCGAAAACGGTGCAGGTTGAATTGATCCGGGCAGGCTTGCCGGATTTCATCGCCAACGGGCCAAGTTCGTGCAGTCCCATGTTCATCTCGTCCGCGATGTATCCAAGGTACCGGCCACACCCCGCCGCACAGCGATCGTTCATCTGGAAGTTTTCGACAATCCCTCTTTCATCAACTTGAATGCCCTTGGTGTCTTGCCCGCCAATATCCAGAACAGTACGGGTTTTGGGGTACATCATGTGCGCGCCCAGCCCATGGCAAAGGATCTCGGAACGGATGTGTTCCTTGGAAAACGGCAAGGTCACGCGACCGTAGCCTGTACCTACCAGATAAATTTCCTCCAATTGAATTCCCAGCGCGTGCTCTGCCTTTTGGCCAAGCTCGCTTGAAAGTCCTGTCTCTTGCTTAGCTACTCTCGCCAATGCGCTCTTGAACTTCTGGTTCAGGTTTCCCGAAGGCGGGCGGTTTTCCACCGCAATAATTGATTTGTCGTAGATATTGAGCAGAACATCATAAGGGATACCCGCGTCGCGCCCGACCTCTTCGGCAACGGCCAGATAACGGGAACCGGCAATGTCGCGAAAGAAATCCGATTTGCGTTCTGCATCCGGTGCATACATGGCCGGTGCTTCCGTGCGAAGGCGCTTGAAGACCTCGGCCAAGGCCGCTTTCACCTCTGTGCCAGTTTTTTCGAAACGCTCTCCCCGTACCAGACGCGTGCATGTTTCTTCCAGATCCCCGAGCTGCTCAAGGAACTGCTCGAGCCGGAACGAACGCTCCAGCGCCGAAAGGAAACTCTCGACCTCATCGTCGAGCTTGTCGGCCCCGCCGAACTCCTGCCGGAACAGAGTAAAACGCGCGTCGATCTTGGCTTCTTCGGTAGCTACCTTGCAGGCCGTTTCGTAATTTGATCGAGAGTTGGTAATACCACGCCCCAAAACGCGCTCTTGGTCGTCCAACAGCACCGCCTTGGTTGTGGTGGAGCCCAGGTCGATTCCCACGAAGGTTTTCATGCCGCCACTCCTTTCCCGGTGCGTTTTTGTTCAACCATCTGGAAGTAGCTTTCGAGGCGGTTCTTCACATTGGCAGCCGAGAAGTACCGTGGGTCGACGAGGTCAGTTTCGATAAAGGCGGCCGGCTTCCCGGTGCGCTTTTCGACCTCACGCATGATCAGTAATTGACCTGCCGAAAAGCTGTTGCAGCTTTTGATCGAGTTGATCAGCAACCCGTCTGCTTCGTATTCGTTGATATAGTTCACCAACATGTCGATGCGCATCGGCAGACTGCGGTTCGTATAGACGCCCAGGCAGTATTCAGCGAGGGACTCCAGTGGGTTGCTGGGATCGTGGCGGAAACCGAAATCATATGTGCCACCGACCTTGGTGTAAGACGATGCCACAACAGTTGCACCTTCTTCGTAAAACATTTTCCAAAATTGTCGGAATGAAGTGTAATTGGGTGGGCCTTCGACAACGAGGCGGTACTTTTCCTCTCCCATGTCGCCATCCGGTGTTACCGGCCCTTTGCCTGCCGCGACACGGGCATCTACTTCCTGACGCAGAAAGCGGTAATACTCGATGGCATCGTCGGTGCCACGAAACGCGCCGAAGATCGGGCCAATGTAGTAGATACCGCCGAAATAGGCATCGATTGGCGAGGGCTTGTTCTTTGCGCTTTGCAGAACATGCACAAGATCGTCTTCGGTTTTGGCCGATTTCCCTAAATACTCTCTCAGCCGGTCGATGTCGAACCTGACGCCTGAAACCTGTTCCAGAGTTGGTATCACATCCTCTTTGAACTGCTTGACCATATATTCGATCATGTTCTTCGTAATCTTGCCGTCCGCCATGTAGGGGGTTTGCAGGAATATGGTCGGGCACTTGTACTGTTCGCGAAGCAGTTCGAACCATTTCAGGAAGGTGAAACACCCGGTGTAGGACAACAGCAAGACGTCCGGGTTTGGCAATTGCTTTCCGTTTGGACCGATATTTCCCTTCATCATCATGCCGATATCAGACTTTACATAGGTACAAACATCCTCGGAATGCCCTGCCCGTTCAGCCTCCATGATATAGCTGCCACTTTGCTTGCGCAGTCCACTTTGGATCGCATTGACCTCCGGCAGATTGTTAACCAAGTCAAAGCACATGAGCAGCTCGTTCAAATTGCCCGGCACGAATGTCGACGCAACCTTTTCACCGGTTTGCGGAGCGTTAGTAAGCCTGTCGTAGTGCTTGGCCATCATCTCCTTCTGCTTGATCATCGAGGCGTCCTTGAGAACGTCCTGGGACGGGGTCTGGGCAACGGGAGGTTTCATGCTGCGCTCCACAATTTGATTGAATCCACAAATGTTCCGGCCTGCTCGCGGATGGGCTGCATCTGGCCGGAATTCTCTGCATACTTGAAAGCGATGTAGGGGATACCGGCGTTTTTCAGCACGTTTTGAAGAATTGGCCGGTCAAGCAGCGCCGGATCGCAGAAGCTCGTGGACGCAAAAATCACGCCCTCCGCACCCGTCTTGTGCACTGCGCGAACAAGGAATTGTCCTTTCTCGGCCTGGTTTGGCTCGTATTTTGCAGCAGTCGATATGGAGCGGTGCAAGAAAGCCTGCGACAGGTTGTGAACCGGATCACCCTTGGTCGGGACATCCCCTGTCAGCCAGCGACTGACCAGCACAAAATCGTCGTCCACTATGTAGCAGCCCGACATTTCAAGGGACTTGATGAGGTTCAGTGGCGGCTGTTCACAGAACATACCGGTCAGGATTACCCGGCTGTTGTCCTTGAGCGGTCGTTCTTCCTTATCGGCAGCGGCAATATAATCGAGTACCAATCGTGTGTGTTCTTCAACCGGCAGGGTCAAGCCTGCACGGATCACAAGATAGGCCTCAAATGCCGGGGCTTTCCACGGCTGCGAAGCCCGCAAAGCATAAAGATCGTCGATGGCCCGTCTGTTTTCATTGTAAACTTCTATCGAGTAGCGAATGTCATCATCAGTGATCTTTCGGCCAGCCATGTCTTCCAGATCATGCAAAAACTCTCGCATCTCGTTGGTATAGAACACGCCTCCGACCGCGTCCTGATAGGTCTGAGGTACGTCGAAGTATTTGGAATAGACATGCGGAAACAGCGTCTTCCACATGCCTGAGAGATTGCGGATCACATCGCAGATCGATGGGAACAACATGCCATCAACAAAATCCAGCCGCCCCGATACACCAAGCTCAATCGTCGAGCGTGGGATGCGGCAGATATAGCTCTGATAGTAGGCATCACCGTGAATGACTTCCAGATTGTCACCACCCCCCATGATACCAAGAGGCAGCATGCCGGCGGCATGAATCAACTCACGCGGGACATAGATAGGCATGTAGCCGATAACCTTGCGGCCCGGTTCCGCATTCTTCCATTCGCGGGCGACCGTGAAATTCAGGTCGTCGTAGAGCGCCTGACAGCGCGCAACGATTTCGGATACGGTTGTTTCCGTCATCTGTTTTCCCACCTTGCTGTGCGTTTTGCCAGAAAGGCTTCGAGCCCTTCGACGGCATCACGCGTTGACATCAATTCATCCAGGTAAAGCGCTTCGACCTCATCCAACCGAGAAAGAACATCGCGGCAAAATCCAGCACGGGCGGCCCGGACAGCCATGCGTAGACTGCTGGTGCTCTTGGGTGTTAGATGCGTTTTCACATAGGCGACCACCGCTGCCTCAGGATCATGGGTAACCACATCGACCAAACCCATTTCTCCAGCTGCCGCACCACTCAACGAACGACCCGAATACAGCAGATCTTCGGCCTTGGCCTGACCAATGCGCCTCGGCAACAGGCAAGAGGCTGCCGGGGCAAACACACCAAGCATCATCTCAGGTTGACCGAGAGTGGCGTCCGGCGCGGCAAAGATCGTATGCCCTGCCATCGCCACCTCCAGCCCGCCCCCCAGGCACTGCCCCCGAACTGCAACGAGGATCGGCACCGGGTACTCCAGCATACGCCGAACCAGCGCGTGCAATGATCTCAACATTTGTGCACAGCTTTCGGGAAGGTGCTCTTCCACGGACGCACCGAAGCTGAAATGTGGGCCTTCGGCCTCGACAAGCACAGCAACCAAGTCACGATTGTCCTGTTGAGCCGCCAAGGCTCTATCCAGTGCCGCGATCATTTTTGCATCGACAATATTGGCCTTGGGGCGGTTCAAACGGACCCGAAGAAGAGAACCGTCCAAGGCGAACATCTCACCGACAACCGCGCTGTTTTCTGCAACAACAGCGCTCATTTGCGCACCCCCGGTATCATGCTGTCGATATAGTCGGGCGTGAATTTGGCGCCATCGGCCAGTTCTCTGCGCAGTTGAACGAAATCCACTTCTCGCCCGACTTCACGATTGCCTTCATTGAATGCGCGAAAACCTAAGTTGGCTTCGGACATCATGTTCAGACCAAGCCAAGCGCGCGCGTTTTCCTTGTTCATATTCCAGGCGTTGAGCTTGGGTTTGCGAAGCTCTTCGACGGACTTGGTGGTACAGCCTGGGAAGGTCAGCAGCAATTTCCCGCAAAGCTCGTCAACCTTTCTATCCAACTCGCCCAGATCCACCTCGCCTTTGCTCATCAACGCCTTGCCTTCAGCCAGCGCTTCACCTGTTTTGGGCTTGCCATGCATAATACGACCCCATTCGTCAGTCACCATCCTGGTTTCCACCAAGGGGTTTGGCACGAACTTGCCATCAACCCTCAAAGCCGGGGCAATATCGGAGAGGATTCCCAGCCTCATTGCCTCATGCGCAGAGAAGCTTTCGCACAGTACGCCCGAATTCATCGCCATCTCGCAACCGATCATCAGAGGCAGAAAGTCAGTCGAACCACCAATCGCGGCGCTACCGTGTTTCGGCCCGGCCTGCCCGAACCGTGCAAGGTCGGAGGCAACCGAGAAATCACATGCCATGCCAATTTCTTGCCCGCCGCCGATACGCATCCCGTTCACGCGACATACTACTGGCTTGTCGCAGCCGAGAATGGCTGACACCATGTCGTTGAACAAACGCATGTATTGCCGATACTCTTCAGGCCGCCCGGCATAGTATTCGGCATATTCCTTAGTGTTTCCTCCGGTGCAGAACGCCTTGTCGCCCGCCGCGGTGAAAACGACCGCATTCACGTCGCGCATGTTGGATGCTGCCCGGAACGCAAGGATCACAGACTTGACCATATCGGTCGTGTACGAGTTGTACTGGGCCGGGTTGTTCAGAATGATCCATGCGTTGTAGAGGCCGTCAGCGACCGTGCCGTCCGGCAGTTTGGCAGGACGCTTCTCAAAGATCACTTTGTCGGTTATTCCCTCGCGCGTGACGTCCGAAACCAAATCGTGCGAAACAAAATCAAACGTGGCATAGTTCATGACTAATCTCCTTTACATCTCGGGCACGAGGATTTGACGCCGGGTGACCTTCCCATCGTGGACGGCTTTGAATACATCGTTGATTTCGCTCAGCGACCGCTGCTCAACAAACGGCATCAACTTGACCTTGCCGCTCATCACGAGTTCCAACGCGCCTGGATACAATTCTGGTGGGCACCCCCAGTTGCCGAGAAGACGAGCATGGAACGCCATCAGGTTCGATAGGCGGACCTCGAGTTTGTCCATGGTGAAACCCACCACGCACATTGTCCCACCATGATTCAGCAAGCTGAATGCCACAGCTTGACCTGCAGCTGTCCCCGAGCATTCCATAATGATCCACTCGGTTGGCCTCAGTGCATTTTTTGCTGCAAATTCCTGGATCGTCTTCTTGAGACTTCGCGCATCATATTCGCGGGCGTTCAGGGTCAACTTAGCGCCGTATTCGCTAACTGCTTCCAGCTTTTCAGTCACGACGTCAATTGCGACCACTGTGGCACCGAGTGCATTGGCCACCTGGACGGCATAGCCGCCGACGCCGCCAACGCCATTCACAATTACAAGGTCGCCTTCGGATACCCCGGCCTGTACCGCAGCCTGATATGGTGTCGTCAAAGCATCAGCAACTACCGAAACATCCGCCAGACCCAGCCCTACGGCACTTAACCTGTCGAGGTCCACCGGACACAACCCCCGAGCGGGAACGACGATGTGGCTAGCAAACCCTCCCTGAATATCATTGCCAGGCATTTTCTGTGCCCTGCAGATTGTGCCTTTGCCTCGGCGGCACAAATCGCACTCGCCGCAAGGCATGACAGCTGGCACGATTACGGTTTCACCAACCCACTGTTCCGCCCCCTCGCCGGCATCGACAACAGTTCCGCTGATCTCGTGCCCCAGGGCCAGAGGCAAATCGTGATTGGTGCGCACCCCATCATAGAAATAACCCAGATCGGTGTGACACACCCCACATCCCGACACTTCGACCAAAACTTCGCCAGCATCTGGTTTTACGAGATCGAACTGGACTTTCTCCAGCGGTTCTCCCGGCGAAATCATCATCCAGCGAGTTGGCATCCTGATCCTCCTGTACTCGATCCACGCAATTTGTTGACAGCGCTTATGATCTTTAATACTGTAAATTGGTACCTTATTACCGATTTTAGGTCAACCAAGAATATCGCCACACCGGAACGCAGATAGGACCGATAATGAATGTGCCCTCTGTAAATGCGAGAAACATATCCTTTGCAATTGTCGGCAGCGGAGGTGCCGGCGCCATAACTGCCGGAGCCATCTTGCTGGAAGCTGCCGGCAAGGCAGGCTGGTATGGGTTGTTGAACCGTTCGGTCGGACCGCAAATTCGCGGCGGTGAGGCGGCAGCACTCGTGCGGCTCTCGACCGAACCTGCCGCCTGCATGTCAAAACAGTTCGATATCCTCGTTGCCATCGATTGGAAAAATGCTGATCGTTTCATCAGCGCCATGCCGGTGGCGACCGGTGGATTGGTGATCTGTGATCCTGCGGCCGGAGAACCACCCAAGGCCGTGCGCGAGACAGATTGCACTATCCTGCAGTGCCCAATCGGTGAGCTTGCAAAATCGCTACCCGGCGGGCGTGAGAACATGGTCTCGGTCGGTCTTGTTTCGGAATTGATCGGCCTGCCATTGGATGAAGTGTTGAAAGTCGTTTCATCAAGGCTCGGCAGCAAGGGAGAGATTGCGATTGAAGACGGTGGTGCCTGCATTCAATTGGGGATCGAGAGCGCGAAGCAGTTCTGCCGGAAGCTTTCGCTGGCCAAACCGAGGAATAATACAACTGACCGCTGGCTGATCACAGGAAACGAAGCAGTTGGTCTCGGTGCTCTTCGCGGCGGAATTCGCTTTGCTGCGGCTTACCCGATCACACCAGCGACCGAAGTCTTGGAGTATCTTGCCCCAGCTCTCGCTTCAATTGGAGGCACTCTGGTACAGGCCGAAGACGAACTGGCGTCTATCAACATGATCATCGGGGCCTCTTTCGGTGGTCTTCCGTCGATCACCGCCACTTCTGGACCAGGACTTTCACTGATGATGGAAAGCCTGGGCCTGGCAGCAGCGTCCGAAACTCCGATCGTCGTCGTCGATGTCATGCGGGTCGGACCCTCGACCGGTATTGCCACCAAGTCGGAACAATCAGATCTCAATATTGCCGTCTACGGCTTTCACGGTGACGCGGATCATGTGGTCGTTGCCCCGCTCAGCGTCGCGGATTGCCTCTTTACCTCGCAGTGGGCGGTCCATATTGCAGAAACACTGCAGTCGCCAGTTATAGTGTTGTCGGACCAATCCATCGGGCAGTCACGGGTACTGATCGAAAAACCGGCAGAGGTCAGTTTTTTGACCCGTCGAAAGATATTGTCAGAGACAGAGCGTATCTTCAGACGCTACGCGGTGACCGCTGACGGAGTTTCCCCTATGTCAATCCCGGGTCAATCGGGTGGTCAGTACACAGCTGATGGGTTGACGCATACCGAACGCGGCGCTCCTTCTTCGGCAAGACTCGATCAGCAGCAACAGATGGAGAAGCGCCGAAACAAGATCGAAGGTTTTGACTATGGCGACTTTTGGGGCGTTACCGAGGGTGACAGCAGCGCCACTACTGTAGTCCTGACTTGGGGATCGCTGACCGGCGCGGCGCGCGAAGCTGTCGATGCATTAACCGAAAAAGAGATTCCCGTTCGGCTGGTTGCTCTGCGGCAGATATCGCCCTTTCCGGTCAATGCTCTGGAAAAGGCTCTGCAGGGGGCGAAACGCGTCCTGTTTGTGGAGCAGAGTTTCTCGGGTCAGTTTTATCGTCACGTAAGGGCGCATATTGATCTGAAGTTCGACGTAAAGAAGCTAAACCGCGAGGGGCCGTATACCATCGGCCCCGACGAAATTGTTACCCGGATTCAGGAATGGAATGCACAATGAACGCGCCCTGTTTCAAAGCGAGCGACTACAAATCAGACATCAATCCGATCTGGTGCCCCGGCTGTGGCGATTTTCATGTTCTGATGTCCATCACCAAGGCATTGGCTAAACTCGGGCGACCACCAGAAGAAATCGCCGTCATATCCGGGATAGGCTGTTCTTCGCGGATTCCGGCCTATACCAACTGCTATGGTTTTCACGGGGTTCACGGCCGCTCGCTAGCTGTTGCTGCGGGCCTCAAGGTTGCGCGCCCCGACCTGACCGTGATGGCGATGAGTGGAGACGGCGATGGATTCTCGATTGGCGGCAATCATTTCCTGCATGCGTGCCGTCGCAACGTGGATATGACCTATGTCGTCATGGACAACCGTGTTTACGGCATGACCAAGGGGCAGCCATCGCCGACGACCGAACCTGACTGGGACAGCGCGTTGTCTCCCGGGGGCACCGGCCTGTCACCCTTCCATCCATTGGTAATCGCGCTGGCCTCGGGCGCGAATTTCGTCGCCCGTGAGTTTTCTGGCGACATTAAGGCCTGCACGCAAACCATCGTCGAGGCGATCAACCATCCCGGATTCTCATTTGTCGAAATCCTCAGCCCTTGCGTGACCTTCCGGCCGGATGAGCGGAAATGGAAAAAACAGGTCCATGTTGCCAGCGTCCCCGAAACCGACGACCCGGCCCGTGCAGCCCGGCGCATCATGACTGACGACGGCATGAATACCGGCATTCTTTACCGGGGCAGGCGCAGGCCCTATTTTGCGAGCGCTTCAAACAAGGAACACGACCTTTCCCGGCTAGAGAAGGCTTTCGAGATCTGACTTCCGAGAATGACGGAAAACCGGAATCACATTTTTTGTGGCTCCAGTTTTGTTGTTAACGTAAACCATCGAGTAGTGTTCAGCGCATATCCAGAACTCGTACAGCCTTGCCTTCTGATCTTGGGATTTCTCCCGGCTTCATCACGGTTACGTCGCAACTTACGCCGATGGTCGATTTAATGTGATGCCGGACCTCCGCTGATTTCCGTTCCCTGGATTGTGGGTCTTGCGAAAAAGCGGGTGATACTTCAACTTCAAGTTTCATCGCGTCAAGCGGACCATCCTTGTACAACTTGATCTGATAATGTGGCGCTAGACCATCAAAGCCCAAAAGCACAGCCTCCACCTGTGATGGATAGACGTTTACGCCCCGTATGATCATCATGTCGTCATTTCGGCCATCTACCCGCAAAATTCGTACATGCGTCCGCCCACAAGCACAGGGTTCGTCGCTTAGCCGGGTGATGTCACGGGTACGGTAACGGATCATCGGCATCGCTTCCTTGGTCAAGGTCGTGATCACCAATTCACCGGTTTCTCCCAATGGCAACGGCTCTTCTGTTTCAGGGTCGATAATCTCGAACAGGAAGTGATCCTCCCATCCGTGAAGGCCATTGCGCTCAATATCGCACTCACAGGCGACACCCGGCCCCATGATCTCTGACAGACCGTAGATATCGACCGCCTTGATGCCCAGGCGCATATCCAGTTCCGCGCGCAATTCGTTGGTCCAGGGTTCAGCGCCAAACAATCCGCGTTGAATAGGTAGGGTGGCGACATCGACCCCCATTTTCTCGGCAACTTCAGCAATATTCAGCGCATAGGAAGGTGTCGAACACAGGACGCGCGCGCCAAAGTCTCGGAGCAATGTTACTTGCCGTTCCGTACCGCCACCCGACACCGGTACGACCACACACCCCAACCGTTCAGCGCCATAGTGAGCGCCCAAGCCGCCCGTGAAAAGGCCATAACCATATGCGTTATGCACCAGATCACCCGGACGAATGCCCGCCGCCGCCATTGAACGCGCCATCAAGTCCGACCAACGGTTCAGGTCTCCGGAGGAATATCCCACTACGGTTGGCTGACCCGTGGTACCAGAGGACGCATGAATGCGCGCCATCTTTTCCAAGGGCATGGAAAACAATTTGAACGGGTAGTTGTTCCGCAGATCGGTTTTCACCGTAAATGGAAAATTCCGGATGTCTTTTAGCTTCTTGAGATCTGCGGGTGTGACGCCGGCCTTGTCGAATGTCTCGCGGTAGTGGGGCACAGTAGTAAATGCGCGCTCCAGCGTCCAACGCAGGCGTTCCAATTGCATTTCGGAAATTCTACCACGCGACAATGTCTCTGCCGGTCGGTTGAACATGAAGCCCGGGTCATTTTGGTTTAGTGTCAACATGTTGACGTTCCTCCCTGAACCACGACCTGCTCCGGCCTTCCGGATCAGGCTTTTTGCCAACCCGGTTGGATGCCGGGGCTGCTCTTGCCCGCACCTCGTGCCGGCATCTTGTTGATCGCGTAACCTTGGGTGAATGCCGCCCTAGTAATGAGGGCAAATTTGAAGGCCCAACCGGTTGCGGCCGCGCCGAGACCTGCCAAAGCGAGCACCGGTCCTTGCACCAAAGGGACAGCAACAGACAAAAGCGCCAGCCCCGCGAACAGAGCCTGCGGAAGGGCAGACAGCCCAGCCCCCACCTCGTCGAGGGCCTTGAACGCTCCGACCGGGGCTCCACTTCTACCAAGTTTGGCCCGATACCGGCGCCAAGCGGCAAAGCGTGTTCCGACCAGCATCAGAAGCGCTATTGCAACGCCGCTGTGAACTTCCGGTGTTGTCTCGAAGGCAAGTAGCAGAACCGTGAAAACTCCGATACCTTCAGCCAACCCGGACGCCAGGATCAGTGGTTCGACGGCAGGGTGACGCCAAGCTGGAATTCCTTTCGCGGCGCGCAGGATGCGGGCCTGGCAATAGAGAAAGAAAAGCCCACTTATGGCCGCCAATTCCCCAAGAGCCGGCGAACCCAAGAGCCATGACAGCCCACCAAATCCAAAGAATGGCACCGCTGCCATCGCCTCGCGGGTCATCCAGCTTGTCCGGGCATTAAGAAACACGTTCAAGAACCGCCACGGTCGACCAATCTCGAACCATATGCACAGCAGACCGATCGCAACCATGAGCATTGCGGCAATGATTGCGGGCCAAAGCAGCGATCCAAACAACCCCGCAACCATTGCTGCAGCAAACAGTCCGGTTCCGGCTCCACCGCATATGAAATTTACGGCCGCGCGCCAGTCCCAGTATGTCTGCAACTTCGGAGACACCGAAGCCAGCCCTACTGGTTCTGCCACCATCGACACGTCATCCGGCAAGCAGACCTCGCTGATGTCGCCATCGTACAGGTAGTATATATTGGGGCCGTTCCCGAGGTATTCGTGCATCCGGAAATGCCGATTGGTGCGCAGAAGCATCGAGACATTGCTTTCCGGCTCGTCCAGATCGCCCATTTGCAATGCACCAGAGATACAGGACGCCACACATGCGGGCGTCGCTTCCATATCTACACCAGGAACCAATCCAGCGGCGAGCCCAGCATCAATGCGGTCGACGCAAAACGTGCATTTCTGCGATACACCCAGCCGAGACAGGTCCTCGCGCTTGGTTTCGTGTCGCATCGGTTTTCCACCATAAGCCGAGGTCGGCTTGTCAACACGGAAACGGGCCTGATACGGGCAGGCCACCGCGCAAAACGCACAACCGATACACAGATCATAGTCAATCGTGACTATGCCATCCTCCCGCTTGCGCGTTGCTGTCGATGGACAGGCGTCCAGACAAGACGGGCTTTTGCAGTGCATGCACCCAACTGGCAGAAATGCCCTGTGGACCTCCGGATATTCGCCGGTTTCGAAATCCAGAACCTTGCGCCATTGTACACCCGGCGCGGTTGCGTTTTCGTGCTTGCAAGCCGATGTGCAGGTCTGACAGCCGACACAGCGATTGAGGTCAGCGACTATGGTCCAGGTTGTCATCTTCCCGTCCTCGCGACATCATTCTCCACTTTTTTGACTGCCACCCGAACAAGATCGGCACCCGAACCAGTCGCATCTGTCAGATCCAGCGACATCGGAACCAAGCCGTTCATGCTGGGTGTTTTCAGATCTTTTGCAAAAGGCGTTTTCCAATGATCGAACTGACCTATCATGAGCAGCGTGTCGGGACGAATTCCATTGCGCAGTATTACCGCGCCATTCGTACTGCCCACCGGCGAGTACACTTCGACCCGGTCGCCCTCGGACAGTCCCAATCTTGCGGCTGCCTGCGGGTTCATGACCACACCGCCGTGGCCCGCTACATTGGATGCGACCTCGTGGATCATCTGGATGCCGACATTTCCGCCCCAGGAATACTGCATTGACCGCGTCGAAAGCAGCCAGAACGGATAATCACCGATTTTGACACTGTATTGCGCCTCGATCGCCCGCTCCCATATGTTCTGGAGGTCTTGGAAATGAGGCAACGCTTCGTATTCTTTCAGTTGCCGGTCCCACCAGGTAATGCCCATTTCGTGCAATCTGGTGCTCAGTTCTTGTCCAATGCGTAACAAGCGCTCCTGATAGGGCAGTTCGAACCTCAGGCCCTTCTCCACCATCGCAGGATAAAGGTACCAGCGCTCCTTGGCGAAAGGTACGGTGCGGAAACCATGCTTGCGATAGTAGTCCAAGCCTTGACTTTCAGCCCCGTCCGTAAGCTCTGCACTGGCAGCGCGACAGGCCTTGTCCCAAATGTCCTCAACAGAATGTTCGTCAGTGGAATCTAGCGAAAAGTCATAGTTCTGACCGAACAACCGAACCCCGGCGGCGCCCTTGTTGATGGCACTGTTGTATTCTTCAAGCAGTCCCGTGCCTTTTGCCAGTTGAGTTGCAATCCACGTAAAATCCCGCGCCTCTCCCATTGGTTTCGATGCCGGACTGCGAAGCGCAAAGCCCTGATGCTCCCAAAACTGCTCAACGTATTTCGAGCCCCCGATCCGTATCAACTGCAATCCTTCAAGGTCGGTGCATTCCGGCAATAACACATCGGCCATGTGGTTGGTTTCGTCATTTGTGTAAGCAAAACAGACGGTAAACGGGAATTTCGCGATCACATCGCCGATAGCGGCGGTGTCCCAAAAGGAAATGACCGGGTTGGTCCGATAAACAAACCACACATCCGGGAGTGTTGGCGTCGGTAGATGCTCGAATCCCTGCATTTGCGCCATCCATGCCAAATGCGTCGGCCCGAGCGCCTGTGACCATGGAGAATTCGCGGCCAGCGGAATAAGCGTACTGTGCGCATGGCGTGATCCTGAGTTTTCAAGGAACTCACCTTTGCGGGTCGGATTCATCGGGTAATTCATGAACCCGTCCGGACCGGGAACGACGCTGGACCATCTGTTGTCCGCCGGGCGGTTCAACCGAACCGTGGTTCCCAAGGTGCCGCCAGGCACTTCCAGACCACCAATCAGAACTGCCATCAACGTACGGGCCCAGGCGCATTCATATCCGCCCCATCCGTTGCTAACGGTTTTGCCTAACGAGATCGCAACAGGCCGGAACGGCATCATTCGCCCATCGATCTCGATCGTTTCACCTACATGGGCGTGCGCAAGATAATCCAACGCTGTTTTGCGGATCGTCGCAGCTGACACATCGCAAATTTCAGCTGCCCATTCTGGGCTGTAGGGTTTGATATGATCGGCGAGATGGGAAAAGGCAGTCTTGCAGGTCACATCGTCATGCAACCACTTTTTGTCATCCGGTCCGATTTCCAGGCCGGAGATCACAAATTCTCCGTCCAACGCCGGATCAGTATCCTGAGTATCAAACACAACTGCGCGCTTCGATCTGACATCCCAAATTAGGGGCTTTTGAGTTTCTGGGTCTCGGAGATAAAATCCGTTTGGCGCCACCAGATAGGGTGAGGAGGTGCGTTCTTTCAGGAAAGATACATCCAACTGATGCCGCTCAACCTCGTGTAGTAACACGTGCAGTAGCGCGAACATAAAGGCCGGATCCGTTTTTGGGCGAATTGGCACCCATTCTGCGGAGCAAGCGCCAGTAACTGAAAGATGCGGTTCGACCTGAACTCGTTTGACGCCGCGGTCCCGGGCATCCGCATGACGGCGGACGCCGCAGACCCCGCCTGAGGCCTCGACATTGGCACCAAAAGAAATGATCATCTCGACCAACGGCGTATCCGGGGACACTGTGAACGCCCTGTGCCAGAACTCACCGTACAAGTGCTCAGAATGATAACATTTGACGCCTTGTCCACTGCCAAAGCTCATGTCGATGGGTCCCCACGCCTTTAGAAATGCCGGGAAGGTGCCCATGTAGACAGTGGAGGTTCCGCCTCCGCCAAAACTGGCTGCCACTCGGGGGAAACCGCTTTCATCCTTGAGGCCCTTTTCCCGGGCTTCGTTAAGCTTGCCGCAGATCAGTTTCAGCGCCTCTTCCCAAGTAGCCGGCAGAAAACCTGGGTCTTGATCCCTGCCCTTTCTAGGATTGGTGCGGATCATCGGGGTCCGAATTCGATTGGGGTTGTTGGTCTTCTGGATCAATCCAAAGGCCTTTACGCAGACCTTGCCTTGGGCAGGGTGTACCAAAGCCGCCTCTCCGTTCGGCCGAACTTGGACTGGTACGCCGTCCATGACGTCAACTTTCATCAGGTCTGGCCCGGCAACACACTGATAGCAATAAGATGGAACGCTTTCGGTCACCGATCTCGATGAAATACTCATGGCTCGAATTCCTCAACTCTCCGTCAGAGCGGCAGTTTTCCGGCGGAGCTTTTCCCGGGTCATGTTTACGTCTACGATGAAGCGTTCATGGCGGCCTTTACATATGCTGTCGATTGAGTCCGCCGCGCTGATGTCAAAGACAACTCTTCGCCCATCAATTTTGGTGACGGTGACGGTGATCGTCGCCTCCATACCCAGCAACGTGGGTGAGGTATGAGCAATCGAGACAACGGTACCGACGGAATCTTGCCCCGCAGGCACATGCTCGACGATTAGATCCCGACAGATATCCTCGATATCGCGTACCAGAGAGGGTGTCGCATAGACTCGACAGTCTTCTCCCATGAAGTCTATGGTTCGGGCTTGATCCACTTTTATTGACCTGCAGGTTGATGTCCCGATGTTGAGATCCTGCGACATTGGAATGGCACCTCCTGTTATAAATGTATTTTGGTACCAGCTTACCGATTTTTAAATCAAACTCCAATAGTATTTGTCGGCACCCATACGAAACACCCTGGTCACGTAGCTCATAGGGAAGTTCACCGTGCAAATTCAATGCGGTATCCCGAACCAGAATCTGAACCCAGCGACCGTGCCGCTCATCTATGTGGGATAATGATGATCACCTTGGAGCAGGCGTTCGACCGTCAAGGACCCTAAAGTTCCTATCCTGCTCGAAGAGAGGGCGGAGGGTATTGCCGCAGTCGGCTCAGGACAGTTTAGCGGAAGTTCCGCAAGTGTTTGGATCCGGTAACAACCAACTACACCGCCAAAATGACACCACCATAAGTGAAGGAAATGGAAGGGCCTCGGATGATCGTTTAAATCGCGGAGAAATGCCCCTGCAAACTACCACATTCTGGTTGAGAGCAGGCCCAATCCGCAAAGCAGATGCATGCTGACCCCATTTAGCTCGCTTACGATGACCTTTGCGGGTGCGTGGTACTCAGTTCGGCGCAGAGTGGAATAGAAAAGGGGGGGCCAAGGCCGGTCAAAGTTTTCGAGATTAGTCGTCTCCCAAACCTTCAAACAAGGCCGTTGATATATAGCGCTCCGACGCGCTTGGGAGCACGGTGACCAAAGTTTTACCCACCATGTCATCCCTTGTTGCAACTCGCAGAGCACAAGCTAGAGCAGCTCCCGACGATATACCTGCCGGAATTCCTTCAAGCCGGGCAGCACGTCGGGCGGTATTCATTGCATCGTCATTGCTGGCCAAAAGGACTTCATCGATCAATGCCATATCGAGAATATCGGGTACGAATCCTGCTCCGATACCCTGAATCATGTGAGGTGAGTGTGTTCCTCCTGACAAAACCTGGCTGAGCTCGGGCTCGACCGCCATGATCCTTATTTCAGGTTTGCGTTCTTTGAGGACTTGTCCGACGCCAGTCAACGTGCCGCCAGTTCCGACGCCCATGACTACCACGTCCACTTTACCACCAGTATCCGCCCAAATCTCTTCAGCGGTTGTGCGGCGATGTATGGCTGGATTGGCTGGATTGCCGAATTGCCATGGCATGACTGCGCCTTCGGTTTCGGCAATGATCTCATTGGCCTTCTCTATAGCGCCGTTGATCCCTTTTTCACGAGGGGTCAACACCAGTTCCGCGCCGAAGAACTTCATGAGCTTACGACGCTCGATCGAAAAACTGTCGGGCATTGTCAGGATGCAACGATACCCTTTTGCGGCGCAAGCAAAGGCGAGCCCGATACCGGTGTTACCCGATGTTGGCTCAACAATAACACTACCGGGCTTTATGGTGCCGTCTTGTTCCATCTCCTCAAGCATAGCAACAGCGATGCGGTCTTTGACGCTGGAAATCGGATTGAAACATTCCAACTTGACCAACACATCGGCTCGACAGCCGGCTTGCTCGGCCAAACGGCCGAGTCGCACCAAAGGTGTGTTGCCGATCGTTTCAAGAATCGAATCGTAAATACGACCACGACCAGGTTTGTCGAGTTTGATGGTGGCGGGTTTAGCATCCATTTCTTGTCTCCTCGCAATGCGCCGGTCGAGTTTCCCAACGACCATAAACAGATCGCACCATGAGTCTAGCAAGGACGTTAACTTAAGATGCCGCGTCTCTGAGGCGGCACCGGCACACAAAATTTGCCGAAAGTATTACGAAAATATTATATGCATCTTGAAGCAGCTTCCTGTAGCTGCTTCCGAAACGTGCATCGGGCGACAAACCGTAGGTCCTGAAGAAATGAACAATGGCAAAGATTCCAGCGATTGACATCGGCAAGACTGCATCAACGGCGACAATCGTGTGCAATGCCATACGCAAAGCGATCGTTGAAGGCGCCTTGAAAGATGGCGAGCCGTTGCGGCAGGATGAAATTGCCAAGTTGTTCAACACCAGCCGTATACCAGTGCGCGAGGCGTTGACCATGCTGGAACAACAAGGTCTGGTCAAAACCGAACGTTATCGTGGCGCGGTCGTGGCAGGAATGTCGCTGGATGAGGCAGGCGAGATTTTCGACTTTCGAGCATTGCTGGAACCCGAAATCATTCGCAAAGCCGTTCCAAACATGTCAGAAAATATCTTGGAAGAAGCACAGTCTTTTCTAACCCTTTCAAACCAGACAACAGATGCGATGGAATATGGTGACCTAAACAGGCGCTTTCACGCGACTTTATATGAACCGAGCGGCCTGCCCTACCACTTGAGCGTTATCAGTAACTCGATGGACAGAATCGATCGTTTTCTCAGGGCGCAGATGGTACTTAGCGATGGGTTTTCGAGAGCGGCGCGCGAACATCAGGCAATCCTGGATGCCTGTCAACGTGGCGACTCGAAGGCGGCGGGTGAGTTGACGGCCGCGCATATACTCGGCGCCAAGCATTCTCTGGCTCAGCAGCTCAGGAACTTCACCAAAAGCTGACCATTGCTTTTACAATGGATGGAAACAGGCCACTTGATGCGCATTGCCCTCCATCTGCGGTGCTTGGGCGCGGCACTCATCAGTCGCCTTCCAACAGCGCGGTGCAAATGCACAACCGGGAGGAACATTCATTGGGGACGGCAATTCACCCTCCAACTTGATCCGGTCTTTCTTTGCCTCCGGATCCGCACGCGGGGTGGTTGAAAGAAGCGCCTTGGAATAAGGATGCCTGGGTGCGGCAAACAGATTCTCTTTGCTGGCTTTCTCGACGGCACGGCCCAAATACATGACGATCACATCGTCGGCGAAATGTTTTACCACCGACAGATCATGCGAGATGAACAGATAAGCCAAATTAAGTCGTTCTTGCAATTCCACCAGAAGGTTTAGGATTTGGCTCTGAATCGATACATCCAAAGCCGAGACAGGTTCATCCAGTACCAGAATGCGTGGATCCAGCATCAATGCGCGAGCAATGGCGATGCGCTGTCGCTGCCCACCGGAAAACATATGCGGAAAGCGGTCGAAATGTTCTGGGCGCAGCCCGACCAGATCCATCATCTCCCGTGCCTTCGCCTCTCGATCCCGAGCGGAAATGTCGGGGCGATTGATAACCAGCGGCTCCATCAGGATAGTTCCGATTCTCTGGCGCGGGTTGAGCGAACCGTAGGGGTTCTGAAACACTATCTGAACGGTTTCGCGCAACCCTGACCAAACGGCAGGGGTCACTTCCTTCCCGTCGATAGCCAGGCGGCCCGAGGAAGGCTCCTCGATCATGGTGACAAGTCGAGCCAGAGTGGACTTTCCGCAACCGGATTCACCCACAACAGCCAGTGTCTTACCTGCCTCGAGTTCGAAATCAACTCCGGCCAGTGCCCGGACTATCTTGGCCTTCGCGAAAAAGCCCTCCTTGACTTCATAGAACCGTGCAAGCCCTTCTGCTTTGACGATTGGCGCGGTCATCAGGCTGTCTCCTTCTGGCCAGTTAGAGCATAGTGACACAGGGCTTGACCGAATTCAGCTCGATCTGGGCTAGGCGGTACAGTGTTGCATTTTTCGTCGGCATAGCGGCAGCGGGGTGCAAAAAGACATCCCTTTGGCCGGTCAAACTGACCGGGCACCACGCCGGGGATCGAGGGCAAGAGCTTTGAAGTTGCCCGCTCTGGAAGCGCTGCCAGAAGCGCCGCAGTATAGGGGTGATATGGGTGGCGAAACAGGTCGCGGACTGGCTGCTCCTCAACCTTCTGCCCAGCATATTGAACCTGCACCCTCTCCGCCGTTTCGGCAACTACACCCATGTCATGAGTGATCAGAACCAACCCCATGCCTGTCTCCTCCCGAAGCGACACCAGAAGGTCAAGTATTTGCGCTTGAATTGTTACATCAAGCGCAGTTGTCGGCTCGTCTGCAATCAGCAGCTTGGGGCGACAGGCGATCGCCATGGCGATCATCACGCGTTGGTTCATGCCGCCCGACATCTGATGCGGAAACACGTTCAGCCGACTTTCAGGTGCCGGAATTCCAACCTGGTCGAACAACTCGATCGCGCGTTGCTTGCAGGCCTTGCGGTCCAGACCCAAATGAATTCGCAATGCCTCTTTGATCTGGAAACCCACGGTAAAGCAGGGGTTGAGTGATGACATCGGCTCCTGAAAAATCATAGCCAGATCTTTACCGATAATCTTGCGACGGTTTCGGGCAGAAAGCCCGCGCAAATCAAGACCTTCAAAAGACATTTCGTCGGCGGTGATCGTTGCGGTCCAGGGCAGAAGCCCCATCAGAGCAAGCATCGAAACCGATTTGCCCGAACCGCTTTCGCCGACGATAGCCAGAATTTCTCCCTTGTCGAGCGTCAGGTCAACACCGTCCACCGCCCGGAACTGGCCCGAAGAAGTGGCAAAATCGACGGATAGATTGCGGATGCGCAACAGGCTCATGTCATCAGCTCCGCTTCAGTTTCGGGTCAAGTGCGTCGCGAAGGCCGTCACCCATAAGATTGATGGCGAGTACGGTCACGAGAATGGCAAGGCCGGGGAATGTTACGACCCACCATGCGCGTAGAATGAATTCACGTGCCTCAGCCAGCATCGTTCCCCATTCCGGTGTAGGTGGCTGCGCACCCATCCCAAGAAATCCCAGAGCCGCAGCGTCTAGAATCGCAGTCGAGAACGAAAGCGCCGCCTGTACTATGATTGGAGCCAAGCAGTTGGGCAGCACGGTTATGAACATCAGACGCGGTAAACCAGCGCCCGCTACTTGCGCGGATGTCACATAGTCTTTTTGCCGCTCTGACATGGCTTGCGCGCGGGTCAAGCGCACATAATGCGGAAGCAAAACGATCGCGATAGCAATCATGGCGTTCGTTAGCGACGGACCAAGGATCGCAACCAGAACCAGGGCCAGCAACAGCGACGGGAAGGCTAGGATGATATCCATGATCCGCATGATCAATGTGTCAACGAATTTGGGCGCAAAGCCCGAGAGCAAACCAACAATGATTCCGCCCGAAGCTGCTATGGTTACAACCACGATGCCGACAAAAAACGAGTAGCGCGACCCGGCGATAAGGCGCGAGAGGATATCTCGCCCTAGCGGGTCAGTGCCCAGAACAAACTCCCAGCTTCCGCCTTCAGCCCAGACGGGAGGTTGCAAGATGTGTTCGCGAAACTGTTCCGTCGGATCGTAAGGCGCAAGCCATGGCGCCAGAGCCGCACACAAAACAAAGGCGGTAAAAAACCAAAGACCGATGACTGCCCCGCGATTTTCGCGGAAATAGTACCAGAACTCGCGCACGGCATTTGGGCGTTCCGGGCTGGTAGTCGGTGACTGAATTGTCTGAATCGCCATTACCGCTTCCTAATCTTGGGGTTGATCACACCGTACAGCACATCAACGATTAGATTTACGATCATTACGATCACTGCGATCAACAACAATCCGCCCTGCACCACGGGATAGTCGCGGCGTGAAATACTGTCGACCATCCACTTGCCGATACCCGGCCAGCTAAAGATTGTTTCGGTCAAAATGGCGCCGGCCAATAGCGTTCCGACCGAAAGGCCGATCACCGTGATGACCGGGATCAGTGCGTTGCGCAGCGCATGGAGACCATTGATACGTGATGGGCTGAGACCTTTTGCGCGGGCGGTGCGTATATAATCTTCGCCCAACACCTCAAGCATCGCCGAACGGGTCTGGCGCGCAATAACCGCAAGTGGAATTGTCCCCAGAACGATTGTCGGCAAGATCAGGTGACGAACGGCAGACTTGAATGCGCCCTCCTGCCCCGAAAGCAAGCTGTCAACTAGCATCAGGCCAGTTACGTTGTCGAACCAATATATCAAATCGATGCGGCCTGAAACCGGCGTCCAACCCAGATTGCCCGAAAATACGATAATCAACAGCAGTGCCCACCAGAAGATCGGCATCGAGTAGCCGACCAAAGCCGATGACATCAGCAGCCTGTCGAACAATTTACCCCGGTTCACAGCGGCAATTACTCCAGCGGGAAGACCAAGTGCGACCGCAAAAATCATGGCACAGATCGATAGTTCCAGAGTTGCCGGAAACAGCGAAAAGAACTCATCCCAAACCGGTTTCTTGGTAACGAAGCTTTCGCCCAGATCGCCCTGCATCACGCCAAATAGATAATCGGAGTATTGTTGCCAGACCGGTTTGTCGAAACCGAGTTTTTCCACCATCTCCTGATAGCGTTCTTCGGTCATGCCGCGTTCTCCGGCCATGACAATAATGGGATCACCAGGCAGAATCCGGATGAACATGAAGGAAATCAGCGTCACTCCGATGAAAGTCGGAATGAACGTTCCCAATCTTGCAAATAGATAGCGTAGCATCAGCGTCCCACGACCATGAGGTCTTTTGGAAAGGTTGTAAGGCTGCGATAGCCGTCTGCGGTTACCAGAACATCGTCTTCGATCCTGACACCGAATTTGCCTACTGCATAGAGGCCGGGCTCATTCGTATACACAGTTCCAGCGGGAAGAACCGTGTGATTGCCGCGCATGACATAGGGTGCCTCGTGAACATCTCGCCCCAGCCCATGACCGGTTTTGGTGCGAATGCGATCTGCATAAGGCGATGCCTCCAAAACGCCTGTAACCGCATCGTCAATCTGATGTGCGGTTACACCGGCGCAGGTCACTTCGAGACCCTTCATGTTTGCGGCAAGGACGGTGTTATAGACATCTCGCGCCTCATCTGAGGCTTCCTTCACGAATACGGTCCGAGTTATGTCGGCGGCAAAACCATGTTTCCTCGCACCGAAATCGAACAACAAAGCATCACCTGCTTTGATCTTGTAATCTTCTCGAGCGTGCGCATGCGGGAGGGCCGTATTTTCTCCTGCCGCTACAATAGGTGAAAAAGCCATATCATCCGCCCCCTCTGCGAAAAGAGCGTGTATTAATGCGGCTTCAACTTGTTTCTCCGTCTGCCCGATCTGCACATTCTCCAGAACAGGAAACAAAGCCCGCTCCGAAATTGCGATTGCAGTTTCGAGAGCAGCAATATCTTCGGCGGACTTGATCATCCGCAAGCCTGAAATTTCACGCTCCCCATCAATGATCTGCAGTTCTTCATAGGCTTGCATCAACGCATGATGTACGAAAACGCGCATCACTTGACCTTCGACGGCCACCCTTTGGATTGGTCGCTGCGTTGCAAGAGCCGCAAAAGCATCATAATACCCCGTCTGATCTTTCCAATCAAAAACGTCGCCTTCGAACGCCACAAGATCCCAGCTGTCCAGTTCGAGATTAGGAACAATGGCCGCAGGTTTACCTTGTACAGGGATGATGACAAGGAATGGGCGTTCATGGCTCATGAAACTATGGCCAAGTGCACGCGTGAAATTCGGCCCGGGCACCAAGGCCACCGCATCGACCGAAAGATCGCGAGCAACCTGACGATAATCGGCAAGGCGATCAGTCATTGGCTATGTCTCCGCAGACAAAAAGAACCGGGGCCGCATTTGCAGCCCCGGTTCAGGTTCAGATGGTTATTCGACGCTCACGCCATAGAAGATGTGTCCACCAAGCGGATGAACCTTGTAGCCCTTCACGTTGTTTACCATCGGCATGAACACGACCGAATGCGCAATAGTGGCCCACGGCGCTTGCTCTTTGAAGATGACCTGGGCCTCTTCATAAAGCTTGGTCCTCTCGGCTACGTCCGTGGACTGCTTGGCCTGCTTGATGACGTTGTCGAACGGCTCATGGCACCACTGCGCTCGGTTCGAAGCTTCAACACCGTCACAGCCCAACAATACTGCCAGGAAATTGTCCGGATCCCCATTGTCACCGGTCCAACCGAGCAAAACAGCACCGTCACGGTTCAGCTCCTTCGAGCGCGACAGGTATTCGCCCCATTCGTAGGACACAATTTCCACATCCACACCGACTTTGGCGAAGTCTGCCTGGATAAGTTCGGCCATGCGGCGTGCATTTGGGTTGTAGGGACGCTGCACCGGCATTGCCCAGATTTTCATGCTCAGATCCGAAACGCCTTCGGCTTCCAGAGCTGCCTTTGCAGCTTCTGGATCATAAGCATCATCGACAATTGCTTCGTTGTAGCTCCACATTGTCGGGGGGATTGGGTTCTTGGCTGCCTGGCCCGAACCCTGGAACACGACATCGATGATCGCATTTTTGTCGATGGCCATGTTCAGCGCCTTGCGGACCTTGGGATTGTCGAAGGGTGCCATGGTGGTGTTGTACGCCAGATATCCGACGTTCAAGCCTTCCTGCTCCATCACATTGATGGCGGGGTCATCCTTCATCGCCTGAATATCAGCCGGGTTTGGATAAGGCATGACGTGGCATTCGCCCGCTTTCAGCTTTTGGTAGCGCACCGAAGCATCGGGAGTAATGGCAAAGATCAATTGGTCGATATCGGCTTTTCCGTTCCAATAGTCGGCGTTTGCCTGATAGCGAATGACAGCGTCTTTCTGATACGCCACCATTTCGAACGGGCCGGTGCCGATCGGGTTGGTGTTGATCTTTTCTGGTGTACCCGCATCCATCATTGCCTGCGCATATTCCGCAGACAGGATGGAGGCAAAGTCCATTGCCATATTGGCCACGAACGGTGCTTCGGGCGTATTCAGTGTGAACTTAACAGTGTGATCGTCGAGTTTTTCGACCGATTTCACCAAATCCGGCATTCCCATACCGTTGAAGTATTCCCATGTCCCGCCGTTCACTTTGTTGAACGGATGGTCTTCAAGCCGTTGACGTTCGAACGTGAAAATCACGTCATCGGCATTGAAGTCGCGAGTGGGTGTGAATTCGTCATTCGAATGGAATTTGACGCCCTTTCGCAGCGTGAATGTGTATTCAAGACCGTCATCGCTGGCTTCGACGCTTTCAGCCAGTCCCGGAATTACGTTGGTGGTTCCGGTTTCGAACTCCATCAAGCGGTTATAGATGGGGTGTGATGAGGCGTCGAACGTGGTGCCCGCCGTGAACAACGCCGGGTCGAACCCTTCCGGTGAACCTTCTGAGCAATAGACAAGCGTTCCGCCCGCAAGAGCTGGTCCCGCCATCAGTCCTATTGCGGCAGTTGCCGCTAAAATCTTGGATTTCATTGTTTACTCCCTTGTTATTATTTCTGATCGCTTCAGCACATCAGAATTCAGGCAACTTCCCGGTCACATTCGCTGACGGGGAAACTGTATGATGTTTTTAGTATATTGTATCCAATATCAACCTCATTCGTACGGGATTTTTCACAGAGCAATGGAAGCGACCGAGACTCCGCGCTATTGGAACGAAAATAACAAAAAACAATCACAACGGAGACGATTGTTACCCGGCCTCAAGATCTCGCAGGGCCTTATGATCAGGAATCACAAGAATAACCTGGATCAAAACCGGACGCCTGATCGATGGCCACAGTCGGTCGCACATTCCGACCAAAGTCCCTTTTCTTGTCGGACGTGTTGAGGATTATGGGTATATGACAATCATTCGGCGATATGCCTCGCTATGGCAGAATATGTCTTTGGCCACTCAATTTGGTCTTACTGGAGGCGTGGTGTTGGTCTTCGCAGCCCTTATCGTCGGAGCAATAGTCACTCGCCGGATCGAAGAAAGCGTCGTCCGCAATACCGCAAACGCAACCGCGCTTTATATGGAGAGCTTTGTCTCTCCGATCTCGCAACAGCTTGCCGACAGCGATGAGCTGTCTGAAAACGCTCAGCGCGCTCTGGATGAGATTTTCAATAACACACCGCTTGGTGAGCGCATCGTATCCTACAAAATCTGGAAAAAAGGCGGGCGCATTGTCGAAGCATCAGACCGCAGTCTGATCAACCGAGTGTTTGAAGTCACCCCGCCCTTGAAAGCAGCTTGGCAAGGCCAAGTGAGCGGTGAATTCGAGGAAGTTGGTGACGAAGAGGCTGAAAACGAAAGTGCGCTTGGCCTACCTTTGTTGGAGGTCTATTCCCCGATCCATGAGGTATGGACCGGCGAAGTTATCGCTGTGGCGGAGATTTATGAGGCTAACCCGCAGCTACGTAACGATCTCGTCGCCGCGCGCCAAACCGCTTGGGCAACTGTGGTTGGTGTCATATCGGCTATCGGAGCTGCGTTATACCTGATCGTGCGCCGCGGCAGCCGCACGATAGAGCGCCAACGCGCAGGATTGAATTCGCAGTTCCGGGATTTACGAGCTTTGTCCGCACGCAATCTCGATCTGCGTCGACGGGTTCAGGAAGCGGCGGCCAGATCGGCGGCCAGTACAGAGCACGCGCTACTTCAGATCGGAGCCGATTTGCATGATGGTCCGGCGCAATATCTGGCTTTCGCGGCTCTGCGCCTTGACGATTTGCGCGAAAAGCAAACCGATGATGCTGCTCGTTCCGAACTTGATGGTGTCAACGAGGCCTTGAAACAGGCCATGGAAGAAGTACGTTTCATATCGCAGGGCCTGTCTTTGCCCAATATCGCTGATATCCAGCTTTGTGACGTTGTCGCAAAAGCTGTCAGCGCTCATGAGAACCGTTCGGAACACGACGTTTCTGTTCTATGTGAATGTGAAAGTTTCCATGCATCTCCAGCGGAAAGGATCTGTATATATCGCTTTGTCCAGGAAGGCCTGAATAATGCTTCGCGCCATGGTGGCGGAACCGGCTTGGAAGTCCAAATGAAATGCGACAAGCAGTCGTTGTCACTTGCCGTGAGGGATCGCGGCACAGGGTTCGGACCGGATGGTCCCAGTCTCGGCCTTGGCCTAAGCGGATTGCGCGACCGCGTTGAAAGCCTTGGCGGCACTTTCCGCACATCAAACCGACAGGAAGGCGGCGGCGAGATTTGCATGATGTTTGAAACAGGAGATCACAGATGATCAAAACCCGCGTCGTATTGGCCGATGATCACCCGCTGTTTCGCGAAGGCGTTGCCCGCACCTTGGACGAAAGTAAGGATTTCGAAGTCGTCGGGCAAGCGACGACCGGAAAGGAAGCCGTAGAAATGACTTCCAGTCTGAAGCCCGACCTGGTCTTGCTTGATCTGTCCATGCCGGACGGGGGGCAATGGGCTCTGACCCAAATAGCCAAGGGTGAACACAAGGCGTTGGTTGCCATGCTCACAGTTTCCGAAGATGATGACTCTATTCTGGCGGCACTTTCTGCCGGTGCTTCAGGCTATGTGCTCAAAGGAGTTGGCTCGCGTGAGTTGATCCGGGTCTTGACAGATTTGGTAGCGGGCCGCAGCTATGTTGCACCCTCCCTGGCCGCCAAGGTTCTGACTCGGATGAACCGTCCGCGCCAACCAGTTGAACGGGCCAACCCCATTGGTACATTGTCGAAACGGGAAGAAGACATCTTGCGGCTGGTCTCGCAGGGAAAAAGCAATAAGGAAGTCGGGTTGGCCCTCGATCTGCAAGAAAAAACTGTTAAGCACTATATGACTGCAATCTTACAAAAGCTGCATGTCCGGAATCGCACCGAAGCCGCGCTTTTGGCGCAAAGCCATTGGGGCCACCACTGACACTATTTCCCCGCTGGCTTTCCTGCGCGCCCGCTTGTGCGGGTTCGCGCACCATACTCGTCAGCACACCGGAACGGTGAAAGGCTTTCTACAAAAGCATCCAAAAAATCCAAAGCCAGCAATGACCTGCTTCCCGCAATTGGCTTTAAGATCGAAAGCCGATGTGGAACGTTGGGTTCGAACTCCCGTATTTCCAATCCTTTTCCGCGAAATGGTTCGGCGTCCAGAGACGATACAACAGAAACCCCCTGCCCTTGACTGACAAACATACAGGCGGTGGTGAATTGTCGAACTTCAATCCACGAATTGATCAGCACTCCATAATCCGCAAAGGCCGTCGACAGATGGCCAAAAAAGTTACTGTCCCGACGAGTGTGGATGATTTTCTCGGCTTGCAGATCGATCGGGTTGATGATTTCTCTTTCGGCTAGAGGATGCCACTCAGGGACGACACAAACTGTTCGAATTTTTATGTCTTCGCTTTCAACAGTGGGGTGTCCAGTAAATCCGTCAGTGATACCGCAATCGTATTGCTCTCCGACAATCCACTCAAGGATGCGCTCTGGCCGATCTGGTTCCAGCGTTACCGTTACACCGGGTCTTTCCTTCAAGAAGTCGGCAAGAACAGCAGGCAGATGACTGGTGGCAAACCCCGGCAGACACGCAATTCTCAAGTGACCAGCCGTGCGCTCCGACAGGTCTCGGTTGAGATCTTCCAAATGGCGCAAACTGTCAAAGATGCGCCCAACCTCGGATAACAGGTACCTCGCTTCACTGGTTGGGACCAATTGCCCGCCTTCGCGAACGAACAGATCTACAGCCACGGTTTTTGAAAAATCCGACAGTAGTCGACTTACCGCAGGTTGCGATACTTCCAGCACTTGTGCAGCTCGGGTCATCGATCCGGTCTGCGCCACTGCTTGAAAGGCTTCGAGTTGCCTGAGTTTGAATTTCATCCGTCCACCTGCGCCAGGTATCGATGCTTTGTGGATAATATTTTGTTATATTATTTGTCAAAAAACTTTTGCTTGCATTATTGGTTTAGTTGCTCAAATGCTGTGTCATACATACGCATCGGGAGGTAACAATGTCTGTCAAATCCATTTTTGTAGCGTCTTCCATAGCAGCGGCGATGGCAACGACCGCGCTGGCTCAGACCGAAGTTCAGTGGTGGCACGCCATGGGCGGCACAAACGGAGAGCGGGTCAACAAGATTGCAGAGGACTTCAACGCGACGCAAAGTGATTATAAGATCGTCCCTGTATATAAGGGAAACTATACTGAAACCATGACCGCTGCGATTGCGGCCTTCCGCGCCAAGGAGCACCCGGCAATCGTTCAGGTGTTCGAAGTTGGCACTGCCACCATGATGGCCGCAAAGGGCGCCATTTATCCCGTGGAACAACTGATGAACGATACCGGTGAACCGTTTGATGGCGGCGACTATCTGCCGGCGGTGGTGTCCTATTATCAAACTCCTGAGGGCGAACTGCTTTCAATGCCGTTCAACAGCTCCACGCCTGTCCTTTGGTACAACAAGGATGCGCTGGATGCAGCCGGTGCTTCGGTTCCCGCCACTTGGGACGAAGTCAAGGAGACGGCTCAGAAGCTGGTCGACAACGGCATGAAATGCGGGCTTTCCTTTGGATGGCAATCCTGGGTTATGATCGAAAACTTCTCGGCATGGCACAATATGCCGATCGGCACGAAGGAAAACGGCTTTGCCGGGTTTGACACCGAATTCACCTTTAACAACGAAAAAGTCGCGGCGCGTCTGGACGACATCGCGTCCATGTCCGACGGCAACTTGTTCGTGTATGGCGGGCGTCGCGGCGACAGCTTGCCAATGTTCACAAATGGCGAATGCGGAATGTGGATGAACTCGTCAGCCTATTACGGCTCGATCAAATCACAAGCTGAGTTCGAATTTGGCCAGACAATGTTGCCGCTGGACACGTCGGTTTCCGACGCGCCGCAAAACTCGATCATCGGGGGCGCAACCTTGTGGGTTCTGAGTGGGCGGGACGAAGCCGAATATCCCGGCGTCGCCAAGTTCCTGACATACCTGTCCTCGCCCGAAGTGCAGGCGTGGTGGCATCAGGAGACCGGATATGTTCCGATCACCACCGCCGCATATGTTTTGTCCAAAGAACAGGGTTTCTATGATGCGAATCCTGGCACAGATACCGCAATCAAGCAGCTCAGCCTAAACACGCCAACTCCGAACAGCCGAGGTTTGCGCTTTGGCAACTTCGTTCAGGTCCGCGACGTGATCAACGAAGAGATGGAGGAAGTCTGGGCTGGCAACAAATCCGCCGCCGAGGCGCTTGATGCGGCTGTGGAACGCGGCAACGATCTGCTGCGCAAATTCGAACGCACGGCAAACTGATACTATACAACTTGTTGATCCCGCAGGGTAATGCCCTGCGGGGTCTGACGCCATCTGGAGTCCGCCATGCTGAAGCGCGTGCATTTCCCGACGTCGCCGCTGCCCTATGTCCTTGTGGCGCCGCAGCTTGTCATCACCTTGGTGTTTTTCATTTGGCCCGCCAGCCAGGCAGTCTATCAATCGTTTCTCATCGAAGACGCGTTTGGTCTCGGAACTGAATTCGTTTGGCTGGAAAATTATGAACTGCTCTGGTCAGACAAAAGTTACATTGCGACGTTCTGGCGGACCGCATACTTCTCGTTGGCCGTCGCGGCGCTTTCGATGATCTTTGCGTTGTTCTTGGCAGGATTTGCCCAGCGGGTGCTGCGCGGCGCCTTGTTCTATCGTACGATGCTGATCTGGCCCTATGCCGTTGCTCCGGTTCTGGCGGGCGCGCTTTGGGTTTTTATGTTCAATCCCACGTTGGGTATCTTACCATACCTCCTTGAATTCGTCGGAATCGAATGGAACCATTACCTTAGCGGCGGACAAGCCATGTTTCTTGTTATTCTAGCCGCCGCGTGGAAACAGGTTGCCTATAACTTTCTGTTCTATCTTGCGGCGATGCAGTCGATCCCGAACAGTGTTATCGAAGCTGCAGCAATCGACGGCGCTGGCCCATCGCGCCGTTTCTGGACAATTATTTTCCCACTGATTTCACCCACGACTTTTTTCTTGCTGGTGATCAACATGGTCTATGCCTTTTTTGAAACCTTCGGGATTATCCATGCAGTCACACAAGGAGGCCCCGGAACGTCAACCACAATTCTTGTCTACAAGGTATTCAATGATGGTTTCGTAGGCCTCGATCTTGGGGGGTCGGCGGCGCAGTCGGTCATCCTGATGGTTCTTGTCATCGCCATGACTGTGATCCAGTTCCGCTATGTCGAGCGAAAGGTGGAATACTGATGATCGAGAACCGACCTATCACAAATCTGGTCACCCACATCGTTCTGATCCTGGGCGTCGTCGCCATTGCGCTACCTGTATGGATCACCTTTGTTGCGGCAACTCACAGCGAATTGCGCATGAGCCAAGCCCCTCTACCTCTACTGCCGGGGAGTTACCTATGGGAAAACCTCAAACAAACGTTGTTCGGGGCAGGTCTGCGAGGAACCGAAATAGCCCCTGTATGGCTGATGTTGCTTAACAGCCTGGCAATGGCCATGATGATAGCGATCGGCAAAATCGCAATCTCACTACTATCGGCCTTTGCCATCGTGTATTTCAAGTTCCCGTTCCGCATGCTGAGTTTCTGGCTAATCTTCATCACCTTGATGCTGCCGGTCGAAGTACGGATTCTTCCTACTTTCGAAGTTGTCGCCAATCTTGGAATGCTGAACAGTTACTGGGGGTTGTCGATCCCGTTGATCGCGTCGGCAACGGCTACATTCATGTTCCGGCAGGTGTTTCTGACGGTACCCGACGAATTGCTGGAAAGTGCACGCGTCGACGGTGCAGGCCCGATGCGTTTCTTTTGGGACATTCTACTGCCGATGTCGCGGACGAATATTGCGGCTTTGTTCGTAATTCTCTTCATTTTCGGCTGGAACCAGTATCTGTGGCCGCTGCTGATTACAACCGACACATCGATGACCACAATCGTGATGTCGATAAAGCAGATGCTTGAAGCCGCCGAACAAACGCCGCTTTGGAACATCATCATGATGACCGCGCTGTTGGCGATGATCCCACCGATTATCGTCGTCATCGCGATGCAAAGGCTCTTTGTTCAGGGCTTGACGGAAACAGATAAGTAGGGTGCCCACAATGGCTGAAATCCACCTAAAAGACCTCGTCAAATCCTATGGGCAGACCGAAGTGTTGCACCACATCGAAGGAAAGATTGCTGATGGCGAATTTATCGTCATCGTCGGCCCTTCGGGCTGTGGTAAGTCCACCCTTTTGCGAATGATTGCCGGACTGGAGACCGTGACATCAGGCGAAATCCGCATCGGAGATCAACGCGTGAATGATCTGGAACCCGCGCAACGCGACATTGCAATGGTTTTCCAGAACTATGCCCTGTATCCGCATATGTCCGTGCGAGATAACATCTCCTACGGCCTTAAGATCCGCAAACTGCCGAAAGACGAAATTGCCCGCCGGGTCGAAGACGTTGCGGACATTCTTGAGATCCGACAGTACCTTGACCGGAAGCCGCGTCAGTTGTCCGGCGGACAGCGCCAACGTGTCGCCATGGGTCGGGCGATCGTCAGAGATCCGCAGGTTTTCCTGTTTGACGAACCGCTTTCCAATCTGGATGCCAAGTTGCGAGTACAGATGCGTTTGGAAATCCGAAAGCTGCAACAACGGCTAGGTGTTACCTCGATCTACGTGACTCACGATCAGGTCGAAGCCATGACCTTGGGAGATCGGCTCATGGTGTTGAATGGCGGTTATGTGGAACAGTTCGGAACACCAATCGAACTATATGACAAACCGGAATCGATATTTGTCGCCGGCTTCATTGGAAGTCCTGCCATGAACTTCGTAAAGGTCAAGGTTGATGAAGGTCAGGCTATCTTACCGAATAACGCGGCGATTCCGTTGGGCACACAGTTCACTGGCGAAGCAATCGTTGGCCTGCGCCCTGAACATCTGATCCCGAATGAAGGTGGGCCTATCGCACTGGAAATTGATCTCCTGGAGCAACTAGGAGCCAACACCCTTTTGCACGGGCGCCTGCAAAACTCAGATCAAGAACTGATTGCGTCCGTTCCGGGACATACAACCATCAATCAAGGGAAAACTCGGCGGTTTTCGATCGATCCGGATTTGGTGCATCTGTTTGACCCTGCAACCGAGAAACGAATGTGACTCGGATGAGATTTCCTCAGATCAAGGCATTTTCGGGCGATACCCGAACCATCCGCATCATCGGTCATCGTGGGGCACGTGGAATTCTGCCGGAAAACACCTTGGCGGGATTTGAGTTCGCACTTTCCTGCGGTGTCAAGCTATTGGAGTTCGATGTTGCGATGAGCGGGGACAGGGTTCCTGTCGTCACGCACAATCACCGACTTAGCAATGCCATGGTTCGTGATCCGAACGGACAGTGGCTGCGCGGAGAAGAGCGTAAGATTTCCTCTCTTTCCATGACAGAGCTTTCGAGGTTCGATGTAGGAGGATTGGATGGACAAAGCGACTATGGTAAACGCTTCCCAGATCAGGCATTTCTGTACGGCATAGGTATACCGCGCCTGAGCGAACTGTTTGATCTAGTTAACCAGCCTGAACATCGCGATGTTCATTTAATGCTGGAAATCAAGTCGGACCCTGAAATTCTGAATGATTTCGAGTGGCGCAGGGATTTGGTTGCCGCAGTCGTTGCCGACATTCGCACCGCGAATCTAGAAGAAAAAACAATCTTGCACAGTTTTGACTGGAACCTATTGAGTGAGTGTCGCAATCAAGCACCTGATATCCCGACTTCCTACCTTTCTGAGCTACCCACAAACAAAGACGAGATCGGTGAGGACTCTTCCAAGTCGGTTGGCCCGGATCTGAGCAGTGGGGTGGTGAGTTTACCCGATTTGGTATACCAGGCGGGTGGCCAGTTTTGGTGCCCGCGCTACTCGGATATTACCGCCACCGACATGGCGCGTGCGCGTGAACTTGATCTTTGCGTCGCGGTTTGGACCGTTAACGAACCAGAAGCCATTGATCAAATGATCGATCTGCAGATCGATTCCATCGTCACGGACTATCCCGGTCGTGTTCAGCGCCGCTTGATTGAACGGGGGTACACGTGGCTGGATCGCTGCCCGGAGATGGCATAGCTATGAATTCGGCTCGGGCTGCGTTTGACAAGTACGAGGATATTCGCGTACGTTTGGCAAAGATTCAGGCGCGCAAACCTGCTCAACCGATTACGTCGCTTTTGGGTATTGTAGATCATACAGTTGCTAGTCACCGGCGTAACCGCCTGCGCACAAATCTCGCGCTTCTCCTCATCCGCCCAAAACCGCTTCTTCCGCCCGCTCATAGAGTGCCCCTTAGTGTCCACTATCGATGGTGGACACTTAGCCCCCGCTAGCGGCACGCGTTAGGTCGGGTTCAACGGACGCTTACGACGCATCCGCGCTAAGCGCCTGGAGTGGGATTCACGCAAATTGGCAGCTCGGTCGGATTTGACCAAACCCATGTCTCAAAATCATGTAACCGCTTAATTCTCCGCTAGGACTAGCGGGTTAAAACCGCCACTGCGCCAGCTCTGCAATGCCGAAGTAAAGTTCGGTCCCGGCAGGCCGTCGATCACACTGGTGTACAGCCCCGCTTCCTGCAGCAGTCTTTGTACTTCCATGATTGTCTGTCGTTTCCACTGGTCGGATACCTGGGTCAGTTGTTTGATGATTGTTCCGTCATCTTCTGCGGCTCCACGCAACAAGGTACGAGCGGCTTGCGTCGCATCCCGTGGCACACCCCGGCCTTCGTCCAACAGAATAGCAGCGGCCAGGAAACCCTGGTATTCGCCCTCGCGTGCCGCTTTCTGAAAAAAACCAAGAGCCTGCGATGGTATTCCAGCTATGCCATCCTGCGCCAATACCCCCAAATTGAAAGTTGCCTTGGGGGAACCGCCATCAGCAGCGCGCTTGAGCAAGGATATCGCTCTCTGTTCGTCTTTGGCAACAATTTGACCTTGGAACAGAATCACAGCCAGATTGATCATCGCATCAAAACTGCCGCCTTCGACAGCGCGTTCATACAACGCCAGTGCTTGGTCCGTATTCCGAGACACTCCGGTTCCGCTTTCATAGAGCTGCGCCAACGATACCATAGCGCGCAAGTCACCCCGCTCAGCAGCCTGCTTATACAGAGTCACAGCCCTGTCCAAATCACCGCTCGCAATTGTTGCTCGGGCCAGCAAAGCGACGTAGTGGGGCAAATCTGGTGATTGCACGGTCGCAGCGCTGCATGCCTGAATGGCCGTCATGGCGTTTTGTTTCAGATGGTCAAACGGAACACCAGGGATACTGGCCGTTCGGTCGCGAGGATGGGTTGCCAGCCTTTCACAGATTCCACCAGGGCTTGAATCCTCGGGTCGTGGAATCGACTGAAGCAATCGCTTGGCTTGGGTTGAATGAGAACCATCCGGATATTGCTCAATATAGAATTCCAGCAAAGGACGCATCCGGCTGCGTTGTGCGAGCTTCCACAAACGTTCGGCTTGAGCGTCCTCATCCTCTACCGCGAGGGCACGGGTTCGCGCTCCAATCTGTTCAAACTGATCCAGAAAGGCCTCGACCTCGCCAGTGTGAGATCCCTGGGGGTAGCGATCCATATATAGCTGCATGAGCGTTGGGTCTTGCGCACTTGCCGCCACTTGCCACAGCAGGGTTTCTTCGGAAGCAGTTGCCGGACTGTTGTCAAAGCGGAACTGCCGCGTCATTGAGGAATTATCCCAAGGAATCTGCCGCCCTCCGGTCGCTGCAAGAACATCCCTGCGCACCGAAATCATCATATCTGAAATATCCTGTCCCGGAGTATAAATATGGCTGAGCATAGCTTCCGTAAAAAAGCTGTTCCTTCCGGTTCCGTCGTAGGCAACATTGTCTGGTTGGGTGGCATACGCGAAAAGAAAATCAGCCGAACTGCCGACCCGCGCCAGTCCGTCACCGCCCACATTCAAACCGGAGTCTTCAAACGGGTTGTCTCGGCAAGCATCCAAAAAAATCAGTCGAACACCTTTCGATTTCTCCATACGCGCGATGAACTCGCTGATCGGTACAGTCTGTGTGACGACATCTTGAGCCGATGAGATTTTGGCATCTACAGGAAGCAAATAGTTTTGCCCTTCGACCTGAAAACCATGACCCGCGTAGAAGAACAACGAGACATCAGAATCCGCTGCAGCAGATGCAAAAGCGTCAGCCATCGCCGTCATTTCGGCTTGTTGCAAATCCGTACCAAGAAATACTTCAAATCCCAGCCCTTCTAGCGCAATTGCCAGATCTGATGCGTCATTGATCGGATTGTCCAACGGGCTGACCGCCTGATAAGCAGAGTTACCGATTACCAAGGCAACCCTTTTTTCCGCAAATGCCGCAACAGCATTCACCGATACAAGCGCCAACGCCAATAACAAGCGGATTAGGATCACGGGACCATTGCTCCGACAGTCTACAAACCAGTGGCGTTGTATCGGCAGAATTCGAAACAACCAATCGCGGCCATGATTGTTCTACCTGTTGATACTACAAACTGACAAGGTCTCGATCGCTGGCCGGGTGTTCAGTCTGGACCTGTCCCGATTTCGTGCTGCCGTCGCGGATTGTTGAAGCCGTTGATGTATTGGAAGATGGCCAGTTCGACGTCTCTGCACGTTTGCAACGATCTTCGCCAGAATATTTCCGCCTTGATCGTCTTGAAGAACGTCTCGGAGGCGGAGTTGTCATAGCAGCTGCCTTTGCCGCTCATCGATACTTGGAAGCCGTGCTGACGCAAGAGCTTCTGATAATTGTGGGCGCAGTTTTGGCTGCCACGGTCCGTGTGGCGGAGGCAGCCTTTGGGAGGCTGCCGCAGAGCTACGGCCATCTGTATCGAGCCAGTGAAATCCTGCTCATGCTATAAGAAAGGACCTAGCAATGAGCGATACGATGACAGAGGCAGTGAAACGATGGACGGCTAGGCGCAAATCAGCGCTGGTCGTTGAGATCATTCAGGGCAAGACGACGGTGGCCGAGGCGAGCCGGACTTACGACCTTGCACCATCAGAGATCGAGAGTTGGGTTGATGATGCCAAGAAGGGCATGGAGAACGCCCTGAAGACCAATCCGCTCGACGTTCGACAGGAATATGGAAAGCAGCTCAAAGACCTTCAGGAAGCTTACGGCGAAGCCATGCTGGAGCTCCGGGCGCTTCATGAGGGCCTTCTCGCTGATGGTGACGCCGTGCCGATCTCCAGGCTTTGCACCTGGTTCGGAGTTCCGCGCCGCACGGTCTACTACAAGCCGATGAAGGCCGCGCCGAAGCTGGACGATCGGTTCATTGCGCCGATCAAGTCCATGATCGAGGAGAACCCGTCGTTTGGCTATCGCTGTCTGACGTCAGCACCAATGGGACAGTTTAGGTCGATTTGATAAGAGAGGGTTTCTGGCTCATCGTAACCGCCAAGGAGTGGAGATGAGAAAGAAACCCGGAACCAAG
>NZ_JBQFQP010000021.1:0-82458 GCF_056536925.1 Ruegeria sp. CI1 | reverse complement strand
GCGGCATCAAGGACAGCGGAAACGGCGTAAAAGAAGGCGTCATCGAAGCCATGAAGTTCTTCACAAACGTCAAAACATACTCCCTGCCATGGCCAACATGATAAACTGGGAAGAAGGCGAAAAGGCCCCGGCAACGGGGCCTTTCCAGCTGTTCATGTGAGCTGAACACCACGTTTCAGGCAAACAACAGCTTGCATGGTCTTTTCGACAATCTGTTGTTCCGGTGCGCAGGCAAACCCCAGCAGAAGGCCGGGGGCAACAGGCGCCTGATCCCTGAAGATCGAGACCGGCAGGCAATCGATGCCGGCATCCCAAAGGCGCTTTGCCATTTCACGATCGGATATCGTGGTATCGTTGAACCTTGCAAAAAGATGGATACCCGCCTTGCAAGGTGCTGATTCCAGAATATCTGCTGCGTGATCCGTCAAGGTTGTGACAAGAAGATCGCGACGCTGTCGGTATGCTTGTTTCATCTTTCGGATATGAGCATTGTAACTCCCATCCTGCATGAAAAGAGCCATCGCCTTTTGTTGGAGGAGCGATACATTCTGACTTAGCAATGTTCCAGCGGTGGCAAAGGCGCCGCTAAATCCGGGCGGGCAAATCAGATAGCCAAGCCGAATGGCAGGAAACATTGTTTTTGAAAAGCTGCCGACATAGAGAATTCCCGCGTTCGGGTCGAGTGCCTTGAGGGCGGGTTGGGGGCGCTCTTCATAGTGGAATTCGCTGTCATAGTCGTCTTCGACAATCCACGCTTTCTGATCGCGCGCCAGTTCCAGCAACTCCATTCTGCGAGGGAGGCTCATCGTCATGCCAAGCGGGTGTTGGTGCGACGGAGTGACAAATATCAGGTTGCAGGGGTCATGATTGGCGACGGCATAGGCGATTGAAAAACCTTCGCTATCAAGCGGTACGGATCGAACGTTCAACCCCTGAAGCCGCGCGGTATCCCGAAATGCAATGTGGCCCGGATCTTCCATCCATATGGTGTTGCCGCGCGTCAGAAGGGTCATGAGAACAATTGAAAAAGCCTGTTGAGCACCGGCTGTCACGACGATCTGGTCCGCGTCGCATTCGATACCTCTGCTGTCCCTGACATGGCCGGCAATCGCACGTTTCAACTCTTCAAGCCCACCTGGGGGGCCGTATCCAAGCAAAGCTGAATCCTGGTTGCGGGTTGCGCGAGATTGCGCCTCGGCCCAGGCACGGCGCGGAAAAAGATCCAGGGCCGGAATACCCGGTCTGAACGCCGAGACCTGGTCAAGTCGGGTTGTCGAGCGCGACCCGAGGATCTGCTCTATATGGGGTGATACAGGGCCGAGGTTGAGCGAGGGATGCAATCGCCGCGAGGGAGAGACTTCGATCGGCAGATCGCCAGGTGACAAGTTTGCCACGTAAGTGCCTGAGCCTGTGTGTGATTCCAGAAAACCCTCGGTGACAAGCTGTTCAAATGCGTTTTTGATCGTAAGACGTGATACACCAAGATCCTGTGCCAATTGGCGGGTTGAAGGTAAGCGCGTTTCCTGGGGCAGGGAGCCATTCAGGATCGCTTTGCGTATCTTGTTCTCAAGTTGTCGGGTAAGGGGTGTTTTGGTTCGCCTGTCCAGGTGCAGCATCGACAAGAAGGCGCCGCCGGTTTTCTTCATCTTGCCCGTCATCGTGACGGCACTCCTCAACTGGATATACCTCTAATTGTCTTCTGGGAAGTTTCACATATCCATTTTGACGACACAATGGCGGGCGATCATGATCCGGTGCGAGATCCTGACATCGGTTGACGGTCGACCCGTACAGGTTTGGCCGGATTGCCCGGTTCTCCGTGAAGGGCACAGGTTGCTGTTCAGGGTAGCGCCCCCCTGCGCGTGGAGAATGTTGTAACCAAGTAGAAATGTCGCTGGTTCTGCAAAATGGACATGTCCCAACTGGGCGCTGAGGTGAGCAAAGCCCGACAGGGCGGAGACCTCAGACATCGCAGCTCTGGCTGGCTTTGCGGGCTTCCTTGGCGCAGCGTTTCTTCGGCGGGGTGTTGTCCTGCTCGGCCTTGATGTGTTCCAGCACCGCGCTCATCCTCTCTGCAGGACACACGGGCAGGCGGTTCAATTCGGGCTAAATGCTATCAAAGGAGCGGCATCAAACCGCAACACGTCCAGAGCCCGACTTTGCACCTTTGGTTGTGACCTCTGATCCTGTTCCCGGTATCTCGTCGTCGGCGGCAACGTTGGATTTTCGCCAAATCACTCATCGGTGAGACCCAGAGCTACGTTGCCAAATACCGGGAAGGCCTGACCGTGTTCCTTGGCGACGGTCGCGTGGAACTGGAGCCAAACAGCGTCGATCCCCATGCCGCGTGGCTTGCCAAAACCCTGACCGCCATCGCAATCGGGCACAAGCAATCCGATTTCAACGCCCTGCTGCCCTGGACTTTCACCCTGCAGATGTGATCGGCGCACCGCATATTTTTTTGATGACGAAAAGCGAGAACTTTCGTCAGACAATGTCAGTGTCCGAATTTCGTAGGGGCAGCTCACGACGCCACCGTCGCAGCGATGGCGCTTGTGCTACTAAAGATGTGACAGTTCGACTATGCTTGGCACATGTTAACCAAGTACAGGTGTCGCAGACTCAATCGATTGCGAAGCAGTACAGCAACCCTGCGCCGCCGGTCTTGGGAAGGTCCCCTTCGCCACAGCCTACTGAGGCATGCGAGGAATTCCACGACACCATATTCCGGGAGTCGTTCAGCCCGGCCCGGTCATGGTGACCGACTATTGCAGAACCCTCGCCGTTGCTTGTCCAGTTGCCGCAGGTCGTATCCCCGCCAGCTGTCGAGAAATGTCCGTTCGAGTCTGTTCCTGTAAGGATGTCATGTTCGTTCGGCTTGCTGCCTCGTCCATTGATAGGATTGCCGTTTTCGTCCAGCCCGGTTTCAAGGTTGATATTCGCGTTGGCACTGTGCAGATCGTCCACATCTTTCGCGATCATCTCACCTTTGGCATTGTACCACGGGCCTGATCCGATCCGGTCTCTTGCGCTGATGCCGTTGGTTACTTTGGGGCTTCCGCTGCTGCGGTCAATCACCATGCTTGCGCTCAGATATGCGGCCCATGTTCGCGAAGATCCGGCAGCTTCGGCAAGTTTCGTGCAATGCGCATCAGCACCTTCCAATCCGCCGAAATTCGCACCGTCGCCAGCCCCGTCACTTGTAATGAAAAATGACATCTCCTGAGCGTTGCCAGTGGTAGCACTCCCAAGGGTAGACAGTGCTATTGTTGCGCCTAAGATCGTGCCGGTCGCTATTTTGAACATATTATCCTCCCATTATTAAATTCTTATCAGAACGTTAAGCAGTGACCGCCAATACGTCTAGTCTGAGGCGGTCACGTGATAGCGAGCTAGCGCCAAAACCAGGACCGTTTTTTGACCCGGACCGAATTCAGATCTCGACAACCCTACCGATATCAGCTGTATTTCGAGGTTATTGTGCAAACTTCCATCGCGATATCATCAGCCTTTGGTCGTACAACTTCATACTCAGGTTGGGTTTCGATCGCGAACGGACCGATCCGTGGTTGCGATCGCTGGTGGTCGCCCGTTCGGAGCACCCCTAGCCCAGGTAATCGCGCAGGCCCGGAGGGGGAGTTTCAAAAAGTTGCGTTGTCACTGCCGGAGGATGCACGAGCCCATCCGTGACCAGGATTGTCTGATTTGCAATACGACGCGCATCTTGGGGATCATGGCTGATCATCAACAAGGTTGTATTGGTCTCGTTAACCAGATTGGAAACAAGATCCAGCATTTCCGCTTTCAGTGCGGGACCAAGGGCGGCGAACGGTTCGTCCAGCAAAAGCAACTGTCGCCGCTGCACAAGCACGCGAGCCAAGGCGACGCGGCTTTGTTGCCCGCCGGACAGCTGGGAAGGCTTACGATCACCCATCCCGGACAACCCAACTCGCATCAGGGCATCCTGTACCTGTACCTCTTCGGCCTTTGAAAGGCGACCTTTCGGGCGGATCCCCAGGGCTATGTTCCGCTCGGCACTTAGATGAGGGAAGAGATTGCCGTCCTGAAACAACATTGCCAATGGGCGTTTTCCCGGCGGGATATGGGTCATGTCTCGACCCTGCCACGATATCTGCCCTTCTTTCAGATCGCGGAACCCGGCGATGGTTTCCAGAAGGGTGGTTTTTCCCTCCCCCGAGGGGCCAATTATCGCGACACTCGCTCCGGCCTCGATCTGGAGATTGGCGCGCAAAACGAAATTGCCGTTCCCAAGAACGCAGTTCTCAAGCTTCAGCATGCCACCGCCCTCCGCGATCCAAAGCCCAGAATGCTCCCATCGATAGGATCAGCAATATCAATGCGCCGCCCGCTGCGGCCTGCATTTGATAAGCGCCCATCAAGCGGTAAATCTGAAGGGGCAGGGTGGCAACCTGTGCGTCGGCAAAAAGCGCGATCACTCCGAGATCGCCCATGGAAAGCGCGGCAGCGAGACCTGCGGCAAACCCGATCTGCGGGCGCATACGGGGAAGCATGACGCGCTTAAAGAAAACCCATCCGCCCATATCCAGCGAGAGTGCCAAGCGCCCATATCGTGAAGATACATCTCGTGCGGCGGGCACAAGAATTCGCAAAGCAAACGGCAATGCCATGACCGCATTTACCAGCGCAGTGACCGGCAATGCCAACATCGTTGGATTTGCCACCGGCCGGATCATGATGAACAATCCGGTGCCGATCACCAACGGCGACGCGGCAAGCCCGAGGATGCCTCCGAGTTCAACCAACCCAAAGCGCCTGTTGGCAACCGCTGCGGCCATTGGCAGGGCCAGAAGCAAAAGGAAAACCGTACTGGCGGCGGCGACAAGAACCGAAATCAGTGCCGCGCGAATGATCGGTATGGGCAACTCTGCAAGCCCGGTTAATCCTGATATCACAACCGAGGCAAGCGGCAGAAACAAAAAAGTCGCACCTGACACGATCCAAAGCGTATCGATAATCGTTCCGTCACCGTCCCAACGTCGAATGGCCCTGTCGAGCCCTGAACCGAACCCTTCCCGGCGTGAAAGCCTTAGGGCGGTCAGTGCGGCGGCGGCGGTCAACAGCAACTGCAAGGCAGACAAAAGTGCCGCCCGCCCCAGATCAAAGTCATAGGTAAATGCCTGATAGATAGCGAGTTCGACCGTTGTCGCGCGCGGCCCGCCCCCCAAGGTCAGGGCGACCGCGAAGCTGCTCAGGCAAATGGCAAAAATGACGGCCATCGTTCCGGGAAGAACACGGGTCAGCATCGGTATCTCGATCAACCGGAAAATGGCGCGACCGTCACAGCCCAGTTGCGCAGCCAGTCGAAAGCGTTCCGCGGGGATTTCCTGCCAGCCCTGAAAAACAAGACGGGTTGCCAGGGGAAGGTTGAAAAACACATGGGCCAAGACCACCCCGTGCAATCCATAAATCTGAATGGGTGGTAGCCCGAACAGGCTCAGAAAATCCGAAATCCAACCGGCACGTCCAAAGACTTGCAACAGCCCGAGAATCGCAACGATGACGGGCAAAATGAATGGCGCTCCCAGCAACGCGATAAGCGCACGCCGACCCCGAAAACGCCGTCGTGCAAGCGCGCGGGCGACCGGAATGGCCAGCCCGGTGCTGATCAATGCCGATAGAGTGGCTTGTGTCAGGGTAAACCGCAAGGCAGCCCAGTCCGCCGGGCCGAATCCACGCCCGGCTTCGGCACGCAGGGCTACTGCGCTGAGTGTCCCCAGTATCAGCGCGGCCACAAGTGCAGCCGCGCAGAACCCCGGATAGGGGCTTACTGGCTGAGTGCGCCCAGCCATTCGGCCAGAGCCTCGTCTCGCACGGGTTCAGCTTCGTCAGGCTGGAAAAAAAGAGCCTTTGCGGGTGTGTGCAGGGTTTCGAACCCTTTGGGCAACCCAACTGACGGGATTACGGCGGGATACATCCAGTTCGTTGTTGGAATGATCTGCTGGAACGCGTCAGAAACCATGAAGGTCAGAAATTCGTCGGCCAGTTCCGGCTGGTCGGTATGTGCCAGTTTTGCGGCCACCTCAATCTGCATGTAATGTCCTTCGTCGAACATTGCGGCGGATTTGGAAGCGTCTTCCTCGGCAATCAAGTGATAGGCGGGCGAGGTGGTGTAGCTCAGCACCATGTCGGATTCACCTTCGAGAAACAGACCATAAGCCTCGGACCAGCCCTTTGTGACGGTCACGATATTGTCGGACAGATCTGCCCAGAGAGCCGGTGCGTCGGCCCCATAGGCCGCCTTGACCCACAATAGCAGGCCCAGGCCCGGTGTGGACGAACGCGGATCCTGAATGATGATCTTGGTGTCGCTGTCCGCCAGCTCGCGGAAGTTGGCGGGAGCCGGCACGTCGGCGTTGTGAACAAAGGCGAAATAACCCCAATCATAGGGGACAAATTCTGAATCGCTCCAGTCGACGGGCAGCGCAAAGTTGGCGCTCACCGAATGGGATGCGAACAGCCCGGTTTCCCTCGCTGCTGAAATCAGGTTTGTGTCGAGCCCCAACACAACATCGGCGTCCGAGTTCTCGCCTTCCAGCCGCACACGCGACAAAAGGGCTGCGCCGTCTTCGAGGCCGACAAGATTCAGGTCACAGTCACACACTGCCTCGAACGCCTCTTCGATCTGAGGGCCGGGGCCCCAGTCGGATACGAAGCTGTCATAGGTGTAAACGGTCAACTGGGGTTTGTCGGCGGCAAAGGCCGACGTTGCACTCAGTATTCCCGCAGCAATAATCAGATGTCTCATATCATCCTCCATTGCGGCGTCAGGACAAGGATGGATGAATCCGCTACCTTTCCCTCCGCCGGTTCTAGCCGGTTCAGGTTCAACGGGTTCGCCGGATGGCATCTCAGCGCGATGTGACGCGCACCCCGAGGTAGTGCCGTGACTAGGGCAAGTTCGAACCGAACTCAACAGAAATCCGCGAGCGTTGTCCGCGCCGAACAGGGATTGCTGGGCCTTGAGCCAGGTTCTTCGAACGTAGCGTGGCGCCAGATTCACAAGAGAGCAATCAGAACAGTACGGCAGGTGGTCAGAAGAACACGACGTGGCCTTGCTTGTCGCCGCGCCCCTCTAGCTGCCATGCGCAACGGAACGCCTAAAGAGTAAAAGGCTTGTGGTCAAAAGCATGGCCCCCAGCAATGTCATCCAGAAGAACTCAGGCCAGACGGTTTCGATCCCGGCTCCCTTGAAGACGATTGCCTGGCTGGCGGACATGTAGTGGCGAGACGGAAGGAGCAGAGTTGCAACCTGCAACCATTCGGGCTGCCCCTCGATCGGGGTTTCGCCGCCTGACAGCATCAGCATCGGCAGGATCGTCAGCATCACCAAAAGCGCAAACTGCGCCATGGATCGCGCGAGCGTTGCCAGAAATACTCCCAAAGCTGTAGCGGTGAAAAGAAACAACGCGGTGCCGAGAAGAAAAAGAACCTTCGACCCCGCGATGACCACTCCCAATGATCCTTGCAGAACAAATGTCATCGACAGCGCCGTCGCAACAAGAACCACTGCGGCGTTTGCCCATATCTTGGCGGCAGCGATATCGAACGGTGTTACCGGCATGGCAAGCAAATGCTCGATCGTTCCATGCTCGCGCTCACGGATCATCGCTGCTCCTGTCAGGATCGTGGTCAGCCACATGATCTGACCGATCAGGGCAACGATCCCGGCAAATCGGACCGTATCGCGGTTCGGATTGAAGGCGCTGCGCACGATCATGCCGATTTTGGGCGGATCCAATAGATCGGCACCAATGGCGAAGCGGCGGATTTCAGCACTCAGAATGTTGGAGATATAGCTTGACCCTATCCCCGCCTGTTCCATTGCGGTCGCGTCGATGAGCACCTGAATCTCTGGAGAACGGTTGGCCCGGAGATCCTTTTCGAAACCCGGCGGTACAGCAACGACAAAGATGAAACGACCCGCATCCATCTCTGCCGTACCCGTCCCGGGCTTGATGTGCACCACGGGCTGGAACTCTGGTGGAAAGAATGCAGCGGCCAACGCACGAGAAAGCGGAGAGTTGTCTTCATCCGAAAACGCAATTGACGCGTTGTTGACAGAAGTTGAAACTCCGGTCGCTTCCATGATCGGTGACAGAGTGAACGACCAAACCAGTAGCGCCATCATCACCCAATCGCGGCGCAGGCTTATCATCTCCTTCAGTCCAAGCCAGAAAATGCAATGCAACCGTCGCATTTACTTCTCCTGAGCCCGAAGCGCCAGCACCGCAATTGCTGTAAACACCGGCCCAAAGCAGGCCAGCGCCAGAATATCAGGGCCAAGCGCTTCCCAACTCAGACCTTTGGTGAATGCACCGACGTTCAAGTGCAGGAAATAGGACGACGGCCACAGCGATCCGATCGTCTGCGCGCCGGGCTCCAGGGTCGAGACCGGTTGCAGCAGGCCGGAAAACTGGATGGTGGGCACAACCGAGGCGATGGCGGTTGCAAAGGTTGCGGCAACCTGGCTTGACGTCATGGTTGCGATCAGCAAGCCATAGGACGTTGTGGCCCAAACATAGAGGAGTGCGCCAATCGCAAGTGGAATCGGATTGCCTTTGAGCGGCACACCGAAAACCAGAATGATCATCCCGGTCAGAAGCAGAAAATTGGCAAATGCGATCACAATATAGGGGATCTGCTTGCCGATCAGGAATTCGAGCCGCGTCGTGGGCGTCACATAGAAATTGACCACCGAACCCAATTCCCGTTCCCGCGCCACACTGACGGCCATCAGGATCGCAGGCAGCATGATGAGCAGGATCGCGGGCATGGCAGGAGCCATCGCGGCTATGCTCTCGAAACTCTGATTGTACCGGAAACGCGGCTCGATCCGGGCAATCTCTGCTTTCTTCGCGCCACTGTTGTCGGCCAGAACGTTCAGAAATGTTTGGTGCAGCCCCATGGCATAGCCTTCGACCGTCTCGCCTTTGAACGGGATTGCCCCATCCACGATCGCCAGAACCTCTGTCGGCTCGCCCGAGCGCAGCTTGCGTCCGAAATCCGGCGGTAATTCCACGACCAGAGAAACTTCGTTGGCGGCCAACCGACGATGCCCTTCGGTTGCAGAGGTCAGTGGGGTCGTTGGCTGGAAGTACCGTGACCCTTCGATTTCGGCAACATAAGCTCGGCTTTCCGGGCTTTGTGACAGGTCGAAAACCGCAAAGTCCAGCTCCTCAATATCCAACGTGATCCCGTAACAGAAAACCAGCATCAACAGGGCTGAACCCAAAAACGCGAACGCAAGCCGAACTCGGTCGCGCAACACTTCTATCGCTTCACGTCGAGCATACGCCAAAACCCGCCCGACTCCTCCTCCGGTTCCTGCGCGCGCTGTGTCAACCGGGATCGTCGGAGCCGAGACTGGAACTGGCGGATCGGCGGCTTGCAGAACGGACACGAAGGCGGCTTCCAGACTGTCGACACCTTCCGCCGCAATCAGCTCATCCGGTGTACCTTCGACAAGAACCCGACCCGCATGCATGAACGAGACGCGGTCGCAACGTTCGGCCTCAGACAAGAAGTGGGTTGAGACGAAGATTGTCACGTTCTCCTGGCGTGCCAGCTCGATCAGAAGCTCCCAGAACGAGTCGCGCGCCTCGGGGTCCACGCCTGACGTCGGTTCATCCAGAATGAGAATTCTCGGGCGGTGGATCACAGCGACTGCCAGTGACAATCGTTGCTTGATGCCAAGAGGCAATGACATGGCCAGCGCATCACTATGGGCTCCAAGAGCGAAGCGATTCAGCAATTCGTCGATCCGCGCATCGCGGTTATCGATCTCGAAAATTCGGGCGTGAAGTTTCAGGTTCTGGCGGACAGTCAGTTCGCCATAAAGCGAAAATGCCTGACTCATATAACCGATTTCTCGGCGCAATTGCAGGTCATGCGCGTCAGCAGGCCTGCCAAACAAATAGGCCTCGCCCGAACTCGCGGGCAGCAGGCCGGTCAGCATTTTCATGGTTGTCGACTTGCCGCAGCCATTCGACCCGAGAAAGCCGAAGATTTCTCCAGGCCTGATAGCGAAATTGACGGCATCGACTGCAACGAAATCCCCAAAACGACGGGTCAGGCCGCGTGCGATAATAACAGGTTCAGCGGTGGTATGTGGGCTTGGCTTTTGTTCCTGGCTTTGCTGCGGTGTCTTGTGTGTCCGGAGCCGCCTATAAGCTGTTTCGAGGTCTTCTTCGTCGCCCTTTAAATCTTGGGGCGCCCCCTGGAAAAGTACGCGCCCCCTATCCATGGCGACAATTTGGTCAAATTGCTGAGCCTCATCCATATAGGCCGTTGAAACCAGTACGGTCAGGTTGGGGCTGTCCGCCCGAATTGCGTCGATCAACGCCCAGAATTGTCGACGTGACAGCGGATCGACGCCGGTTGTCGGTTCATCCAACACCAGAATTTCCGGATCGTGGATCAGTGCGCAACAAAGCCCCAATTTCTGTTTCATGCCGCCTGAGAGTTTGCCCATCAACCGATCGGCGAAGGGTGAAAGCCCCGTCGCCGCCAACAGCGCGTCGATTCGGATATCGCGTTCCTCCGGGCCTTGTCCGAAGATGCCCGAAAAAAACTCCAGGTTCTCTCGGACCGACAGTTCGGCATACAGGTTGCGGCCCAGCCCTTGCGGCATGAAAGCGATGGAAGGGCACACGCGGCGACGATGTGCCGGATCGTCGATTGGACCCCCAAGCACATCAATTGTTCCGGCCTGCAGTTTTTTCGCTCCGGTCACAAGCCCCAGCAGGGTCGACTTTCCGACCCCATCCGGCCCGATGAACCCGGTGAGCCGGCCGGTGGGAAGTTCCAATGATACTGCGTCCAGTGCGACAACCTTGCGATACCGATGTGTGACGCCCTGAACGCGGATCGTTGCGGCTGCTCCGGCACTCATTCGAACAACTCAGGTGGAATGCGCCTTTCCAGAGCGTCTGGCCATACGGCGCCAGACGTGAGGCGTATCACCGCCATACCCCTCAGTCCGGTTTTGACATGTTCTATCCGCTCCGAGACCAGTTCCTCTGGAATGCGGACGCGGACCCGAAACACCAGTTGTTCGCGTTCGCTCAGTGTCTCCACCTGCTTTGGTGTGAACTGAGCTTCGGGCGAGACGAAAGTAACGGTTGCCGGGATGGCATAGTCGGGCAGGGCATCAAGTACGATGCGCGCTTCGGCACCGATTGGCAAAAGACCTGCTTCTCGGGCCGGAAGGAACACTTCCATATAGATGTTTTCAAGACTGAGAAGGGTCAGGATCGGCTCTCCCGCGCCGACGACTTCTCCGGGCTCAGCCAATCGATAGAGGACCCGTCCGGGCATGGGGGCAACAAGGGAGCTGTCTTCGATCTTTGCAACGATCCGTCGAACTTCGGCCTCGGCTGCCACGATCTGGCTAGCCGCAGTTGCAACGCGGGCCTTTGCCGCGCCCAGGACAGCCTCGGCCACTTCCTTGGCGGTTACGCGTGCCTCGAACACGGTTTCGGAAATGTTCTGGCCGGCCAGCAACGCTGTCGCGCGGTCAAATTCCTGCTTTGCCCTGCGCTGTTCGCTCTCTCGCTGGACGACCACGGCCTCGGCTTCGGCCTTGTTCTGGCGCGCCAGGGCAACTTCGGCTCTGGCTCGATCAAGTGCAGCCGACAACTCATCCGTATCCATTTCGACAAGGATATCACCAGCCGAGACAAGTTCGCCTTCTGCTGCCATGATCCGGGCGATGCGCCCGGCGCTGGTCGGGGCGATTTCAACCTGTTCAGCCTCGATCCGCCCGTTGCCCTGCACAAAGCCGGGCGGCAGTTCTTCGCCGTTCCTGGCGATGACCACATACGCCACTGCCCCTGCCAGCAGGAGTATGGTTGCAAAAGTTATCGAGCCTGCCGTCAGTTTCATGAACAAGTGTCCAACTGTTGACGATGCGCTTTGAATATATTTTTTCCCAACCCAACCTACATTGCGATGAATCAAACGGCAGTAATGGCCTGACGACGGGTACCTATTTGTCGTTGACACACTTCCGACGCGGCTAAGAGCGATCGGGCATCGAGCCATAGTTTCCAAAAGGCGGGAACGATAAGATCGTTTTACTTTGATCTATTCGACAAGCAATATCTTATTCAAAGATTTTGGGAGGACCACCATGCGCACGCAAGTCGCCATAATTGGCGGTGGCCCGTCAGGGCTGTTGCTGGGCCAGCTACTCCATCGAAAGGGTATCGACACGGTCGTTCTGGAAAGGAAAACCAGGAACTATGTTCTCGGCCGCATTCGCGCGGGGATTCTGGAAGTCGGATTTGTCGAGCTTATGCGCGAGGCAGGAGTATCGGAAAGAATGGACAGGGAATGCTTTGTCCATGACGGTACGGTGATCTCTTATGGCGGTACGGAATTTGGCATCAACTTCAAGGAGCTGACCGGCAGTCACGTTGTCGTCTATGGCCAAACCGAGTTGACACGGGACCTATACGATGCCCGCGAGGCCGCAGGTGGCAAGGTCATTTTCAATACAGACAATGTCACCATTCACGGCGCAGATACCGATACACCGAACGTCTCCTACCTGGTCGACGGCACCGAATACCGCATCGACTGTGACTACGTCGCCGGTTGTGATGGATTTCACGGGGTCAGCCGTCAGACCGTTCCCCTGACCGTGCGACGCGAATACGAAAAACTCTATCCTTTTGGGTGGTTGGGCGTTCTGTCTGAAACGCCACCCGTGAACGACGAAGTGATCTATGCTGGATCCGACCGTGGCTTTGCCCTGTGCTCGATGCGCAACGAACATCTCAGCCGGTACTACATCCAGTGTTCCCTGTCCGACAGCCCCGAGGATTGGACGGACGCCGCATTCTGGGATGAACTCAAGCGCCGCATTCCCGAAAAATACGCGGAAAATCTGGTGACCGGCCCATCGGTCGAGAAATCAATTGCGCCGCTCAGGTCTTTCGTTGTCGAACCCATGCGCTGGGGGCGCCTGTTCCTTTGCGGGGATGCCGCCCATATCGTACCCCCAACCGGGGCCAAAGGATTGAACACCGCCGCCAGCGACATTCACTATCTCTATCATGGATTGATGCAGTTTTTTGAGGAGGGTGACAGTGAAGGTATCGACCGCTACTCGGAAAAGGCATTGGCGCGCATATGGAAAGCAGAGCGTTTCAGCTGGTCTACCACCAACCTGCTGCATCGCTTTCCATATCAGAACGAATTCGATCTCAAGATGCAGCAGGCAGACATAGATTTCCTGCGGGAAAATCGCGAGGCACAGTCGGTGTTTGCGCAAAACTATGTGGGGCTGCCATATTGATGTGGACAGGATGTTTGAACCCAAATCGTCCGTTTCATGTTGCCCTGTTTGCCGATCAGAGAAACGAGGTTTCAAAGGAGACGCCTGAATGAACGACCGATTTCGCGACGGAATGGAGGTGCGCCGGAGAATTCTGGGTGACGCCCACGTTGATCGTGCCGAAGCGGCAAAGTCGGATTTTGATGAACCGTTCCAGACCCTGATCACCGAAGCGGCGTGGGGCACGGTCTGGGCCTCGGATGGGATCAGTGACCGCGAACGTTCGATGCTGACACTTGCCTTGTTGGCGGCACTGGGAAACTTTGACGAAATCCCCATGCATATCCGCGCCACGGCTCGGACCGGGGCCAGCAAGCAGGATGTGTTGGAGGCATTTCAGCATGTGGCGATCTATGCCGGTGTGCCGCGTGCCAATCACGCATTCAAGCTGGCCAGGCAGACCTATGACGAAATGGAAAAGGAATGACAGCCAAACGCGCGCAGCACCAGAATAGGGAGGAGAGATCTGACAATGTTGAAACCAGGCGAGTTCTATCAGAGGGATCGTGAATGGCATCCTCCGGCCCTCACGCCAAACTACAAGACAAGCGTGTCGCGCTCACCTCAGTACTCTTTGATCTCGTTGCAAAACTCGATCGGCGAAGTCACGGGTCCCGTCTTTGGTCACAACGACATCGGCCCGAATGACAACGATCTGATCTACAATTACGCGCAACCCGACCAAAGCGCCATCGGCGAGCGCATCATACTTCATGGGCGCGTTCTGGACGAAAATGGTCGACCGGTTCCTGGTACCCTGGTCGAGATCTGGCAGGCCAATGCGGGCGGTCGTTACCGGCATAGGAAAGACACCTACCTCGCGCCGATCGATCCGAATTTTGGTGGTTGCGGCCGAACCCTGACTGACGAAAATGGATACTACTACTTTCGAACGGTCAAACCCGGGGCCTATCCCTGGCGAAACTGGGTCAACAGTTGGCGTCCTGCACATATCCACCTGTCGATATTCGGTAGCGCGTTTGCGCAGCGTCTGATCACTCAGTGCTATTTCGAAGGCGACCCGCTGATCCCGCAATGCCCGATCATCAACACCATTCCGGACCCAGACGCAATCGAGCGACTGATCGCGCCTTTGGATCTGAACTCTACCATCCCGCTCGACACAATCGCCTACAAATTCGACATGGTGCTCAGGGGGCGCCGTTCGACCCTGTTCGAGAACCGCCTGGAGGGGAACTGATCATGCCGCAGGAGCTCAGATACCTCAAGGAAACACCGTCTCAGACGGCTGGGCCGTATGTCCATATCGGTCTTGCGCCGGGGGCAGCCGGATTTGACATATACAAACACGAACTTGGGCACGACATCGCAGGTCCAAATGCGAAAGGAGAGCGCATTCGCATCGAAGGTGTGGTGATTGATGGCACCGGCAGCCCGATCAAGGATGTGTTGCTTGAGGCGTGGCAAGCCAATTCCGAAGGTCACTATGCACACCCGGAAGACGAGGGAGAGGTTGAGGTCGGATTTCGAGGCTGGGGCCGCGTCATCACCAACTTTGACACCGGCGAATGGGCATTCGATACGGTCAAGCCCGGACCGACCCGGGGGCGCAACGTTGGCGTTCAGGCCCCACATATCAGTTTGTGGATCGTTGCCCGCGGCATCAATGTCGGACTGAACACGCGCATTTATTTCGACGACGAAGTCCAGGCAAATGCTGCTGACCCGGTGCTTAACCTGATCGAATGGGAACGACGGCGCGATACTCTGATTGCGAAGCGTTCCGAACGGGACGGGCAGGCGGTTTATCGCTTTGACATCAAGCTGCAAGGCCAGGATGAGACCGTTTTTTTCGATATCTGAGGCAGTTTGTTCATCGCCCGGTTCAAGTTGGCCGGTGGACCCACCAGGATAGGCCAAGCCATGACCAAGCCCTGCATCATCTGCGTTGCCATCACGGGGTCGTTGCCAACAAAGGCCAACAACCCTGCAGTTCCTATTACCGTGCAGGAACAGATCGAAAGCACCCACGAAGCGTTCGAAGCAGGGGCTTCAATCGTCCATGCCCATGTTCGGAACGACGACCAGACACCAAGTTCGGACCCCGAAAAATTTGCCCGGCTCAAGGAAGGTGTGGAAAAGCACTGCCCCGGGATGATCATCCAGTTTTCGACCGGAGGACGCTCGGGCGCAGGGAAAGAAAGAGGTGGAATGCTGCCTTTGGCACCCGATATGGCCTCGTTGTCGGTAGGCTCGAACAATTTTCCCACGCGCGTCTACGAAAACCCGCCGGATCTGGTGCGATGGCTCGCTGCTGAAATGCGCAAATACAACGTAATCCCCGAAGTCGAAGCCTTTGACCTCAGCCATATTCTGAACGCCATTCACATGCATGGCGAAGGCATTTTGCCGGGCCAACTCTATGTGCAATTCGTTATGGGGGTGAAGAATGCGATGCCCGCTGACCGTGACGTATTCGACTATTACGTCAAAACCATGCAGGCCCGTGCACCAAACGCTGAATGGTGCGCCGCTGGTATCGGGCCGAACCAGATTGTTGTCAACGAATGGGCTATTGCCGCCGGTGGTCACACGCGCACTGGCCTCGAAGACAACGTCAGGCTCGATAGAAGTACGCTAGCGCCTTCCAACGCGGCGCTGGTAAGACGCGCGGTCGAACTTTGCGACCGCTATGATCGTCCCGTGGCAACATGGCGGCAGGCAAGAGAGATGCTGAAGCTCGCAAGAGCTATTCCCGAAAAATGTTAACTGCAAGGCCGGGAAAGAGAACTATTCACCGACCGTCAGCGTGTCTAGGTACGGCTGTGGTTCGGCGGCAGCGCGACTCTGGCGCGCAGACGTTTTTCAACGGCACTTAACTTGTGCGCCGCCTGATTAAGCCCAGGCTGGCGCGATCCTGACAACTGGCGAGTTGAACAAGCCGGAATGACAAAGGGCCGGAATGACCGGCCCTCTCGTCAGACTATCGGCGGGGTTCATCCAAGTACGGCTTTGACGGCCTGAACTGTCCCGGCCACAACCTGATCCGCCTCTTCGCGGGTCAGGCAGAAGGGTGGCGCAAAGCCGAGGATGTCGCCTTGTGGCATGGCGCGGGCGATGATTTTGCTTTGCTCCAGCAATTTGGCCGATACCTGCGGGCCGATCTTGTCGGCTGCGTCAAAGAAGGTGCGACTGTCCTTGTCCTTCACGAACTCAACAGCGCATAGCATACCTTCGCCGCGCACGTCGCCGACATTGGCATGGTCCGACAATGCCTCGGCCATGGTGGCATTGAGGTAGGCCCCAACGTCGCCGGCATTTCGCACAAGGTTCAACTCGTCAATCAGCTTGAGGTTGGCAACCCCTGCCGCGGCCCCGATCGGGTGCGCCGAATAAGTCCAGCCGTGGCCGATCGGGCCATTTTCATCCGTGCCCTGTTCCAACACTTTCCAGACCTTGTCCGAGACGATGGATCCGGAAAGCGGCGCATAGGCCGAGGTGAGGCCCTTGGCGATGGTTATGATGTCGGCCTCTATCCCATAGTGATCCGAACCGAACATGGTGCCGAGGCGGCCAAAGCCGGTTACCACCTCATCTGCGACCAGCAGGATGTCGTGTTTTTTCAGCACCGTCTGGATCGCTTTCCAGTACCCTGCGGGCGGCGGAACGATGCCGCCGGTGCCCAGCACCGGCTCGCCTATGAAGGCTGCGATTGTATCTGCGCCCTCGCGCTCGATCAGCGCTTCCAGTTCGGCCGCGCAATGGGCCGCAAACTGGTCTTCAGTCTGTTTCAGGTCGGTGCGGCGATAGTAATAGGGCGCCTCGGTGTGGATCACCTGTTCCACCGGCAGGTCGAATTTCTTGTGAAACAATTCCAGCCCGGTCAGTGAGCCGGTAACCAGACCCGAACCATGATACCCTCGCCAGCGCGAGATGATCTTCTTCTTCTCGGGGCGACCCAGAATGTTGTTGTAGTACCAGATCAGCTTGACATTGGTTTCATTTGCATCGGAACCGCCAAGCCCAAAATAAACCTTCGACATGTTCTTGGGCGCCCGGTCCAGGATCATCTTTGACAGCGTGATCGAGGCCTCGGTACCGTGACCCACGTAAGCGTGGTAATAGGCCAGTTCGCGGGCTTGCTCTGCAATCGCCTCGGCAATTTCCTGACGACCATAGCCGACATTCACGCAATAGAGCCCGGCAAAGGCATCCAGCAGCTTGTTGCCGTCACGATCTTCGATAAAGACGCCGCTGGCGGTCTTAATCACGCGGTTCGGGCTTTCCCCCCGAGCGTGCTGCGCCAGATGGGTCGAGGGGTGGAAAAAATTCTCGCGATCCCACTGGTCGAGTTGGTCGTTCTTCAGCATCAGTTTTCCTTTCTCATCCGTGTGGATCACGCCCAGTCACGGCAGACGTATTTTATTTCGGTAAATTCTTCCATGCCCAAACGGGCCCCTTCGCGACCCAGGCCGGATTGTTTGGTGCCGCCGAACGGTATGGGCGCGCCAGTGACCTTTGTGCGGTTGACCGCCACCATGCCATATTGCAACGCCCGGCTCAGCCGGTAGATACGGCGTGGGTCGTGACTGTGAACATAGGCCACCAGCCCGTATTCGCTGTCATTGGCTCGTGCAATCACTTCTTCCTCGGTGTCGAAAGGAGTGATCGGGGCGACAGGGCCAAATGTTTCCTCCGACATGATCAGAGCGTCAGCGGGTACATCCGTCAGCACGGTGGGTTCATAAAACAAAGGACCCAGCGCGTGACGCTTGCCACCACAGGACAGCTTGGCACCCTTGGCCATCGCGTCCGCCACATGCTCTTCCTGCTTCTGTACCGCCTTTTCGTTCATCAATGGGCCGATATCACAGTCATCCAGGCCCCGTCCGATTGTCAGAGCCTTTGCAGCTTCGGTGAACTTGGCACAGAATTCTGCATAGGCCGGGCGTTCGACAAAGATCCGGTTCGCCCCAAGGCAATCTTGTCCGGATGTTGCAAACTTTGCCTTGATGGTTTCGGCAACCGCCCGATCCAAATTGGCGCCTTTGAAAACAATCACCGGCGCGTGTCCACCCAATTCCATCACCAGCCGTTTCACCGTGTCGGCGGACTGGCGGTAGAGCAACTTGCCGATGGCTGTAGAGCCCGTGAATGACAACGCCCGGACCCGCTTGTCGCGCGTCCACGGCTCCACGATTGTGGCGGCCTCTCCGGTGACGACGTTGAACACACCGGCAGGGATGCCCGCGCGTTCGGCAAGTTCTGCCAACGCCAACGCGCTGAAAGGGGTTTCCCCGGACGGATGGGCAACAACGGTACAGCCTGCTGCCAGAGCCGCAGCTGCCTTGCGGGTGAGCATCGCCGAGGGGAAATTCCATGGCGTGATCAGGGCCGCAACACCCATTGGTTCGCGCCACAATTCCACTTCAGCATCCGCCAGGTGGCTGGTCACGCCTTCGATATTTGGGCGTTTGGCTTCCTCGGAATAAAACTCCACAAAAGCTGCGCCGTACTCGATCTCGCCGCGGGCTTCCGACAACGGCTTGCCCTGTTCCAGCACCATGATGCGGGCCAGGTCCTCCTTGTGATCCAGCTGCAGCTCGTACCAGCGGCGCAAGATCTTTGCGCGCTGTTGGGGAAGAAGTGCGGACCAAGCCGGAAAAGCTGCCTGAGCAACCTCAACCGCACCAGATGATTCCTCTGCCGAAAGGCTTGCGACATGACCGAGTTCGGTTCCGTCTGCCGGGTCGGTGACAGGAAAAGATCTGCCATTGGCGGCAGCACACCATTTTCCATTTATATAGGAAAAAGAACGTACTAATGCCTTGTCTGCAATATCTGCGCGAGCAGAGAGAGCGGTTTCTGTCATGAACAACCTCCAAACCTTCGCAGCCGATTCTGCCCGATCGCCTTAGAAGTTGTGGCCGAATTTGGCCCCGCTGACAGAGGATTCATCTGACAAGGACCCTGAACCTTTGCCTAACTCCGGCCTAGCAACAGTTCAAAGGGTGGAGGGGTTTGACCCTTGACCGGTTTGGTCACGACATATGTGAAATACCTCGACAGACCGATGCGGGCGTCCAACATTTCGTCGATCAAACGTTGATAGGCGTCGATATCCCGGGTGATGATCTGCAGAAGATAGTCAAAACCTCCGCCAAGTGCCCAGCAGGCGGTTACCTCGTCATAGCGCTGCATCGCAGCCTCAAAAGCCCGAAAGCTGGCAGCGGTGTGATCGGTGATCTCTGCCGCAACAAACACTGTCACATGCGGCGCCAGTTTCCGCAGGTTGATGTGGGCACCGTATCCTTCGATCAACCCGGCTTGTTCCAGCTTCTTCAGCCGATCCCAGCAGGGCGTCGGCGACAAACCGATCCGGTCGGCCAGCGCGGCCTTGGTAATGCGGCCCTCGGTCGAAAGCACGCGCAGAATCTGTAGGTCGCGCTGATCCAATTGCATGTGATTGGTCCAATTACGTCTCGGTCACGCCAACAACTGCCAGACAATCCCCGGACTGGATCAGGCCGGGATAGTGGCGGCTGATGACATGGCCATCGCGGCGCGCGTGGTATTCGCGCGGTGGCTGCCCAGTTCGGTCCAGCGGCCAGACACGGGCGACCAGATCGCCCTTGGAAACCGGTTCACCCAAATCCACCATCACCTCATAAAGCCCGTCGCCTTCGCTGAACAAAAAGCACTCGTCATCGGGCATGGACAGGTTCACCGTTTCGTCGATCTGCATCTCGCCTTGCAGGATGCCGAAGTGTATCAGGACGTTGCGCAGTCCCTTCTTGGCAATCGCATTACTGCGGGCGGTGGAAGAGCCGCCACCACCAAGTTCGGTAGTGACAAGTACCTTTCCCATCTCCTCGACTGCGGTGTCGTACATACCGGCGCTGTCAATTTCCAGAAGCTGTACCGAGTACGGGGCATTGAATGCCTTCATCGCGGCGAAACAGGCGTCCTGTGTGGCCTTGTCCTCAAGAATATGGGCTGCGGCAAAAGGCACAAAATCCAGTGTTCTGCCGCCTGAGTGGAAATCCACTGCGACGTCGGCCAACGGCAGAAGCGTGCGCTGGAAATAGTCAGCGATCTTCTCGGTCACGGTGCCGTCAGGGCGGCCCGGAAACGACCGGTTCATGTTGCCTTTGTCGATCGGCGAAGTACGGGTTCCGGCCCGGAAGGCGGGATAGTTGAAGGCAGGGATGATGATCAGCCTGCCGGTCACATCTTCGGCGCGGGTCGTGGCCGCCAATTCGTGCAGGGCGATGGGGCCTTCGTACTCATCACCGTGGTTGGCCCCGGTCAAAAGCGCAGTTTTGCCTTCGCCATTCCGGATCACGGTCAGCGGGATCATGATTGAACCCCAGGCGCTGTCATCGCGGCTGTAAGGTAGTTTCAGAAAGCCGTGATGCACCCCATCCTGGTCAAGCGGGATGGTGGATGAGATCGGATTTTCCTTCATGGATCAGTCCTTTACGACCATTTTGCGCGGCACGTTTGACAGGCATTCCGGCCCGTTCGCGCCGATGCGAATGCTTTCGGTGATCTCGAAACCCCAGTCTTCCATCCAAAGACCCGTCATGAAGTGGAAAGTCATGTTTTCCTGCAGAACCGTCGTATCGCCCGGGCGCAGCGACATGGTGCGCTCGCCCCAGTCCGGCGGGTAAGACACGCCGATGGGATAACCGGTGCGGTTGTCCTTCTCGATGCCATATTTTTTCAGAACCTTGAAAAAGGCCTTGGCAATGTCTTCGCAGGTGTTGCCTGCCTTGGCCATCTCCAGCCCCGCATCCATGCCTTCAAGCACTGCTTTTTCGGCATCCAGGAAGGTTTGCGTCGGATTGCCCAGAAACACGGTTCTGGACAATGGGCAATGATAGCGGTGCACGACGCCAGCAATCTCGAAAAAGGTCCCTTCGCCAGACTTCATCGGCAGGTCATCCCAGGTCAGATGCGGCGCGGCGGCGTCGGGTCCAGACGGCAACAGTGGCACGATGGCCGGATAATCACCGCCAATGCCCAAACTTTCGTCAAAGCGCAGGGCGGCGTCATAGATATCGGCGACAAGATCGCATTTGCGCATGCCGGGTTCGACCTTGTCGAAGATCCGCTGATGCATCCGTTCGACGATCTTGCCGGCCTGGCGCATAAAAGTAAGTTCGGCCTCGGATTTTACCGCACGCTGCCAGTTGACCAGCGCATTGGCATCGGCAAAGCGGGCATTGGGCAGGTGTTTTTGCAACGACGCAAAAGCTGCGGCCGTGAACCAGTAGTTGTCCATCTCGACGCCGATATTGCCGCTGTCGTGTCCACGGTCCTTCAGTTGTGCCGAAAGGTAATCCATCGGGTGCCGTTCGGTCGACTGCACATAGTGGTCCGGGTAGCCGATGATATTGGCGGGATTCATAAAGCAGGTGCGCAGGGCGCCATTTGCATCCTGACCACGCCCATACCAGATCGGGTCGCCGTCCATGCCCAGCACAACGCATTGATGCACATAGAAGGACCAGCCGTCATAACCGGTCAGCCAGTTCATGTTCGAAGGATCGGTAACGATCAAAAGATCGAGTCCACGCCGCGCCATTTCGGCCCGGGTATTGCTGATGCGTTGCTGGTATTCAGCATGCGAAAAATACAGCTTTGGGTTTGCCATATGGGTAAGTCCTGGTTGATCAGCTGGTAATGTTGGTGCCTGCACCCGCCGCATTGGCGCGGGAACCTGCAAGTGTTGCTATAGCGGTGTCCTGTACACCGGTTCCGGTCAAGTCGCAGACGGTGATGTCCGCATCCGAAGCCCGGCCCGGTACCTGGCCCGCAATAATTTGGCCCAGTTCGGGAAATCTCCCTGTTTCGGTGACAGTGCCCGCGGCCAGTGCAGGGCGCAACTCGCCTTGCTTTACGGATTGTGCCAGCCGGTCCACAACAAACAACGTCGCGGCGGGGATCACATCTGGTGAAAGCTCGGTCTTGTAATCGGCATCAGAACCCATGGCAGTCACATGCTGTCCGGGCCGGAGCATTTCGGCACTGATCAGCGGTTCGCCGGATGGTGTGGTGGTCACAACGATATCAGCCTGCTCCATTACTTCGGCAATGCTGCCAGCGGTGACCTGGATGCCCAGTTTTTCCGCGCAATCCCGCGCACACGCCTCGGCTTTCTGCACATCGCGGCCCCAGATGACGGCGCGTTGGATATCGCGCACCAATGTCAGCGCTTCCAGTTGCAGCCGTGCCTGAATACCTGTGCCGAGGACGCCTGCGACTGTGCTGTCTTCCCGCGACAGATGTTTGGCCGCGACCGCACCGGCGGCGGCGGTACGGACATCGGTCAAATAGCCGTTATCCAAAAGTACTGCCTGCACGACGCCGGTTTTCGCGTCAAACAGCACCATCAATCCATTGAGGCTGGGCAGGCCCAGATTAGGGTTGTCGAAAAACCCGGGACTCATCTTGATGGCAAACCCGTCCAGCCCCGGCACGTAGGCGGTCTTTACGTCTACCTCCCCGTTGTACTCAGGCACATGAAAACTAAGAATCGGGGGCATCTGCACATCTTTGGTGGCAAGCAGGCGAAATGCCTCTTCCACGCACATGACCGCGTCACCATCCAGCGCAACAGCGTTGCGCAGATCGGATTCCGTAAGAATCTTGATATCAGGCATCCACGCTTCCTTGTTTTCGGGTTTCTGCTTCGACATCGACGTTTTCGCCATTGATGATGCGCTTGTGCAAAACCATGTCGATGTTCTGCCCGCTTATCAGCGACACACAGCGGCCAGGATTGTCAACCTTGCCCGACAGCAGCGCGGCAATGCCGACGCTGCCAGAGCCTTCGATGACCTGTCGCTCTTGAAAATACGCGTGACGGATTGCCTCGGCGATTTCAGTTTCAGTGACAAGTACAATTTCATCCACCAACGCTTTGGTCATTTCAAAGGTATAGGCATTGTCCAACCCAATGCCTCCGCCTAAGCTGTCGGCCAGCGTCGCTTTTTCTTCGACCAGAATGGGTTTGCCTGCTTTCAGGCATTCGTACATGGCGGCGCCTCGTTCCATCGAGACGCCGATCACCCGTATTTCCGGGTTTGCGGCCTTCATCACCATCGCCACTCCGGAAATCAGCCCGCCTCCCGACAAGGGCACCAGCACGGTTTCCAGATTTGGCTCCTGCTTGAGAATTTCCAGCGCTACGGTGCTTTGGCCAGCTATGATATCGCGGTGATCAAAGGGGGGCAGCATGGTCATGCCCTCTGATACCAGCCGGTCGACTTCGACCTGCGCATCATCCTGCGAACGACCGACAATGCGCACTTCTGCGCCGTGGGATTTGATGCCGTCAACCTTGTTCCGAGGCACCAGTTCCGACATGCAGATGACGCAACGCACACCCGCCTGTGCCGCGGCATATGCCAGCCCGCGTCCGTGATTGCCGGTAGAAACGCCCACGACTCCTGCAGCACGCTGGTCATCGGTCAGCGACAGAACCGCGTTGGTGGCGCCGCGCAGTTTGAAGCTGCCGGTGTTCTGAGTATTTTCCAGCTTCAGGGATATATTTCCGCCGGTCAACGTACTCAAGGACGGAGAGGAGGCCATGGCCGTCTTCCGGATACGTCCGGCAATCCGCGCGTGCGCCAGAAAGCTGTCCTGAAGGGTTATTTGTCTTTTCATCGGGCGTGTCCGTCTGCCTATAGTTCAAAAAGCCTGCCGTAACCCTGTCTCTGATCCGGAATTCCGGCCAAGCGCAGGCAACGCCAGACCATTGCCTGGTTCGAGCTCACAACCGGCTTGCCCAACGCATCCTCGATCCGTTGCACGCAAGTTGCGGCACGCAGAGCGGTGCAGGAGAGAAACAGTGCATCTGCCTGGCTGTCACAGGCAGCAATCGCGCCGTCGATAATGCTGTCCTCGGAAATCCGCGCCATTTGCCGGTCATCGGTCAGCCCAAAGCAGGTGGCGCTGACAACTTCGGGACCATGCGCCGCAAAGTACTGAGCCATTTCATCGGTTACGTCCGGGCTGTAGGGAGTCAGCAATGACACCCGTTTTGCGCCAAGGGCTGCAAAGGCATCAAAGGCAGCAGAACTCGGCGTGACGCAGGGCGTGTTCGGCTTGGCGGCGTTCAGATACCGGGTCACGGTATCATTGCCCAGCACGATTGAGGCCGCGGTACAGCAATAGGCGACCACATCCACCTCTTCATCCGGCAGGATCTGCGCCGCGGCCGCAGTCAGACGCGGCCCGGTCTTCAGAAGCGTTTCCTTGGTGGTCGGATTTTCGAATTCGATCCGGTTCACGTAAACGCCAACCTGATCCGGATCACAGATTCGAGCGAAGTCGCGCTCAGACGTATGATCGGTTGCCAATGCCACCAGAGCAATCCGCTTTTTTACCGGGCGGGTGTCCAGCCGGGCGGGAATGCGCGACGGTGTGGTGTGGATATCCAGTGCCATTTTCGTACTCCTAAACGACAAGAACTGGCGTTTCGGCAAGGCTGGTCACCTTGTGCGAAACGCTACCCAAAAACACCCCTTCGAGCGACCCCAACCCGCGGCTGCCAATAACGATCAGATCGTTCTGGTGTTCTCTGGCAAAGCCGACGATTGTGCGCGCGACGGGACCGCCCTTGACGAAAGCCCGCACATTGGGAACGCCGGCTTCGCTTGCAAGAGACTTGCCGCACTCGGCCACTTCTTTTGCGTGTCCCCGCATGATGTCGTCCAGATTGTCGGGTTTGTCCGAACCTACTATATGCATCGAGGCTTCGAGCAGGGAGTGGTGACGATATACCGTCAGTAGGGTCAAATCGGCTTTGCACAGCTGCGTCAGTTTCGCCGCCTTTTGCAGGGCCGCCTCGGCCCCGTGAGATCCGTCAAATGGAACTAGGATTGAAGCAAACATGGGGATATCCTTCCCTTACTTGGCAAAGGCCAGATCACGCAGAAACAATGCTATCTGCGGGAAAAATATCAGTGCCACCGACACGCCCAGCAGCATCAGGATAAATGGCGGCGTGCCGCGTACGACCTCGGCATAAGGGCGTTTGAAGACCGCAATCGCGGTGAATATATCGCACCCAAAGGGTGGTGTGGCCGAGCCGATGGCGACTTGCAGCGTAATGATGGTGCCTACCAGCACGGGATCGATACCGACCGATTTCACGACGGGTGCAAAGACCGGAACCAGTACCAGGATCACCACGATCGGATCCACGAACATGCAACCGATGAAAAACGCAATTGAAATCACGAACAACACGCCAATCGCGCCCATCTCACTGATACCGATGGCGCCCAGTATCTGCTGCGGCACCTGCGCGAAAGAAATCACCCAGGAAAACGCAGCACCAGCGCCAACCAGAATAAAGACGATGGCTGTTATGAGACCAGTGGATTTGGCCGTGTCATAAACATTTGCCAGCGTCATCGACCGGAAGACACCAACTTCGAGGATAAGCGCGTAAAGCACGCAGGCCGCTGCCGCCTCGGTCGGGCTGAAGATGCCTCCGTAGATGCCGCCAATGATGATGATCGGAAAGCCCATTGGCCAAAGCGCCTCCCGCATGGTCGTCAGGCGCTCGCCCCAACTGGCCTTGGGTTCGGTCGGAACGTTGTTGCGCACGGCGTACACGTAACTGTACCCGGAAAACAAAACGAGGATCAGCAGCCCGGGGCCAATGCCCGCGATGAACAGTTCAGCAATCGACGTGCTGGAAACAACACCATAGATGATCATCCCGATCGATGGCGGGATCAAAAAGGCAATGTCGCTGGCGTTGACGATCAGTGCCAGCACAAAGCTGTCTTTGTAGCCTGCCTTCAACATGCGGGGCCGCAGCGGCGAGCCGATCGCCACAACCGTTGCCTGGGTCGATCCCGAAACGGCGCCAAACATGGTGCAGGCAGCAGCGGTGGAAATCGCCAGCCCGCCACGGATATGGCCGACATAGGCCATCACCACATTGATCAACCGTCCGGCTGACTGGCCGCGCGTCATGATATCCGCAGCAAAGATGAACATCGGCACCGCAATCAAGGATGCGGGGCGGATGCCGGCCATCATCTGCTGCACCATCGTCTCGGTCCTGGCCAAATCACCGAACAGCATCAGAAAACCGATGAATGCACCGGCAATCAGCGGGATCATCATCGGGAAGCCCAGAAGAAGCAGGACAATCATGGTCAGGAAAATTGTTGCAGCCATTGAATTGCCCTCAGATCTCGATTTCTTCTTCGCTCTCATACCCTTCTTGCACATGGGTCGAGAGATAGATTTCGGGCGACGTAAAGTTACGCACCGCGGTCAGCAGATACTGGGTGCCGGTCATGAAGAACCCGGCAGGTACCCAGATCAAAATCACCCAAACAGGGATCTGCAACGCGGGCAACACGCGCCCGCGCGACGCCTGAGCGCCGATGTACTTCACCGAGTAGTAACAGAGCAGGAACATGAAAAATGCCGTGATCACGGCAATCACGACCATAAGTGCCTTGCGAACGCGTGGTGGAAACGTGTCATAGATGGCCGACATGCGGATATGACGGGCATGGCGTGCAGCATAGCTGATACCAGCAAATGTGATCAGGATGATCAGTATGCGGTTCAGTTCTTCGGAAAAGAAAATCGAATGCCCCAGCAAAAACCGTCCAACAACGTTGGCCACGGTATTGGCCGCCATCAGCAGGACGCCTGCGGCCAACAGAAATGATTCCGTACGGCTTATTGCGCTGTCCAGAACACCCAAAAATCCCGGCAAGGCCGAATCATGCGGATTGCCCATTTTCTCTCCCTATTGATTGGGCGGCAGGCCGGTAAAGTCCCGGCCCGTCGCGTTTCACCAAAGGGTTTCAGTTTGCTGTGGCCGCGAGGTCCGCTTTCATTTGCTCGAGAATGGCCGCGCCGCTATCGCCGGTCATTTCGACAAACTTCGCCTCAACCTCGGCTGCCGCCTCCTTGAAACACTGGCGCTGATCATCGCTCAGCACGGTAACCTGCATTTCCGGCTTGGCCTCCATGATCTTGGCCAGCTCCGTCTCTGCCGCCTGCTGTTGATACACAACCGTGTGGTCATAGGCGGCCTGGGCCGCGTTTTGAACGACCTGCTGATCTTCGGCACTCAACCCGTCATAGAAATCCTTGTTGGCCATTACTGCCGTGGTGAAGTTGTTATGTCCTGCATAAGTGATGTAGTCGGTCACTTCGTAGATCTTGGTGGAGTAGAGGAAGAACGTCGGGTTCTCTTGTCCCTGGATAACATTGGTCTGCAGACCACCATAAACCTCGCCCCAGGGAAGTGGCGTCGGCGTGGCGCCAAAAGCCTTGTAGCTTTCCACCAGAAGCGGGTTGGTCATGACCCGGAATTTCACTTCGTCCAGATCGGAACATGTTGCAACCGGCGTTTTGGTGGTCATGGCGACCTCGCCTTCGGGGAACATGTTCAACAACTCCAGCCCCTGATCGGCGTAGAGTGGTTTGAACATTTCATTGATCGCCTTGCTCTCTTTGTAGAAGCGCGCCAGATGCTCCTGATCGGTGGGCAGCAAGTAAGGGACAAAAAAGACCTGCGCTTCGGGAATCAGCGACCCGGTAAAACCTGGTGATTGGTCCACGAACTGCAGAATTCCGTCCTGAGTCTGCTCCATGATATCGGCGGATTCACCCAGGGTGCCATAGGGGAACAGCTGGATCTCGTGATCCGAGTTCGCCTCGATCTCTTCCTTGAATTTCTGGGCATAAATGCCCTGCACATCGGTCATCGCTTCTTCGAATGCATACCGCCAGGTTTCCGCCTGCACGGTGGTGCCTGCTGTCAGTGCAATTCCCGCAGCCGTCAGGACTCCAAATGTAAATTTGATGGATTGAGCCATAGTTTCCTCCCAAGATCACCGGCGCCGGAGCACCGTCGTGTTCGGTTTGAGAGAAATTGTACTGCATGTCAATTTTTTTATTGTAGCATGACAATGTTAGAACGTGAAAGGGGCAACTCCCTCGGGCGGCCGCCTGAGCATACCGGCAATCAGCTCCAGGCCTTGCCGGAACCGCTCCAGATCCTGAATGCTGCCCAGCGAGATGCGTACTGCATTTTGCTGCGATGTATTTGGAGTGAGAAAAGGCGCATCAGGGGCTACCGCCACCTTCAGTTCGCGCGCATACGAGACAAAACTTCCAGTGGTCCATCCCTCTGTCAGCGGCAGCCACAAATGAAGCGCCGATGGGTGCCCCTGCCACCGCCAGCCGTCAAGTACGTCCGCCGCAATACGGTAGCGTTCGTCCAACGCGCGCCGCTGCCATTGCGCAAGTTCAACTGCGGTTCCATCCTTTACCCACCGGGTTGCCAGTTCGCATATCAATGGTGTCGCCATCCAGCCGAACACGACAATCCGCCCGGTCAATGCAGGCAGCAGATGGTCCGGCGCGGCCATGTAGCCTGCGCGCAACCCGGACACGGTGCACTTGGTGAAGGTTGTCAGATATATCGATCGTTCGGGCGCCAGGGCGGACACGGGAACAGGCCGGTATTCTGCAACAGGACCAAACGCATCGTTCTCTATGATGTACAATTCGTACTTTCGGGCGATTTCCACCAATTCCCCACGCCTGCCTTCAGGCATCATTCCTGCCGTGGAGTTGGCTAATGACGGAAGTAAAAACAATACTTTAGCGGATTTTTCACGGCAATGACGCTCTAGCGCATCAGGGATGACGCCATCCGCGTCCGTCTCAAGCCCCACAAGGTTCAGTCCGAGATAGGAACATCCAGAAACCAATAGATGATGCGTGATCCGGTCAGATACCACCGTGTCACCCGGGCGGGTCAACGCCGACAGCGCGGCAGACATCCCGTGGCTGACCCCATTTGTCATGATGATGCGTTCCGGGGATACTTCCAATCCGCAAATCCTCAACCAATCCGCTCCGGCGGCGCGATGCGCGTCATGGCCAATATTCGGACGGCAAGACAAATAGTAGGTCGGGTCCAACCCTTCGGGTAACTCCTTCAACGCCTGCTGAAACCGCTCTGCATGTTGCTGCGAGAAAACCGGTCGAGAAATCGACAAGTCGAAACCGGATCCTCTTTCCGAGCTCAGTTGAAACGGCTGGTCGTTGGGTTTGTCAGGATCCAGAACGTAGCTACCCCGTCCCACCTGACCATCAATCAACCGTTGCCGCCGCAAACTTTCATAAGCTTTGCTGACCGTATGTACGCTCAGGCCCAGTTCTTCGGCCAGTTTGCGATGAGTCGGAAGCTGCGTACCCTTTGGCAGCTTGCCATCAGAGATCGCCCTCGCAATGGATCGCGCGAGACTGGAATGTATAGGTGAGCCGAGGGAACTGGGGTCAGGAAGCCAAATTGTCATGCGACATATGTATAATTGATCAGTACAAACTGGCAATACAAACGTCGGCTTTCAGATTTTTCCAGCGAGGCTTGTCGTAGCAGCGTCATTTCCTGTCTGCCGCCAATAACCCCGACCGTTCGCGAGTTAGGCAAGGTGCAACTTCTCAATATCGCGGCTGGGTGTGCGAAGTTCGTAGGGCAAACAGGTTTTCAGTCCTCGAGTCGCTACTTGTCGAGCGTGGTCAATATCCGGCTGTCCAACGACAAAATACGCGCGCTTTGGTTGCGGCTTTGATCTCGTAAGGCTTCGGCATAGCCAACAGCGGACTCGGTTGTTGGCCGCATGCTCTCGAACAGCGGTTCGTCGGAATGAATGGCGATAATCTTGCTTTTACCAAGCGTGCTGTCATCGACCTGAAACGCAATGCCGCCGTTTTCCTGACTTTCCGCAATGGAATAGGCGACGCGCACTGACAAAGGTCCGTTGCGTCCGTTACGGAGCGTCGAAATGTCGTTGTTCTGGCGTGAAATGTTGGGAATCAGATGGAACACGTTGCCGGAAACGTCCAACACCGAAACAGACAGAAAGCCATCCTGAGCGTCAGCAGGCAACACTATGTCGATAACCGGGTTTTCGCCAACCACATAATCCCCGGTCGGGTTTGGTGCGTTACCCGCTTCTCCGTTGCTGAAGTCTATACCGATTTCCCCCGCTGGCGCTGCCGGGAGAAAATTCTCGATCAGGCACAACGTCGGATTCAGGATACTGGTGTCGACGGTAACCGGACGCTCTCCCCCAACCGCGCGAACGGAATCGAACAGGGCCGCACGTGTTTCAGCCGTTGCAACTGTTCCCTTGACCAGGATCTGGCTTTCGGGGCCGTAACCGGCGGCCGGAGGGTCCACTAGGTTCAACTCACCGCAATCGGCAAGGTTTTCGAGAACCGATGTAATTGCTTCGGCAGACAAAAACAGTTCCCTCAGTTCCACAGAAACATTGCCCTTCAATCCGCCGGAAAATCCCGCGCTGAAAACTTGTTCAACTTGTTCCTGGATACCCTTGTCACTCGTCAGGCCGTTGACCGACGCGTCATTCCCATTCAGCTCAAGTCTCCAGGAGTCCAACGGAGAAAGGGCCTTTATTGTGGCCACCACGTCCGCGCCCCATGTTTCAGCAATTTCACCAGATGCCAGTGTGAGTTGGGCGAATCCAGCGTCAGATTCCACGATTGCAGTGATTTCCTCTCTGATCTGTTCAGTCGGTACATTGCCAATCGCACGGGGAACGCCGTTTTGGGGCGCTTCCACAATCAGTGTATATGGGTTGGCTACAGGATAGGTTGGTCCCATCATGCTGTCGAATAATCCCGCTACGTATCCGCCTGCGCCCAACAAAGCCAAGAAACCAACAAGCAAAATTACAACCAACCCACTGCGCGACCCTGTTTCATTCGCCTGTGGTGCAGGGCGCGAAGATTTTGGTTCCTTCATGAGCGCGGCTTGTGGCTTCGCCGGTTCTGGTTTTGCAGCACCCTTGGGCACGATAATCGTCGCATCCTCCAAAGGTGTTGTGTGCTCGGCCTTGCGATTGGCAAGAGCGCGCAAAACCTCTGACGCGCTTTGAAAACGGTCGTCGGGGTCGGGGGCGGTCATCTTGTCGATTATCGACTTCAAAGGGTCCGGCACATCTTCTGTGTCCAAACGCTTTTTCTTATTCTCGACCACCTCCATCGGATTGCGCCCTATCTCGGGTGACTTGCCACGATAATTAGCCAAAAGCAGAGCGCCCAGAGAGTACAGGTCGGTGCGGGCATCCGTTTTGCCCGACAGTTGCTCTGGTGCGGCGTAGGCATATTTCCCGGCAAATTCGTTGCCGACAATGGTTTCTGCGCCGGGATTGGTGTCCTTGGCGATGCCAAAGTCGATAATCACTGCCTGCGCCGGGTCGCCGTTGCGCAGGATGATGTTGTCCGGACTCAGGTCCCGATGAACAATGTTCCTTGCATGCGCCGCCTCAAGGCCTTCACATACCCTCTTGCAGACTGTCAAAAGGTCCGCAGAAGACATCGGGCCTTCTTTAAGCTTTGCGTCCAATCCCGGCCCGTCCACATAATCCATCAAAAGATAAACGTGGCCATCGGCAGTTCGGTGATTTTCCGAATATCGCACCACTGCATCGTGCCGGATTTCACGGATTTCCTCTTCTCGCGTGAGCAGGACGAGGTAATCATCATTGCCCGAAAACTCTGCCTTTAGCACTTTTAGCGCAACTTGTCGGCCTGAAATTTCCGACTTGGCCCGATACACATCCGACGTGCCACCCCGGCCCAGGATCGCCTCGATACGGTAAGTATTATTTACCAAGTCGCCTGGCTGAAACAGGTCACCGGCGCGGGATTCGGTCATTCGGCCCCCATAGATCAATCGGTTGAAGCGAGTACGTTCTTAACCAAGCGCCTGGAATTCCACCCGACGGTTTTCATCTGCGCGGGTATCGTCCGAGTTATAGGGAACGGTTTCACCCATCCCGATGGCTTCCAGCCGGTTTTCCGGAATGCCGCAATCACCCACAAGATGACGTTTTACTTCCTTTGCACGCAGCAAGGACAGGTTTTGGTTATAGTCTGCCGACCCCGAACTGTCTGTGTGCCCGATGATTTGAAAGACCTGAACATCCACCGATTTCATGGCCTGGCAAAGCGAAGCGAGCTTGGGTTTCTGGTCGTCACGCAACGCCGCAGAGTCAAAATCGAAACTGATCTGCAAATTGACCTGATCCTCCTTCGCGACTTCTTGATAATCTGCCGCTGCAGCCACTGTGGTTCCACTGCTTTCTTCGGTTTCTGCGGTCGTAGCTTGCGTTGAAGGCACTATAACCAAGCCGCGCGTTTTTTGCTTGTTGAACGCATCGGTCATCTCTTCTGCCGTCATCTCGCTCGAAGTTTGTGCGCTTGCCGCTTGCAGGGCGAACAACCCCACCGCGACCGATGAACAGAAACGAACGAGATTTTTTTTGAAGAACATTGCCCGGCTCCCTGGCGCCAAATGAAGAGTTCTCCTGAGATTAACCAACGGGAATTGGTGTCACAATCATTATGTGCATTTGTTGAGCCTTCGACGTGACAGTTGCAAAAGAGCATCCTAAAGTATCGCTGAGCGGTAAGAACGTCGGTTCACAGGGAAATAACTCATGCGCATCGTGCCTGCGATAATTCTGGCAATCGCAATTCTGCTGGCACCTATCATCTGGTACGTCTTCCCGATGCTTGTTTCGTCTGACGAGACATTTGATGGCCCGGCCATCGATTCAGGTGCGCGGATCGAAATTGAAATGCTCAGCCAGCAGGTCGAAGATCTGAGAAATCGCTTGGAAGAAATTTCCGGTGAAATCGGGCGCTTGCAATCCGGCAATGCCGCACCGTTACTTCAACCCGATAGCCTTGATGCGGATTCATATGGTTACGACAGCACGTCACCCAACGATATCATCGATGCCTATGCTCAGGTCGTTCTGATTGCCAACAGAAACAAGGTGAACCGAGAGTTGGAGATCGCGTCGCCATCATTTCTGGCTCAAACCTTCGGGCCGCCACGCGAGAACCTGACCGACACATGCCAAGCCATGACCAACGAGCGGTTGGCTGACAAGCTTATCCTCGAACAGGTTGGCCCGGTGCAGGTCCGTATGCTGAGACCCGCAATCGATTCTCTGCGTCAGGTCTTCGACAACATTCGAAGGACAGATCCGGACCTGTATGCCCGGATAAACACGGCCGGTTCGCTGTGTGTGCGGCTGATCCGGGGATCGACCTCATCGGCGTCAGCCCATGCTTACGGTTTGGCTGTGGATTTGAACATCGACGGTGTTCTGGACACATTGGGCGATGGGAAAACCCAGTTGGGTCTGACGATCCTGGCCGATTTCTTCCGCGAAGAGGGCTGGGTATGGGGCGCGGCCTGGGGCCGCGAAGACTCGATGCATTTCGAAGTCAGCCGCAACAAAATCGAGGAATGGATCGAAGAAGGCGCGCTTTAGCGGCAATCCACGTTTCGAAATCCGTCCTTGCAACAGAACCGTTCCAAGCCTTCATGAGCGCCCTGTTCTATACGGTCATTTCCTGTTCCGCGAAGGCAACCGCTTCTTCAGAAAGCACTTTCACTTCATCAAGCTCGCGGTTTTGGAATGCCATTTTCAATCGGTCCAACAAGCTTTCAGCTTGATCGCGATTTTGCGTCGCTGACGCGATGGCCGCATGGGCCGGTTCGACAAATTCCAAATACACACGGGCAGCGGCATTGCCATTCGCTATCGCCGCTTCTGCCGTTTCGAGACAGCGAAATGCAGCCAGAAAATTTCGAGCACGCGCGGCTTGATCGGCCTCGGCCAAAGCCGCATGAACCTGTCCAAGTTCTGGTTTGACGCAATTGCCCACGTTGACGCGCTGCAACTCTTTCGCACGGGCGACCAACTGTCGGAATACGCTGGCGTATTTTCCGTCCTGCAGGACATCTTGGGTCACTTGTTCGACGATCCGCCGTGCAGTCTCAAGCATGGCCAGCGCACCCGCTTGATCAGGAAGGATGGCTCGAGCTTGCCGAAGTGTCTTTATGCACTCGGACAGTTCAGTCGAGAATTGGCGGGAAGCAGGTAGCTTTTTCAACCCTCCCACCATCGCGAAAATTCGGGCATAGACTTTGTCGAAGTCGTCATCTTTTTCCACAGCGGGCAACTTTGAAGCCAAATCCAGCCCCTTTGTGCCCACTCGCAATTCGGTACGCGCCTTTTGCAGCATGACAACCGCACCGACCCAATTGTCGCTTTTGGTAAAGTTGGCGGCGTCGTTCATCATCTCGCGGACGTCGTTCAGAACTGGCCGCGCCGGACCACCTGCTGGAGCAAGGGCTTCGATCCTTGCGATTTCAGCAGTAAGTTCCGTGACCAGGCGCGCATAGTCGGCCCCACGTGAGGCCTCTTGCATCATGGCAGTATGGCGGTGATCCTGCCCTTCGCATACGGCCAGAGCCTGCCCGATATCCCCGCGTGCGATTGCCGCCTGCCTGCGCTTTTCGTCTGCTTCCATGCGCGCGAGATAATCGAGAATGGCTATATCCCCCCCAGTGTGTTTCTGGGCCAGGGTCTGCTTGAGCCGCGTCTGAAACTTCTTCTCTTCCTCCAGGTACAAGACGGCCGCATCGTACTCCCGATCCAGAGCGCGAGCCGTGTCACGTTCCCGATCCAATACTATTTCAGCGTTTTCTCCAGCACCCTGGGCAATCAGATCGCGCGCCTTGGAAAGTGCTTTCGAAAGGGGGGCGGACAAAGGTTGCAACAACCGCGCCCCTCGCGGAGGCAAGGCATGAACCCGCGCCAAAAGTAACTCGAAATCTTGTGCAGTCCGTTCGAAATCGCCGCTTTCATCGGTCCGATCGCCGCCTTCGGGCCCCTGCGTATCTGTAAATCTTTCCAAAAAGGCTCGTTGGGATTTGGTCAGCATGAGCTTGAACTCCGGTTCAAAGCAGTCGGGAACAAAGATAGCCTAGGTTTCGGAATGTGGCGGAAATTTGTTGCTCCTCCAACATACTTGGCCCCGGATATTAACGAGAAACACACATCTCGGCTCTTTGTGCTTGCCTGATACGGCCTAAAAGGGGTTCTCTGTCAACTACCCGACCATTTGAATACAGTAAGGAACCAATGCGTTTTCCTCGGTTAGCCGTCTCGCCCAAACTTATAGCCTGCTTGATCTCCGCGTTGCTGTTCGGGGCGGATAACGGACCGGCGTCGGCACAGTCCGCCGGCAATCTGGCACCGTCCACTTTTCAGCCGCAGAACCAGCGCGCAACGTCAGGGCCAGTGACCGTCGCGCGAGACCCGGGTGCGCAGACTCCGCCGGGGTCTGACAGGCTATTCGTCACCATCGGCACCGTCGAAATCCAAAATGCCTTACCTCAGATGGCGGCCGCAAATCAGGCGTTCACACAATCTCTGGCTGGCAAACGGGTTCCTGTTTCCGAGATTTTCAGAGCCACAAGGGTATTGGAAAGTGAATATGCAGATGCAGGATATGTGCTGGCCCGGGTTGTTCTGCCGCAGCAGACTGTCAGGGATGGCGGCGCACTCAGGATCGTTGTGGTTGACGGATTCATTGAACGAATTGATGCAACAGCCGTCCCCGAACCCGTGCGGAACCGAATCGTCCGCCTGACGGATCCCCTGATCGGAAAGCGCGGCATTCGTCTTCAGCAAATCGAGCGGGCACTTTTACTGGCCGGCGACACCTATGGTGTAAGGCTGTCTTCCACCCTTTCCACGGGTCAGCAGGATGGCGGCACGTTGCTCACCCTGGATGGCGAATACCAAAGGGTGACCGGATCATTTGGTTTCGACAACTCGCTTTCCGACGAACTAGGTCCACTAAATTTGAGCGCCGGTGTGGAACTGAACGGCGCGCTTCAGATGGGCGAGACGTTTTACGCTCGCCTCGGCGGCTCTCCGACCCGGTATTTTTCAGACTCGGCCCAATACCGCATTCTTGCTGCCGGCGCCGTGTTTCCGATCGGCTTGAGCGGGTTGACCTTCAACATCGAAGGCACATCCAGCCGGTCGACGCCAGATAATGAGCTCATTCCGACCAACAGCAGCTTTGACCGCCTGTCTTTCCGGTTTTATTACCCATGGATCCGGTCGCGACGGTTCAACTTGTCCTCGCAGTTCATTCTTGATCGCACAAGTGACGAGCAAAACCTGATCGGAACAACGACCGAGTTCCCAGTCTATGACGACGAATTGAGCGTTCTGCGGGCTTCCCTCGATGGGACTTGGAACTACGATGACGGATCATACCTGCAAGCCAGTGCAGTTTTGTCACAGGGCATAGATGCGTTTGGCGCGCGGACAACACCGGGGCCAGGGGAAACACCGCTTTCACGTCAGGGTGCTGATGCGGTTTTTACCAAACTCGTATTGGGTTTCCAGTATCTTCGCCCATTTGACAAGAATTGGAGCCTGTCGTTGCGCGGTCGCGCCCAAAGCAACTTCGGGGATCCACTGGTGTCCTCCGAGCAGATCAGCCTTGGCGGCACGGGAGAGTTGTCGACCTTTGATGCCGGAACGATCAAGGGCGATGATGGATGGGTCCTGAGGGCCGAGGTTGCCCGACAGATGGCGCTTTCCATTGGCGGCTATCCATTTATTGGCAAACCATATTTGTTCGGAGCCACAGGTATGGTAGGACTGGAAAATCCGACTGTTTTTGAACAAAGCACAACCAAGGCTTCCAGTTACGGACTTGGGTTCGAATTTTTGACGATTGAAAACTCCCCATTCAAGTCCGGATCATTGCGAGTTGAGTATGGGAGAGGGTTAAGAGATGATCTTGAACCAGATGAGAACCGCTTCAGCATCGTCGCCAGCCGCAGGTTCTAACAAGATGGCACACCCATATTCTTCACCATTCCTCGTCGGCACCTTGGCGACGTTGCTCTGCACAACTGCCTTGGCGGACAGTCTGCCAACGGGCGGAACCGTAAGCGCTGGTTCCGTGGCGATCACTTCTCCATCGTCGTCCCAAATGAACATCAATCAGGGCTCAGATGCCGCCATCGTCAACTGGAACAGTTTCTCCATCGGTCAGGATGCTCAGGTCAACATTGCCCAGCCAACGGCAAACAGCACTTTGTTGAACCGGGTAACCGGAAACACTACCTCGCAGATTCATGGCCAGCTGCACGCCAATGGTCAGGTTTTTCTGGTCAACCCAAACGGTATTTTCATCGGCCCGAACGGACATGTACAAACCGGCGGTTTCGTGGCGTCCACTTTGGATATCAACAACGACGATTTCCTTACCGGGCAATATCGATTCAATGGGCACGGCAGTTCGGCAAGTGTCGAAAATGCGGGCCAGATTTCAGTTGTACCGGGGGGATATGCCGCTCTGATGGGTGGCAAGGTCAAAAACTCGGGTGTCATCCGGGTCCCTCTGGGCAAGGTTGGCCTGGCGGCCGGAGAGCAGATTACGCTTGACGTCTCCGGTGACGGTTTCCTTCAGGTTGCCGTACCCTCCGACAGCGACGACAGCATGGATGCATTGGTCGAAAACTCTGGGTTGATCGAGGCAAATGGCGGTCAGGTGCATCTGTTGGCGGCCAGCGCGCGGGATGCGGCGCGTCAGGTTGTGAACATGTCGGGCGTGATCGAGGCGCAGACAGTCGGCGGACGTTCCGGCGCCGTTGTTCTGGGAGGAAGCGGCGGCAGCGTTAACGTCAGCGGAACAATCAACGCTTCTGCACAGGTAGAGTTGGTTGAAACCAGTCCGCGTCCCGTGGCTCGACCGGCGACCGGAGGGGACATCACCATCACTGGCGAGCAGATCACGCTTGCTGGCGCCGAGCTTCTGGCCGACGGGGCAGGGGAGGGACAAGGCGGCCTGATCCGCGTGGGCGGTGACTATCAAGGCAGCGGCACTCTTCAGCACGCTTCGCACGTTGATGTCGATGCCGATACACGGCTGTCCGCCAATGGCGGCGACAGCGGGGACGGCGGTCGCATCATCGTCTGGTCCGATGTCTATACCGAGTTCGACGGCCTGATATCCGCCCGGGGCGGTGATATTGCTGGCGACGGTGGCTTTGCCGAAGTGTCGGGCAAACTGGATTTGCGCTATCGCGGTTTGGCCGATTTGCGAGCACCCAACGGCGAAGTCGGACTGCTGCTGCTCGATCCTACAAACATCACCGTGCCCGGCACCATTGACGTGGTCACGATAGAATCCAATCTGGCCACCACCTCTGTTGAACTCAACACCAATGGCACCGGATCTTTGGTTGTGGGTGGTTCCCCGACGGATCTCGGCGGCTCGGGGACGGACGTCGGTGACATTACGATCAACAGCGCGATTACCTGGAACAGCTTCAGCGAATTCCGGCTGACAGCTAACCGAAATGTCATCCTGAACGCCGGGATAACCGGAACGACCGGTGAGTTTGCCATTAATGCCGGCGGCACGATCACCACCGGCGCAAGCGGAGCCGTAAACGTAGGGACTTTCCGACTGGAAAACGGTACTTGGTCTCAGGTGAACGGAACGTTGCCCGCATTTCAGGCTTCGGATTTTCAACTCGGCGGTTCCACCACCTTTTTGCGTGCCCTCGGCGGTGACGGGTCTGCTGCCAATCCATATCAATTGGCGGACATCTACGGCGTACAAGGGGTAAACAGCACCTCACTATCCTCGTCGAATTTCGTACTTGCCAATGATATCGACGCAAGCGGAACATCTGGTTGGTTCGATTTTGGCGAAGGTTTCGAGGGATTCCAGCCCATCAGTTCGTTTGACGGAACCTTCGATGGGATGGGCCACACGATTGACGGGCTGTTTGTCGACCGCTCCGGAGCTATAGGCGGGCTGTTTACCACGCTAGGAAGCGGCGCGGTCGTAACAGATTTGCGGCTCGCGAATGCTGATATCGTGACCGGCGGCGGAGGTATCCTTGCCGCTGTCAACAACGGGTTGATCGAAGGCTCGTCTGTCTCGGGATCGATGAGCAATCAGTCTTCGGGTGGGTTTGAGTACGGCGACTCCGGTCCCTTCGGCGGCATGGTTGGAACAAATAACGGCACCATTCGCGACAGTTTCTCGTTGGCTTCTGTCAGCTACCAAGAGCCGGGTTTTGGGTCAGGGTTGGTTGAAATCGGCGGGCTTGCGGGTGTGAACGATGGAACCATACTCAGGTCTCACGCGGGCGGAACGGTTACGGGCACCGATCCTGGGTCTGGTTCAACCATCGCCAGCTTCCATGCGGGCGGCTTGGTTGGTGAGAATGGTTCGACCGGGTCCATTCAAAGCTCTTACGCCATCGGCGACGTAACACTTCCCCTTGCCGGCGGCACCGGGACGGCTGGGGGCCTGATTGGCAATAATGCAGGTGGAACAGTATCTGCATCCTATTCAATAGGCGGTGTTTCGGTTTCGAACGGAACTGCCATCACCGGTGGTCTGGCCGGGGCCAATACAGGAACGGTAAGCGGTTCTTTCTGGGACACGGGCACGTCCGGACAAAGCACCAGTGCGGGCGGCACCGGGTTGAACACGGCCCAGTTTCAGGACACGGATGGTTTTGTCTCGCTGGCAAGTGCCGTTGGGTGGGATTTCGCGAACAACTGGGCTCCGGGCGCATTCGGCCTCTATCCCCAGAACTACACCACCAGCCCCGTGATCTACGTGACATATGATCCACTGTCCGCCCAATACGGCAGCACATTCTCCGCGACCGCAACCGGCACCGTCACAGGTGGTCCGGGAACCTATTTGTTCGGGCCGGCAGGTGACACACTCGACACCGCACCAGCCTTCACAAACTTGTTCTTTGCCGACGATACGGTAGGAAGTACGACGTTTGCGACGTCGACGACATCGCTCAACAGCTCTCAAGGCATAACATATGACGTCGCGGCCCTGTCCGGTGCAGGAACGGTTACACCCGCGCCTTTGACTATTACCGCAAATGACCAGTCCAAGACATATGGCACGACGTTCAGCTTTGATGGCACGGAATTCACGGCAACGGGCTTGATCGTCGCGAATGAAGATTTTGTGTCGAGCGTCACGCTGACAAGTGCAGGCTCGGCCGAGTTTGCCAGTGTAGCCGGAAGTCCCTACGCAATCGTCGCAAGCAACGCGACCGGCGGGGGGTTGAGCAACTACGATATCACCTATGTAAACGGTCAGCTGACCGTGGATCCCGCGTTTTTGTCCATCACCCCCGACTTCCTGAGCCGCACTTATGGCGACGGCTTCGCCTTTACCGGAACCGAGTTTACGACAACGGGCCTTTTGGGGTCCGACACGGTGACAAGCGTGACACTGACCAGCGCTGGCGCGGCTCAGTTCGCTCCGGCATCGGGCAGCGCCGGATATCTGATCGAATCCAGCAACGCCATCGGGTCAGGTGTCGGGAACTACGACATTTTTTATGATACCAGCCTATTGTTCGTTGATCCTGCGTCTTTGACTGTTACCGCGCTAAATCAGGTAAAACCGGAAGGTCTTGAATTTGTTTTCAACGGGACCGAATTCACCACTTCTGGCCTTGTGAATCCGGCCGATAATGTTGCCTCAGCGCAGCTGCAAAGCGCAGGTGCCTCAGCGGACGCAACAATTGATGACTCGCCTTACGCAATATCTGTTTCCAATGCGACCGGCAGCGGCCTGTCGAACTATGTCATTACTTATGTGGCCGGCCTTTTCGATGTTGTGGAGGAAATAAACGTTCCGTATCCGCCGATACCCAAGATCGAAATCACCCCGACCGTAGATACCAAGATCAGTACCGGCGGCGGTGGCGGTGGCTCCAGCACCGGTGGCACTGCCGTCACACCGGTCGAAGAAGCAGCCAAGACGCTGGATACGGTCGAAATCGTTTCCGATGACTTGGATGCCCGTATCGCGTCGTGCGGTGGCCAAGGTGACGATGTTGCATTGTACCTGGCCTGTCTCGCCGATGCGATGGACGACTACGCGGGCGATCTTGAAAGCATTGCATCCGACCTGCCGCCCGGTTTGGAACAGATCGGAGACATTGTCCGCGGTGCGGCCGCCGGGGTACGGGAAGCAGGCGAGAATGCCAATCGCCGTCTTGCCCTGGCAACCACGGCCGCAGAACGTGAATCCATCCGGCGTGAGGCCGCCACACAAGCACGACGTGCGATCCAGTCGGCTCAATCTGAAATCCGTAAGGCGATCACCCTGATCCGAGCTGATGATCCGGAACTGGCGGGATTGCAACGTCAGCAGGTCGAGACAATCGTACAGGCGGTGGGCCGCGCCGAGATTAGCCTGTCCCGCGTGCTGGAGTTGTGATGCACCGGCACGACGGATGACTTGCTTCTACGTGTGATTTCAAAAGGCGCTCCAGCTCTGCAGGGCAGGGGCGTACAAATTGAAACGCCTAACGGCAGGCAATCGCGAAAGTGGCCCCAACCGCAGCAATGTTTCCATTGACTGGATGATTAATCATTCCTCTACGTTATTGTTGACGGGATGGATTTTTGCGAAATCCGATTGGCATATGAAGAACGCCGCGCAACACATTGTAAGTAAAAAAATATCAAAATCCACAAGCTGAACTGGTTGGTTGAATTCATTGCGTATTTAAGAAATTTGTAATGCTAACTGTTCAGATGTGGTAGATTGAAACAGTCGATCGCCGTCTCTAGTTTTTGGTGTTTCCACCTTTTAGCAAAGCAGGAAGGTCAAGGAACGCGGGGTGTTCTTTCGCGGCCAACCTTCTTTCTTTAGGTCCCGATACGAGAGACGTTCGCTCGATGATCGCAGGAACGTTTCCCGCGATGTGTTTGAATGTAGTGCACCGTGTTTGGTGGTTTGGTTGTAAATGGTACTGGGGGGTTGTCCCAATGAGTGGGGATAAGCAAAAGGGTTTGCCGTCTTCGTCGTGGTCCGACGAAGCCGGCTTTGAAAATACTAAGGCCGCATTGGGGTCTGTCTGCAAGCGTCGCTTTGCAGACATTGCCTTTGGCCAGAGGGTGGGCAGATGACTGTTTGCTGCTTGCCCAGACCGGTTGATGACATCTCACTCCCCAGAGGACTAAGGCTTAACCTTGTTCCTTTTGGATTGCTTTGTGTTTTGTCGGGTTATTCAGTTTATGCGGTGCTGGTATTTGCCGGACTGAATCCGTTACTCGCGCTAACCGCGCAATTCGCTTTGTGTTGGGATCTTAATCTGCGATGCCACGCAACTCATGTGTTCCGTTCCAGAGGAACAACCAGGTCGCGCGTCTATATCCTTGCGAATATCGTCGTGTATCTGTCGAACCTTTACCTACTGCAGCTGGTATTGAAGTCTGGCGCAGACGCACTTACGGCTCAGGCCCTGGCGCTTTTGCCGATTGCGCTTCTTTCACACGTTTTGAACTCCCATGCTTTGGGCGTGCGGCCACGCGACTATCGGGGCGATTTGTTCTGACCTCACGAAGGCCAGTTCGCGTCCTGCGCGCGCTGTGCCTCGGTCAAACCGTCGTCAAAGTAAGTCTCATAATATTCGTTTTCGACCCGGTGCGTCTGCAGCCAGATTCCCGGCGCGTGAATCGCTTCGCAATGCGCTGGAAAGCGCCCGTGTGTATCATGGATATAGGTGCAGATATCGCGCGCGCAGTTGATCACATCCTGCTCGTATTCTCCGGCCTCTTCCAGATACTTGTTCCCAAAATCACCTTTGTAGATCCTGGCGAACAACTCCTCGTTTTTGTAGATGCCGCCATCGCCGAACTTGCCGGCAATAACCGCATCAACGGCATCCGACATTGAATTGTAATAGGGTGGGCATTTGCCCTTGATCAGATGTTCCCCGTGGTGACGCAGTCCCACTGCGTGAGCGCGGACATCCTTCATCCTTGTGATCGGCAGCGTATGCCAGCGGAACAAATCCATGAACCGCCATCTTGGCGAAACATGATCGAAGTTCAGCATGGATCCGTATTTCTTCTGGAACTTCGGATCGCCAAGCAAAACAGGCGGAGAGATTGCAGCGTGTATCCAGCCACCGAGGCCCAAGGCCTCCGTGACCAGAAACAGGTTTTGAATCAGCAGATCCGCTTCGATCTGAGTACGCATCTGGCCCAGGGCGCCCAATGGAATTTTGATATCGGGGTTCAGGAATCCCTTCTTGATCCACTCCTTGACACCAGCGGGCTGATAAAAGTTCCGATCATCCACAATGACCGGGCGCGCATGGTCGGGTTGGGTCAGCAGATACATCAACGCATTGATGTACTGGTGCGACAGATCCACCACGGGGAAAAAGATCGTTGATCCGGGCCTGTTCGACAAAAACCGGTTTGCATCAAGATAGGCCGGAAAGTCGCGCATATCGCCGGGCACATCAATACGGCGATCCAGAATGCGCACCTTGGCTCGTTCCGCCCGCTCCATCAACACATCCGGCGTCCAGTTTTTGGTGCCGCCTGCCAATGGATCGAGACGGCGCAGGAAATATGTACCGCTATCGTTGATCATGAAGAAATGCGTGCCTTGCGCATTATCCGGGCTTCCCGCAGTGCGCCCTTCCATCACCAGGTTGGGTTTGGACATGATCGGATCGCCGCTTTCGTCGTCGAAAAAGGGTCTGTCCGGCATGGTCATGCCTGACGCGCCGGTTGCCGCGATCAGAATGGCCTCTTGCAATGGATCGAGGGGTGAACGTTCGTTTTCTGACGTCCAACTTAAAGAGCCTGCAACCACGTTCGAACCACGGCTGACCCGCTTGGTTCGCCGGTTCCAAAGGGTTCGGGCAAGGGGGGTTTCCAAAAAGGCATCTAGCCCCTTCGAGGTGTCGGCTTTTCCCATATCTCACCCTCCGTCTACAACCCGCCATGGAGCAAAAGCGGTACCCGTTTTTGGCAAGACCGATGCAAACTCGGGGAAGTGACGCAGCAGTACCGACTTCATCCCGTTCCGTGCAATCCAATCCATACCCAGCGGTGTATAGACTTCCGGTCTGAAATCGGTGGTCAGGAACCGGTCTGACTGCAACCGCCGCGACGCCATCAGAACAAACACACGAAACGCGGTGTCGGAGAATCCAAACCCGTCGGGGGGCGTTTCCCCCAGCAAGCCGATTACCGTATCGACCTTGTCGATGTCGCCATAAAGCTCTTCAAGTGTCCGGTTTGTTGCGGGGTCTGCCGTCAAATCCTCCCACCGGGTTACCGGGGGCATATGCAAACCTTTGCGAAACTCGTTGTAACGCGGTACGCGTCGCGCGCGGGTTCGTACAATGTCGACAACCGACAAATCGATCAACTCGCCAAATCGCTCCAGGTTCTGAAGCGACTTTGGAAAGTTGTGCAGTGTGATTGCTCCGGGATGGGCAACTGCAAGTGAGTATAGCGCATCCCTCAGTCCCAGCTTTCGCAATTGGTCATCGGTGTGCTGGCCCTGAATATCCAAAAATCCAAGCCGCGCTTTTTCCTTGCCGGACCCGAAGTCATAAAAGATGTAATCATCCGGAATAAGCGGATGCATCCGGTAAACCGTCGCGAACTCCTCGGTCAGCGCGTATCTGGCCGTGTGGTGATCAGGAAGGGTTTCCGGAATGCCCTTCAAGGCATGCACGTCCGTCAGCCATATCCCCAACCGTGTCAGCCAGGACTTTGGCGGACCGAACCAGTTGGTCTTCATCCCGATATCCAGCGCCTCGGTGCCAAGAATGGCGGGGGTCCATTCGACCGTATGTATCTTGGCAATCAACGCTGACACGATCAGTCGCGCGGTCTGATAGACTCTTTCTTCGTCCATCCGCGGATATTCTCTGCTCAACGCATCGCAGATCGCATTGTGTTCACGGGCAAAAAGCGTGTGCATGGTCGACAAGCCCAACCACCAGCTTTCGTTGAACCCGGTCATTTCAAAACCGTGAACGTTCTCGGGCAGATACCCGTTATCTAGTTTGAGCTTGGCTCCATCTCTCAGCGACTGCGCCGTCTTTGAATTGTTGCCATAGACCTCCGATCCATCCCACCAATGCGAGGTTTCATTAGCAAACAGGAACGGATCGCCACCGTCACCAAGCGGGATGTTTCCCGCAATGCGCATTTCCCGTTCGGGCACTCCATCGGGTGTATTGCGCCAATCGGGATAGGCATCGGGGATCGGGACAATGTCATCCTGTTCGCCCAGCTTGCGGCGTTCATGTGCGACCCAGTCATGAACCTGAAACTGTATCCAGGAGGCCGCCAGAATATTCAGAATCTTGGCCGGGATGAAAGAGTCCCGATCCATCAGCCTACGCGCAACCTCTATCGGGTTGGGACTTGCAGAGGGCTGGATTTGTGGCGGCATGTTGCGCCCGAAACTGGCGCCCACCGCTCCCATTCGGGGATCGGAAAGGTCGTTATAGGTGCCATCATATGTTCGATACAGCCGCTGTTCGGCGGTAGGTTCTGATGGGACAGTTCGCGCTGACGGAACCTTTTCTTCGGGATCGGTGTCGAGCAGACTTTTCTGTCTCAGGTCGTATCTCAGGGCGTCCAGGTTCAGCAGTTGTATCAACAGAAACGGGATCTTATGCCATGGCACGCGCCGGTTGACCGCGCGAAGAACGGACCGCGCCAAATTGCCAAATACCCGGTTCTGCAATGGCAGTGGATGTGCCTTGAACCGCTTGCCTTGACGATGGGCCGCCGAGGCATCATAGACCGTCTTGCGTGCCCGGTTCAGGTTTCCAAGCGGCCTGAATGCGTCCGTCGTGTTCCACGGGTTGAATGCCATGCCGTCAACAGCCGCGGCGTCGGCCAATGCATCGGTCGTGGAAAGATCCCGCCGGGGTATCACCAGTTCAGCTACCTTGATAGGAGGGCTGACAGTTTCTTCCCATTCATGCGCCGCATCTTCGATCGGTGTCTGGGCTTCCGATACAAAGCGTTGGGCAAACAGCTCAAACAGAATGTCCCCCCTGGCCTGTCTGGCTGCGAATTCGGATGAAAGACGTGCAGGGCCAGTGTATTCGCCAGCAACGCCAGGTGCGCCGGGAGCCGGCTTGAAAACATACCGCACCGCCTCGTTACCCCAAGCGATGGCGCCGCGGCTCCAATAGCTTTCAAGGGCGACACTGTCACAAGTCCTAAGCGCCTCACGAACGTTTTGCAGCATGCGCCATGTCTCGGACGGGCCCAGTACAAAAGCCAACTGCAAAAGGCCAAAGAGCTTCGACACCCTCCCTCCGGCAAGCGCGTGAGCAAAAATCACGAATTGTCGGGCGTTGCGCGCGTGCGGCACGGGATAATTCGTGGCCAGAAGGTCGTGCGCGACGCTTTCGCTCTCTTCAATGCGCACAGCGATGCCACGCAAATCCTTTTCCTCGTCCGACTGGGTTTGTGAAGACGCGTTGGAAAACCGGACCATCGCGGGATAAACAGATCCGGGTTTGGCAAAGCCAACTTGCAGGTCTTCAGGGAAATCTTCGACAAAGCGGAGCTCGGCACCTTTCAATGCCGCAATCGATTTGGTGTGAAAGGCCCGGTCCACCTTGCGTGCCTTGGCCGCCGCCTGAGACTTGAGTTGGGCGGCCATCATCAGTTCGGCAAGTTTTTTGGTCTCACTTCGCTCAGCCTCCGGAGAACCGCCAGAATAGGTTTCGGTCCACTTGTGCGAAGTCGCGGTATTGCCGGTCATCTTGGCCTCCCAATCACAACCCAAATCTTTCGCGCACACCCGACCAGAGCGCAGCCAGAATTCCTTCGGGATGAGGCGAATAATGCGGCAGGGCCAGACGTGTGATCCGGGCGTCGATCAACGTGGGCTTCCCGCTGGCCAGGGCGGCACGAAATGCCTCTTCGAAATCGTCCAGCTTGTCGACAGAAAAGCCTTGCGCCCCACAGGCGCGGGCATAGGCGGCATAGTCGGGATTGTCGAACTCCACCAGACCGGTCTTGAAAAACGCTGATAGCTGGTAGAGCTTGATCAACTTGAACTCTCGGTCATTGAAAATGACCCAGATGACCGGGATGTCGTATTGCACTGCAGTCATCAACTCGAACCCGGTCATCAGATAGGCGCCATCTCCTACTGCAGCGACCACCGGCCGGTGCATTTGAGAATATTTTGCGCCAATGGCACCGCACACACCGATGCCCATAGGCCCGTAAGTTCCGGGTTTACGAAAATTCTGACCTTCGTCGAGTTCTAGATAATAAGCCGTCCAGGCAGCATGCGCCCCCGCATCAGTCAGAACGATCCCACTGGGTGGAAGCATCTGCGAGATTTTTTGCACCATCTCACCGGGGTGAAGTTCTTTCTGCGGCGAGATGATGAACCGTTCATCATAGTCCTCGGGCCGATAGTCGCGTTCTTCGATTGGGCCTATCTGGCGGTCTAGCTGTGCAAACACCTCTTCCAATGCTAGTCGGGCGTCTCCCTGAATGACAAGGTCGGCCTTGTAGAACTTGTCGAACTCACCCGGATCGATATTGATGTGAATAAGCGTTTTGTCCTTGAACAGATCCTCAAAGAAATCGAAAGTCGCATGCTGTGCGAAAGAATTTCCAACAGCCAGAACGACATCTGCCTCTTCAAAGACTTCCCACGCCGCCTTGTGGCCGGAATCGCAATACAGCCCGATGGCAAGCGAATGCTCTTCATCCACAATTCCCTTGCCGTCCATTGTCGTCAGCAGAGGCATCTGAAAGCGCTCAATGAATGTTCTGGTGATCTCGTGCGCCTCTGCTCGAATGGCCCCGAAACCAGCCAGCAAAACGACCGTTTTTTCGTCGCCCAAGGCGTTTTTGAGGCATTCGACAACTTTCCCGACTTGTGCCGGGTCAGGACGCATGACGGTTTTGCTCAGCTTCAACGGCTGGAAATTCGTTACCTCGACATTGGGGTCGGTGATGTCTTCGGCGATTGCCACATGAACCGGTCCCGGACGTCCTTCAAAGGCGACATCGATCGCTCGCTGCAACACATCGACAAGATCGTTCGGATCGGTGACCAAATAATCTGCAGGTTCTCCAGTGGCGGGGTCTTTCTTGGTCACCGCCCGAAAAATCATGCGCGAGTCCGGTGTCCGGACCAATCCCGAAGTCTCGTTCAGGCTCCCGCGACCTTGCCACGCCAATGTCGAATAGCCGCTTATCGCCAGCAGAGGATAACTGTCGGTCAACGCCACCGACAGACCCGAAATCAGGTTGAAAGCACCAGGGCCCGCTGTCGCAAAACAGACCCCCAGCTTGTTGGTGAACATGGCATGGCCGCAGGCCATAAAGGCCGCACCTTGTTCGTTCTTGGCGATAACCGGTCTGATCTTTTCCGAGGCATCCAGCGCCAGCATCAATCCCGCGGCGTTTTCACCAGCGCCACCATATGCGGCATCGACACCAATGGATTCGAGCGCGGCAACAACCGCTTCGTACACCCGCATTCAATGCACTCCGCCAATAAATTCTCTAGTATAGTTTGAGTAATCTACCAAAAAATCGCGAATTAAGATAGTGACGGCCAAACCGGTTGGTATAAAGTCGCCAATGGAATACTTCTAATAATTCACCATAACACTGATTACACGATGTAGAGCCACAGCCATATTCCGACCCCGCCGCTATCAACTCTCTACCGTTTCATGCCGTCCCGCCAGAACCGATGCTTTCGGCCTCTGGGACGGTTACGCTCTCGAAATGGCCGCCTGAAAGACGCGGGCCAGACCGCTGTCAGTCGCGTGCAAACAATTTGGCAATACCGCTCAGACCGCTTGAAAAATCAGTTGCTAGAATAGGTTGCATGCGCATGATACTGCGTCTGGTATTTGTGGATATGGACGCGGGTCATTGCGGCTCCTTCATCAAGCGGTGGCGCGGGACAAATAATCCTCCATCATATCACCAAAGCTTTGCTCGATGGCAATTTCGAAGCCCTTTTCGCACCGCATTACCAGTGCCTTGAGGCCGAAAACTTCGGTGAACGTGGTCGCCTCCTCACTGAATTCAGCGTCATGCATATCCAACGGGCAGGCTATGGACATCACCTCGGCGGCCTGTGGGCCCACTACGTGAAAAAAGATCAGCGTATCGGAAACACACACGATACTGATATCGGCCGGGCAGTCAGTCGGCCGGAGCGTTGTATTCAGTACGCCTTCTAGCTCCAGAGGTGCCCGGACGATCCAATGGTGGTTCCCGATAAAGTACACTTCTATGTTGCCCCGCGCGCGCCGCGTGTTGGGCATTTCTGGCAATTTGGGCAAGATATCACCGCACCAGCTTTGGATAGCCGAGGGCGCGCCTTTCAGATCGAATAGCGCATACAGGCTTTGCCGGCGGATCTGCACGTCATAGCTCATGTCAGGACCTCAACAATTCGCCATCCGGGTCGTGAAACACCGGCTTGGTGATGGTTACCGGGATCGTCCCACCCTTTAGACGCACATGCGCGGTTTCCCCGTGCCGTGCATGGCCATTTTCCAAAAGCGCAAGACCAACCCAACGATCGTTGACAACGCTCCAGACGCATGCAGTGACAAGCCCTTCGGTCGCTTCCCTGCGCCCGCCTGGGGTCAGCGGCGCACCTTCGGGAATCTGGCGGCTCGGATCCTGTGGGAGCACACCCACAAGCTCGCGCCGAGGGCTGCCGCCGGCGCGGCGAAGCTCGACCGCGCGCTTGCCCAGATAGTCGGGTTTCTTTTTCGACATTACCCATCCCATTCCAAGATCATGGGCATCGACGGTTCCGTCGACCTCGTGCCCCAGCGACAGGAACCCCTTTTCAACCCGCAGAACATGGCTGGCTTCGGACCCCACCGGCTCGATCCCAAAGGATTCGCCTACCGCCATTACCTTGTCCCACAATTCCCGCATGTGCCGAGGGGCGACGTTGACCTCGAAAGACAGCTCGCCCGTAAAGCTGACCCGAACCACCCGCGCAGGCAGGCCGGCAACAGTCCCTTCACGGAAACTCATGAACGAGAACGTGTCGGAAGACAGATCAATATCGGTCCCCATGGCCTGCAATACCTCGCGTGCCCGCGGCCCACAGATCGTGGCATTGTTCCACTGGCTGGTGACGGTCGTGATCATCACCTGCCAATCGGGAAACTCGGTCTGCAGCAACTTTTCCATATGCTGGTTCATCGCATCAGCATGACCGGTTGAGGTCGACATTAACCAGCGATGCTCGTCCAGCCGCAGAGTCACGCCATCGTCCAGGATCAGCCCATCATCAGATAACATCAGGCCATACCGTACCTGACCCGGCTTCAGGCTGGACATCACATTGGTATAGAGGAAATCTAGAAACCTGCCGACATCCCGCCCCTTGAGTTCGAACGTACCCAATGGCGAACCATCATAGACACCCACGCGTTCGCGCACTGCGCGGCATTCCCGATTTACCGTCTCCTGAAAGCTCTCATTTCCACGCGGAAAATATCCCGGCCGCCGCCAGCGCGCGCCCGCCTCGTACATGAAGGCACCCTGTTTCAGATTCCACTTCGTCACCGGCGTGTGACGATAGGGGAACAGGACGCTCCCCTCGCGAATGCCGCCAATCGCTCCAAAAGAGACCGGGGTGTATGGCGAGCGAAAGGTGGTTGTTCCGACATCTTGCAGCGGGCGACCCTGCTGCATCGCCACCGTTCCGATGATGTTGATGTTGCCCGTTTTGCCCTGATCAATTCCCATGCCGCCAGTGGTGTAGCGTTTGACATGCTCGATGTTGTCATAGCCTTCCCGCAGCGCCAGATGTACATCATCCACAGACACGTCGTTCTGCAAATCCAGAAATGCCTTTCCGCGCTGACCTTCCGTATCTACACGCCATAGCGGTTCGATCGCATAGTCCAGTTCCTCACCACCTTCGACAATCCGATCCAGCGTCATATCACCAGCGGCTGCACCGACGGCTCGGCAAGCCTGCACGGCCTGATCGGGAACGAATCCGGCGATGCTTTCTTCGAACCGCACCGAGCTGCGCGACTGTGACCACAGATGTACATTTGGACTCCAACCACCTGACAAGGCCAGAACATCGCAATTGATCCACTGGCCCGAACCGCCACTTAGCGGCTTGGTAAAAACGGCCTTGACGCCTTTTCTCCCCCGAACACCTGCGGCCACGGTGCCAGCGTAAACCGGCAAGCCGTTGACTGCATTCAGCGCGGCCTGTGGCACGGTCTTGCGGCTGTCCAGAACGGCAGTCACCGTGATACCCTTTGACACCAGATCCGCAGCAACTTCATAGGCGCTGTTGTTGTTCGTGAACAGGGCCACCTGTTGGCCCGGCCGCACTCCAAAGCGGTTGGCATAAGCCTGCACCGACGAGGCCAGCATCATGCCTGGGCGGTCGTTGTCACCGAACACCAGCAGACGTTCGGTTGCGCCGGTTGCAATCACCACCTCACCCGCCCGGACCCGCCAACTGCGCTCGATCACCGAGAGGTTTTCAGGCCCGCGCTCGTTTACAATCAACAGGTTGTGCTCACGATAGGCCCAAACAGTTGCGTTCTGCAGATGGGTGACATTTTTCATCGCTCGCAATTGAGCAACCGTGTCCCCCACCCATTCCATTGCCGGAGCGCCATTGATGAACAGCTCGCGGTTGAGGAGGCTGCCGCCGGCCTCACGGCCTTCGTCCGCAAGGAACACGCGTTTCCCAGTCTGGGCCGCTTCCAGCGCGGCACGCAATCCAGCCGGACCCGCCCCCGCAACCAGCACATCCGTATGCGCATGACGCGCCTCGAAATGACCCGATGCGGGCGGTTCGGGCGGCGCTTCGGCAAGGCCTGCAGCCCTTCGGATCGAAGGTTCGAACAGGTGCCAGTCCGGCCATTTGAATGTCTTGTAGTAGAACCCCGCCGGGATGAATTTCGCAGCCAACTGATTGACACCGCCCAGATCAAAATCAGGCGAGGGCCAACAGTTGACCGAGCGCGCGCTCATCCCGTCACGCAGCGGTACCGTGGTAATCGGATTGTTGCCCGAGGCGTCGACACCTTCAAGCTCGACCAGAGAGGCGGGTTCTTCCGGCCCATGCCCGACGATGCCACGCGGCCGGTGGTATTTGAAGCTACGGGCAGTGACGCGCACTCCGTTTGCCAACAACGCCGAGGCCAGCGTGTCGCCTTCATAGCCTTCATAAGTTTTGCCGTTGAACCGAAATTTGATCGGGCGTTCTCGGTTGATCAGCCCACCCGAAGCGAAACGGTTTTCATTTCCCATCGGGCTTCTCCACAATGTCATGGGTTTTGGTATCACGCCAGATTTCGAACCAGGTGCCGCACCCGCGCGCGTGCCACCAACGTTCCTGCACAGGACCCAAGGGGTTTGGTACTATGGTCAGGTATTCGACCCATTCCACATCGCTGGCAGTATTCGGGTTGGGGCGATCAGCTCCGACGGGACCGCCATAGACAAACTCACTTTCGTTGCGACGCCCACAGAAAGGACAGGGAATGTTCATCATGATCTCGTCCTCCTGCTCATCGGGCAGTTGTGGTGCCGGATTCCATCACGAAATCCAGATTTCGGAACCTGTTTAGGGTGAAATCCGCCATCAACGGGTGAGGCTCACCCCGAGAGACGAGATGCGCCAATGTCAGCCCCCCGGCGGGAATGGCCTTGTATCCACCCCACCATCCGGCGGTGATGAAAAGCCCTTCGACATCCGTCTTGGACATGATCGGAGAGGCGTCATGAGCGATGTCCAGGTGACCACCCCATTGCCGCATCAACTTGAGTTTCTTGAACGACGGGAACAGCGACAACATCGCTGTCACCGTGTCTTCGAACACGTGCTGCTTGATGTCCCGTCGAAAGCTCTGCCCCATATCGGGCGCGCCGCCGATCACCATCTCTCCCTTGTCGGACTGGCTGAAATAGAAGCCACTATCAGGGCAGTTGACGATCACGTCGACCAGCGGCTTGACCGGCTCCGAGACAAAGGCTGTCAGGTTTATGGTGCGCAAAGGCAGTTTCAATCCGGCAGTTTCGGTGATTGTTGTCGTGTGACCTGACACGGCCACCACTACCTTGGGCGCCGCCACTGTGCCACGGGTGGTCTCGACCCCTTCGATACGACCGCCCGCACCGCGTATCAGTGACAGAACAGCAGTTTGTTGATGTATTTCAACCCCCAACGCATCCGCACCGCGAGCATAGCCCCACGCCACCGCGTCGTGCCGATTGACCGCGGCATCCGTATGCACCATCCCGCCGATCACCGGCAAACGTGCATCTGGGCCGCCCCCGGTCAGTGCCGGTATGCGGCGGCGCAATTCCTCTGTCGAGATCTGCTCATAGGTGGATCCATAGATGTCCATAGTCAGTTGCCGACGACGCAGCTCACGCATTTTGGGGTAGGTCTGAACGACATCGACCATGGTGCGCTTGGAGTGCATCATGTTGAAATTCAACTCTTTTGTGAGCCCTTCGTACATCTCTACCGACTTGACATAGAAGGGAATCGATGCGTCTCGCATATAGTTTGAGCGGATCGTGACCGTGTTGCGGGCAATGTTGCCGCCGCCCAGCCAGTCTCGTTCCAGAACGGCTACGTTGGTGATTCCGAACTCCTTGGCGAGGTAGTAAGCGGTGGCCAAACCATGGCCGCCGGCGCCTATGATTATGATATCATAGGAAGATTTCAGCGGCGGAGAGCGCCAGGCGCGGTGCCAGTTTCGGTGGCCGGTCATCGCGTTTCGGGCGAGAGAGAAGATCGAATACTTTTGCATGATAATAAGAATATTTACTTTGACTAATATTTCGTCAAGAATTTTTTTACTTGAGATCAAGCCAATGTTATATCAGCAATGCGTTGCTTTTATTGGATCTTTTTGATTGAGTACTTAAACCACGGCTCGAGAGGACGGACAATTTGGCCGAGAGCAATTCAGAGGAGGCGTCCATCCTCGGCCTGGATGGTGCCGGACCGGTTTCTTTCGGAATTGTCCGAAATGTACATGTTCATCACCCCCGATTGTTCGAATTGTACTTTTGTCTGCCTGTCCTAAATTTTCTCTTTGCGAAAAATTTTGACTTTCAGTAAATTCGCCACAAGCGTGCCAAGCCATGGAGACCATCATGCAAAATGACCTGATCGGCAGTGAACAATTCATTCGCAACAGCTGGTACGTCGCCGGGCGCAGCGCGGATTTCGGACGCACGCTGACGGCGGCAAAGCTGCTGGGCGACGCCGTCGTGATCTTTCGCGGCGAACAGGGCGAACCAATCGCACTGGAGGATGCCTGCCCACACCGGAAACTGCCACTGTCGCGCGGGCGGATCGAGGGCAGCGCGGTGGTTTGTGGCTATCACGGGCTGACCTTCGATTGCACGGGCGCCTGCGTCGCCGCCCCGACACAGGAGGATTCCATCCCCAAACGCGCCACGGTCCGGTCCTACCCTGTCGAGGACCGGTGGGGGTTCCTGTGGATCTGGATGGGCGATGCCGACAAGGCCGACCCCGACACCATCATCGACATCCCCAATTTCGACAATCCACAATGGGGACGCACCCCGCTGGGCGCGATGTCGATGGCCTGCAACTATCTCTACATCACCGACAACCTGCTTGATCCCAGCCATGTCGCCTGGGTGCACGTGACCTCGTTTGCCGGGGCGGGGACCGACAACCGGCCGCTGGAGATGGAAGAAAGCGAAGACCATGTCACGATCTTCCGCTGGATTTCGAACGAGCCGCCCGCGCCCTATTACAAGCCCCTGCTTGGATTTGGCCCCAACTGCGACCGCAAGCAGCACTATGAATGCCGCTTGCCGTCCATCGCGATCAACAAGTCGATCTATGCCCCCGCCGGAACCGGTGGCCAGGACAAGACTCTGCCGCCCGAGACCTTCATGAACATCTCCTACAATTTCATCACGCCGGTGGATGAGGAGAACTCGCTCTATTTCTGGTTCCAGCACCGCAACCAGCACGCCGGCGACGAAAGCATCGACAAGCACATGTTCGAAGGCGCCATCATGGCCTTTACCGAAGACAAGGAGGTGCTGGAGGAAGTTCAGACCGGCATGGCAAATCGCAAGACGCCCTATCTCAACCTTGGGCTTGACGCGGGCGCCATGCGCTTTCGCCAAAAAATCGTCCGCCGCGCCAAGGAAGAACAATCCGCGCCTGTCGCCGCAAAATGACATGGCTTGCCGCTGGCGAACCGAGCCTTCTTGATACGGGGCCGGGCCAACCTTAGATTGGGCGGGCTGAAACGCGAACAGAAGCAGAGGCGGCGGTGGCGTCAGGATCTGAGATAGACGTGGAAATCGGGCGCACGCTGAACCGGCTGCGAACCGAAAGATCGCTGACCGTTACCCAACTGGCGGCCAAGGCGAACCTGTCCACCGCGATGATCTCGCGGATCGAAAACGGTCATGTCTCGCCCTCGCTCTCTTCGATGCATGCCTTGGCTGACGCCTTGTCGGTATCGCTGATGGCCCTGTTTTCCCACAGCAACAGCGCGGCGGATGTCCATCATGTGAAGGCCGGGCAAGGCCTGCCCTCGCGCCGCCTGACGCCCGATCACGCCCATGACTATCTGATGCTGGGCAAGCATAGCGGGCCAAGCGGTATTTTTCAGGCCTCGCGCATACGGATATTGCGGGAGAATTCGGGCACATTGCCCAGCTACCAGCATGAGGGCTATGTCTTTATCTACATGATCGAGGGCGAGGCGACTTATGGCTGCGGCGAGGAACAGTTCGAAATGTCGGCGGGAGATACGTTGAGTTTCGACGCCAAGCTGCCACACGGGTTCAAGAAAATCCGCTCGCCTGCGATCGAGTTCATCACCACCTCGACCCGACCGGCCTGATCAGCGACACCGGCGGGACTGAAAAGGCTAGTGACCCAGAAGCTGGCTGAGGAACAGTTGCGCGCGGTCGCTTTGAGGATTGCCGAAGAACGCCTCGGGCTCGGCCACTTCGATGATCTCGCCCTCGTCCATGAACACAACCCGGTCGGCCACCTTGCGGGCAAAGCCCATCTCATGGGTCACGACGACCATGGTCATTCCCTCTTCGGCCAGTTCGATCATGACGTCGAGCACCCCTGCGATCATCTCGGGGTCCAGCGCCGAGGTCGGTTCGTCGAACAGCATCACCTTGGGTTTCATGCACAGCGATCTGGCGATGGCGACCCGCTGTTGCTGACCGCCTGACAGCTGCGCGGGATATTTATCGGCCTGCGCCGCGATATGGACCCGGTCAAGATAGTGCATGGCCAGTTCGGTTGCTTCCTTGCGGGACATGCCGCGATTTCGGACCGGCCCGAGGGTCAGGTTGTCGACGATGGTCATGTGCGGGAACAGGTTGAAGCTTTGGAACACCATGCCGACCTCGCGCCGGATGTGTTCGATGCTTTTCATGTCGGGCGTCACCTCGACGCCATCAACGTGGATCGTTCCCTTCTGGTGCGCCTCAAGCTGGTTGATGCAGCGGATCATGGTTGATTTGCCCGATCCGGACGGGCCGCAAACCACGACTTTTTCGCCCTCGTGCACGGTCAGGTTGATGTCGAAGAGCGCGTTGAAATCGCCATACCATTTGCACATGCCGGTGATTTCGACCAGCGGTTTGCCGGGTGAGGATTGCAGCATCGGAAACTCCTATCGGCGACTGCGGGCGGCGCGGCGTTCAAGCCAGGCGAACAGAACCGCGAAACTGTAGCACAGGACGAAATACATGCCGCCCACCAGTATCCATGTCTCGAAGACCTTGGTGGTGGTCGCGGCGACTTCGGTGGCGAGAAAGGTCAGCTCCTGGATCGAGATGAGCGATACGATGGCGCTGTCCTTGATCAGGGTGATGAACTGCCCGGCCAGAGGCGGCAGGATCTTGCGGATCGCCTGTGGCAGGATCACGTCGCGCAGGACGTTGGTGCGCGACAGGCCGATGGCGCGGGCGGCCTCCCACTGGCCCTTGGGTACGGACTGGATGCCGGCGCGCACGATCTCGGTCACGTAGGCGCCTTCGAACATCGCCAGACACAGGAGGCCGGCAAGGAAGTTGGACAACAGGCGCGGGTCGCCGAACAGGAAGCGAAAGACGGGGTTGTCGACCATGCCGCCATCGGGATTGATGTCTTCCAGCCCCAGCGCGGGGAAGAGCTGACTGGAGATGAAGAAGAAGAAGATGAAGATGAACACCACCGGCGGGATGTTCCGGATCAGTTCGACATAGCAGCGGCTGATGATCCGCAGGGTGAGGTTCTCGCTGGTGCGCCAATAGCCCATCACGATGCCGATCACGGTGGCCAGAACGGTGGCCCAGACGGCAAGGCGCAGCGTGGTGAACAGCCCGGTCAGCAGCAGGTTTCCGACCCAGCGGCCGGTATCGGCGTCATAGCGGACCAGAAACCCCAGGACCCGCGACCAATCCCAGTTATAGACGAGAACGTCATTCACCCGGTAGCCAGCATAGGCCACAAGACCGAGCACCAGCGCAAACAGCGCATAGTCGACCGGCGTCAGGCGTTTGCGGGGCGGGGCCGGAGGCGGCGCGTTTCGGTCCATCATGCTATCCCGAAGGGCCGGAGGCGCGGGGCGCCTCCGGGGAGTGGCGTTACTGGCTTTCGGCGACCATGTCTTTCCAGGCCGACTGATCCTTGAACCAGTAGTCATGGGTTTCCTTCAGCCAGCCGTTGGAGGTGTTCACCACGATCCAGTTCGAGAAGAAGTTCAGCGCGTCGCTGTCGCCCTTGCGAAGGGCAAAGGCCTCGTCACCCTTGCTCAGGTTCTCGCCGTCATTGGCGACGAATACCTTGTCGGGATGCGCTTCGGACCAGAAGAGCGGCTTGGGCGCGGAGGAGATCATCGCATGGGCGTTGCCGTTCACGACTTCCTGGAAGGCCTGGGCATCGTCGTCAAAGCGGCGCAGGTTGGCCTTGGGAAACTGCTTTTGCGCCAGGTTGCAGGGGGTGGCGCCACGGCGGCAGGCAATGGTCACCGAAGTGTCGTTGTAATCCTCAAGCGTGGTGAAGCCGCCCGCCAGTTCCTTGTTCGCGGCCATCTGCTGGCCGGAATGCGCGTAGGGCGTGGTGAAATTGACCGTCAGGTTGCGCTGCGGCGTGATCGACATGCCGCCGATGATGATATCGAACTTCTTGGCGATCAGGGCGGGGATGATACCGCTCCATGCCGTGGGAACAAACTCGACCTCGACGCCCATGTCTTCGGCCACTTTCTTGGCGACGTCGATCTCGAACCCGATCAGGTTGCCTTCCTTGTCGCGCATGGCCCAGGGCACGAATGTGGCCATGCCGACCTTGAGCTTGCCGCGCTTCTGAATCTCGATCAGGACACTTTCCTGTTCTTCCGCCGCGACCGACGTGGACGAGACGCCAAAGCTGGTTGCGGCGATTGCCGCCGCTGCGAGCAGGCCTTTGACTGGTTTCATGAATTTCATTGGTGTTACCTCCGATGTTGCATTTGGCATCCTGTTTTCAGGATTTATCGTTTGTCCTTGTTGAGAGATCGTTCGAACAGGCTGACGCCGATCGACAATGTCAGGGTCACTGCCAGATAGATGCCTGCGACGATGAACCAGACCTCGAACGCCATGAATGTGTCGGCGATCAGGTTCAGGCCCGCCGTGGTCAGTTCCGCAACCGCGATGACGCTGACGATGGCCGAATGCTTGATCAGTGAAATGATCAGGCCCGTGAGTGGCGGCAGGATCAGCGGCAGCGATTGCGGAATGATGATGAAACGGTATTTGTCGACGATGTTCAGCCCGATTGCGTCGGCGCCTTCGTACTGGCCCTTGTCGACCCCCAGGATACCGCCCCGAATGATTTCGGCGGCAAAGGACCCTTCGAAGAAGGCCAGACACAGTACTCCGGCCCAAAACCGGTCAATGCCGAAGATCGGGGCCAGCACGAAGTAAAACAGAAACAGTTGAACCAGAAGCGGCGTGTTACGGATTGCTTCGAGATAGGTGGTGGCAATGACCCGGCCCGAGATCGAATCCGACAGGCGCGCAAAGGCGGTGACAAAACCGATCAGGACCGCGAATACCCCGGCGATCGAGGCCAGTTTGAGGGTTTGGATCAGGCCGCGAACCAGCGGACCCCAGATGAGTTCACCATCGACGACGCGATAGAAGAATGGCTGTACCCGGTACCATTGCCAGTTGTAGTCCATCGCGTCGGCGCCCCGCCAGATCAGGAAACCGACAACGGCGAACACCAGAACCGCCTGCCCGATCTGCCACAGAGTGCGAGTGAGTTCGGCCATGTTCAGTTCGGTCTTTTCGCGTCGCCGTCTGTCGCGGGGCGTTGCCGCCCATACGCGTCCCGCCATAGCTTCTCCTCGCCTTGCGGCATAAAACATGCCTCTGAAGTATCAATTTCAATCCATAGCTCTGTCAACATATTTCGGGCAATGGTTTGCAAAAATGCTATGCATTGATAAATCAATTGTGTCAGCGCCGGATATTGAGGAAGTAGATACACCATGAAGATCACGTTCAGACAGGTAGATGCTTTTCGAACCGTCGTGTCCACCGGCACCGTAACCGAAGCGGCATCGATGCTGAGGATTTCCCAGCCCGCGGTCAGCCGATTGATTTCGGACCTGGAAGCCGAGGTCGGGTTTGCCTTGTTCCAACGGTCGGGTCGGGTTCTGGTGCCGACCGAAGAAGCCCGTCTGCTGGTTGACGAAGTGCGTCAGGCCGTCAGTGGAATGGAGCACATAAAAGAGGCGGCAACCGCAATCGGCAAGTTTGGTCATGCAAGGTTAAGCCTGGCCGTCACGCCAGGCGTGTCGTCACAGCTTGCCCCGGATTTGATCAGTAAATTCGCCAGAGCGCGCCCTGAGGCGATGGCCCGGATGGAAATCGCATCAAGTGATGATGCGGTCGAATGGATGGTGTCCCAGAACTATGATTTCGGCATCACCACGATGGAACCCGCCAATCCGTCATTTGAAAGTATGGTGATCAAGGACAATGACGTGTACTGCGTACTGCCCAAGAACCACCGGCTTGCCGACAAGACCATCGTTCAGGCCCGCGATCTGGCTGGCGAAAGCTTTATCTCGTACATGCCGTCCTCACGTTTCCGGTTCGAGATCGACCAGTTTTTCGAAGCCAAGGGGATTGAGCGCAGGATGCAGTACGAGACCCGGACGACCGACGTGATCTGTCGTCTGGTTGCCCGGGGGATGGGCGTTTCGGTTGTCGGATCAAGCGGCGAGTATCTGAAGAGCTTTACAGATTGCGTGGCGCTGCCTTTTGCGGCGCCGCTCAATTTCCGGGCCGTACTGTTCTGGTCGAAGAACAAGCCGGTTTCCGCCGTTGGCGAAACCTTTCTGGATGTTGCCCGCGCGAACCTTACGGACGCCGGTTGAGCGCCCGCCGGAAGGTATCGCGCGCGTCGGCACTGTGGATATAGTCGTAGTCGCGCGGATAGGGATCGCCCGCGACAATATCCAGCGCGACAAATTGCGGGCCGGATTGGGCCAGTATGCCGGGCAGCGCGCGGTCCAACCGATCCAGGGTATCGATCTGACATGATCCGGCATAGCCTGCGGCACGCGCCATTGCGTGAAAATCGACCTTGTCAGCGCCGGGCAAGGGGTGTGCGCCGTTGACCTCGTAGACCCGGTTCACCGACAGGAAGTGATACAGGTTGCCGACCCCGGCATTGGCGATGGTCACCAGAGACCCGAGATTCATCAGCAGGCTACCGTCACCGTCGAGCACGATCACCCGGCGGTCGGGATTGGCCAGCGCCAGACCCAGCCCGTGCGAAGACGCCTGCCCCATCGCGCCCACGGCCACATAGTTCAGGTCGCGCGGGTTGAGCGCCAGCCAGTCGAAACAGGTCTGGTAGACGGCGACAACGATATCATCGTCGCGCACATGCGGGATCAGGGCTTTCAATGCGTGATCGCGGCGCAGGGTCATGATACCTCCGGGGGACGGCCAATCAGGAAGATATGCGGGCGCGACGCGGCATAAGCGGCGTCGATCGCCTGAGGGATATGGTCGATATCCTCGGGGTTTTCGATCAGCGAATGCGACAGGTTCATCGCGTCCAGCACCGGGCGGATGATCCGGACCCCGAAAGAGCCCGAGAGGTCGGGAGGCAGGTGCGGCTCTTTTCCCTGCAGCCCCACCATCATCACGACCGGCAGTTCGTAATCGACGCCGATGGCCCGGATGGCGTTCAGGGAATCCATCAGCCCGGTCTGTTGCATCATCAGCAGGGCGCGGGTGCCGTTATAGGACATGGCGCCACAGATGCTGACGCCCTCGTCCTCCTTGCAGATGCGGGTGAGGCGGAAATCGGGGTCGCGCGAGATCGGCCAGAGCAGGCCGTCGCTGGTGACGATATCCGGCAGGGCCACGATTTCGCGCACGCCGGACACCTTGAGCCTGGCAATGATCTGGGCGCCCGAGGGGTGGGCGACCGGGGGCGCATCGGGAGTGATGGCGACGCCGGACCCCATCAGTCCGCACCGCTCAGAAACAGCGCGATGGCATCGCGCGCGGCCTCGATCTCGTGCGCGTGGCCAATGCTGATGCGGATGTAGTCCCGATAGGCGGGCGAGGCGAAACGGCGAATGGCGATGCCCCGCTGCCGCAGGAACCGGTCACAGGCTGCGGCGGACCGGCCCGGATCGGGAAACTGTGTCAGGATGAAATTGGCCTGGCTTGGCACCACCGGCAGGCCGAGGTCAGTCAACTCGGCTGTCAGCCAGTCGCGCCCGCGTCGGTTGGCAGTGCGGACGAATTCCGTGTGCGCCCGATCCTCGAGCGCGGCGACCGCTGCGGCGACCGAGGGCGAGGCGACCGGGAAAGTCAATGCGATGCGGCGCACCGAGTCGATCACGTCATCGGGGGCGTAGATCCACCCGACCCGCGCACCCGCGAGCCCGAAGATCTTGGAAAAAGTCCGGCACATGACCACGTTTCCGGCCCCTTCCACCAGCTTGTGCGCGGGTTCGAAATCGGCGGCGTCCACGTATTCTTCGTAGGCGCTGTCGATGACCAGCAGGCAGGTGTCGGGCACCGCCGCATGCAGCCGCCGCAGCTCTGCCCCGCTCAGGTAGGTGCCGGCGGGGTTTTCCGGGTTGGCAACATAGACGATGCGGGTCCGGTCGGTGATCGCTGCGATCATCGCATCAACCGACGGCTTGAAATGGTCGTCCGTCACCGAGATCACCTCGGCATCGTTGGCATGCGCGTAATTCGGCACCTTGAGATAGCCGTTGGCGCTGCGGATCAGTTCGGTTCCCGGCCCCAGATACGCGCGCGCCAGCCGTGCCAACAGATCATCCGAACCCTGACCGGTGGCGATCCGCGCCGGGTCCAGGCCGAAATGCGCAGCAATTGCAGGGGCCAGGACATGGTCCGGATCTTCCAGATAACGCTCGATCCCGGTGACTGCGGCGCGCGCTGCGGCATGCGCATGCGGGCTGGCTCCGAACACGCTTTCGTTCGAATTCAGAAGTATCGACGCGGGCGGTGCAGGTTCGGATGGAGCACCGATCATGTGCGCCTTGATTCTCTCAATTCCGGCCTTGGCGCGGGCAACAGTCATCGAGGTCTCCGTTTCAAGATTTTCTTGCATCACATGATTACAGCATTTTTACAATTCACTTGCAAAAAAATTATGCTAGAAGAATGCAGGTTATCGTTATCGGATGTATCTGGAATGCGTTTGCACGATTTGGACAGCAGGCTGAAATCGACCATCGACCTGGAAAAGCCGGGTTTTCAGACGGGCGATCTGATGCTGCGCTGGTCGGACAACACCAACCCTCTGGGGTATCATCCGATCCCGATCATGAGCTTCAAAGGCGGCACGGGACCAACAGTTCTGATCGTTGGCGGCACTCATGGGGACGAGTTCGAAGGGCCGGCCGCAATCATGCGACTGGCGGAGGTGCTGGATGCGGTGCAGTTGAACGGTCAGGTTCTGCTGGTTCCAGCGCTGAACGCCCCTGCCCTGGCCGCGTCGACGCGGGTTTCGCCTTTGGATGGCGGCAATCTGAACCGTGCCTTTCCCGGCGACCGGGATGGCGGCCCGACCGAGATGATCGCGGATTTCATCGAGCGGGTTCTGATACCCCGGTGCGACGCGGTGATCGATCTGCATTCGGGCGGCAAGGCGTCTGTCTTTGCCACATGCACGCTGGCCGGACCGTATCAAGACCCGGAATTGACGGAGCGTAGCCGGAAGTTGGCGCAGTGCTTCGGCCTGCCCTTGGTATGGGTGCTGGGCGAACACAATGACGACCGCTCGGTCAACGCGGCGGCGGTGCGCGCCGGTGTACCGATGATCGCGGCGGAACTGGGTGGCGGCGGCGGCGCCGATCCGCATATCACCGACCAGACCGAAGCCGGTTTGCGCAACTGCCTGATCCATCTGGGCCTGCTGCCGGGGAAACTGCGCGAACCGCCCCTGCCCCGTCATGTTCATATCGCCTCTCCGCTGCATTCGGTCTTTGCCCCGTCGGACGGGCTGTTCGATCGCCTTGTGAGCGCGGGCGAAACGGTTGAGGCAGGTCAACTGGCCGGAACCCTGCGATTCCCGCTGGAACCTGCGCGAGACCCCATACCACTGCCCTTTCCCGAAGCTGGCTTTGTTCTGGCGCATGGCAACCGGGGGATGGTGCGCCGGGGTGAAATGCTGGCGCTGGTGGCGCAAGACCTGCCCGCAACCGGGGGAGGATGAATGCGCATATACGCTCCGTTCATAGATGGCCGCTCGCTCGGCTGGTCGGGGCCGGTACTGGACAGTACCGACCCCGCAACCGGTCAGGTCTGGAGCCGGGTTGCCAGATGCCGCGCGGTCGAGGCCGACCTTGCCGTGCGGGCGGCGGACCGGGCCTTTCGAACCGGGCACTGGGCCGGGGCGGATACCGGGGACAGGGCGCGAATGCTGGAGCAACTGGCTGATGTGCTGGAGGCCCGCTGGGAAGAGCTGGTCGAGCCGGAAATCCGCGACAATGGCAAACGCATCACCGAAGTGCGCGCGCAATTCGCCGGGCTGCACAGCTGGTATCGCCATTTCGCCGCTGAGGCGCGCAACTTGGGACCGGAGCGTCAGAATAACGCGGTCGCGGGGGTCGAGAGCACCGGCTATCACCTGCCTTATGGCGTGGTGGTCGCCATCACCCCCTGGAATTCACCGCTGATGATCCTTGCGTGGAAGCTGGCCCCGGCGTTGGCGGCGGGCAATACGGTAGTGGTCAAACCGTCAGAGATGGCTTCGGCCTCGACACTTGAATTTGCCCGTATGGCACACGAAGCAGGGCTGCCAGGCGGTGTGCTGAACGTGGTGACCGGTCTTGGGCACGAGGTGGGTGAGGCGCTTGTGCGCCATCCGTTGACACGAAAAGTCACGTTTACCGGTTCGGATCTGGGCGGCCGCAAGGTGGCCGAAGCGGCGTCGGCCGGGGTTGTACCCACAACGCTGGAGCTGGGCGGCAAGTCGGCCCAGGTGGTTTTCGCCGATGCCGATATCGAAAACGCGGTGAACGGGGTTCTGTCCGGCATCTTTCTGTCCAATGGTCAGACCTGTGTCGCCGGATCGCGGCTGATTGTCGAAGCCCCGATTGCCAAGCGGTTTGTTGACCGCTTGCTAAAGCGCGCGCAGGCGCTGCGGATGGGCGACCCGATGGACCCGAATACGCAGGTCGCGCCGCTGGCCAACGAGCCGCACCTGCGCAAGGTGCGCTCGATGATCGTGCAGGCGAAGGATGACGGCGCCACGTGCCTGCTGGACGGATTGGCAACGGCGCGGGGGCGGGAGGGATTTTATGTCGGACCCACGATTTTCGCCGATGTCGCGCCGCATATGCAGCTGTGGCGCGACGAGGTGTTCGGGCCGGTTCTGGCTGTGACCACATTCGAAAGCGAAGCAGAGGCCATCGCGCTGGCCAATGACAGCGATTATGGCCTGGCGGGCGGGGTCTGGACCTCGGACTCAGACCGGGCCGCGCGGGTGGCGGCATCCATCGAAGCGGGCACCGTTTACGTCAACCATTACCGTAGCGTCGATCCGTCCAGCCCCATCGGCGGAATGAAGCTGTCCGGGTATGGGCGCGAGCTTGGCCCGGAGGCAATCAAGGATTTCCTGCAGGTCAAGTCGGTCTGGACCGGCAACGCGCCGGTGCCAGACCCGTTCCCCTGACCCAAAACGGACCGAACGAAGTAACGGAGGAACCCATGAACGATCTTTTTCAGGCGCCCGAGGGCAATTTTCGCGGTCACGATCAGCAATCGGTTTGGGGCCAGGCGCATGACCCGGAACTGACCGAGGTCGGCCCCGGCACGCCGTGCGGTGAATACCTGCGCCGGTTCTGGATGCCGGTGGCGATGACCGACCAGATCGGCGATTTGCCTTATCGCATCCGCATTCTGGGCGAGGATCTGGTGCTGTTTCGGGAGAAGAAAGAGGGTCGGCTGGGCTGTACCCATCTGCATTGCTGTCACCGCAACATGAGCCTGGAATTCGGGATTGTCGAAGAGGGCGGCATCCGCTGTTCCTATCATGGGTGGAAATACGGGCTGGATGGCACGGTTCTGGAAACGCCCTGTGAACCGCCCGCCTCTCAGGTCAGGAAAAAGGCCTGTCTGGGGGCCTATCCGGTGATCGAATACAAGGGGCTGGCGTTTCTTTATATGGGGCCAAGCGCCGAGCGCCCGCCTTTCCCCGTCATGGACACCTTTGATGACGAGGGGGACGAGCTGGTGCCCTATCTGATCAAGTCGCCCTGCAACTGGCTGCAGGTGATGGAAAACGCCTGGGATCCGTTTCACGTCGTTTACCTGCATACCAAGGCCGCCCGCGTGCAGTTTCACGAGGCGTTCGCCCATATGCCGATGATCGAGTTCCACGACAGCCAGACCGGCGATTTCTATACCAATGTGCGGCGCGACGGCGATTTCATCTGGGTGCGGGTGCATGATCACATGCTGCCCAGCTTTACCCAGAATGGCGGGCATTTTCCGATCCCCGACCGGTCGCGCTATTTCGGGCGTGGCGGGCTGACCCGCTGGATCACGCCGATTGACGACACCAACACCATGGTCATCGCCTGGCGGCATTTCCGCGAGAACCGGTTCAACGACGATCCGCGCGGCATGACCAATCGCGATGAGGTGGGTTACGGCAAGACCGATTTCTATGGTCAGGGGCCGGACCGGCCCTATGAGATGCGCCAGCGCGATCCGGGCGATTATGACGCCTGGGTCAGCCAGGGGCCGATCAACGTGCATGCGCGCGAGAACCTCAGCTTTACCGACCGCGGCGTGGCCAAGGCGCGGCGCATGGTGCGCAACGCCATCCGGGCGCTGCAAAAGGGCGAGAGGCCGCCGCAACCCACCGACAATTTCGACGCGGTGATCCCGACCTATGCCGGCGATACGGTGCTGAAAATTCCGCTGCAGGAGGGCCGCGACGACGGCGCGCTGCAAAAAGAAGTGTCCTTTAAGGTCGCCGAGATCCTGAAATCCGGTGACCATCTGCAAGGCAAAGCGCGCCGGGAATTCATCGAAAACGCGCTGAGGGACTATGAGGCGGGCTGGGCATGAGCACACGTATTCCGCACAATCCCGGCCGGGTCGACTGGTCGGGGGAAAACCCCGGCATCTATCTCAAGCAGGACCCGGATCAGGATCACTATGATACGCTGGCGCTGTTCTTTCGGGTGGTTCTTTCACCCTATGGGCGGGGCCATGCGGCCATCGTTCTGGGCGCCCCGGACGAGGCGCGCGGCTGGCCGCATGCACCGAACCTGATCATGACCGACAATCAGCGCATGATGCGCTGGATCGTCGATGGCTGGGTGACAAGGATGCCGACCTTTGTCGGCAAGGCCGGACTGGATGCCATGAGCTGGCTGGATTGTGACAGTGTCGAAAAGCGCCCCGGCGATCTGAAAGGCAGGTATTCCGAAACCCTGCGCGGGTCTGGTGTCACGCTGGAGATGATCTGGCGCGACATGGGGCCGCCGCTGCCGGTCGAGGTCACCAAGGAGAACTCGGCCACCAAGGCGCATGAGATGTATTCGGTGTTTTTGGAGGCGCGGGCAGCCGAGGTCCGGATCAACGGCACCCCCCTGCCCGGTCAGGTGGCCAGCCGCCAATTCTTTGGCCGCACCATGTCCACGGCCTTTCTGGCCTTTTCCGAAACCTGGGTCACGCCAAAGGAGGACATCCGATGCCGCTGAACGAACCGATTACTCCGGGCGTGGTTGACTGGACCGGTGAAAATCCGGGGATTCTGCTGAAAAACGACGATGGCAATTTCAGCGCCATGGCGCTGTTTTTCCGGGTGGCATGGTCACCGGTCGGTCAGGGGCAAGTGCTGTTGCTTTACGGAACCCCGGATCAGGTCGAAGGGCCGTCCGGCGCACCCAATATCATCCTCAGCGACAATCCAGAGCTGACCGCGTTCCTGAAGACGAACTTCATCAGCAAGCTGGCGGCCTTTGCAAACGCACCCGCCTTTGCCACCCTGCCCGAGATCGGCGCGCAGGCCGTTCGCAGTTCGGGCGATCCGATGGGCCACCGCTATACCGAGACAATTGCCGGAGAAAACCTGGTGGTGGAGCTTGTCTGGGAAGGGTTTGAACCGCCGCGCGCGCTGGAACTGTCGCCGCATGAGGTGGCCTCGGGCGAGCAGAACATGTTTTCGCTGCTGGTGCCGGCGCATTCGGCGCAGATCATCGTCAATGGCCGCGCGCTGCCCGGCAAGCTGGGCACACGGGTTCAGGCCGGGTACGAAACGACGACCGCGTTCCTGTATTTCTCGGAAACATGGATCATTCCGCCGGAGGGGGCGTGATGCTGCATCCTGCCGATCAGCTTGCATTCGACAAGGCGATGGTGACCCAGCCGGTCTGGAACCGGTTCAACACCGCTGCCGATGCGGTCAAATTGCCGGACAACGTGCTGCTGCATGCCGGCCCGGCCTTTGCCAGCCCCGATCAGATCGCCGCGCCGATTCTGAACTCGGCCTGCGTCGCCTCCGTTTGGGAAGGGTTGGCGCGGGATTTCGATCAGGCGGAGGCGATGATCCTGGCGGGCGAGATTGTGCTGGAACCGGCGCAGGACCATGACGTCGTCACCCCGCTGGCGGCGGTGGTTTCGGCGCATATGCCGCTGCACACCATCTATGACGCCTGGCGCGGTCAGCAGCGAGTGTTCACGCCGATCAACGCCGGGTCGCGCCCGGCCATGCGGCTGGGGCTGCGGTCCGAGGCGGTGCTGGCGCATATCCGCTGGCTCAACACACGGTTTCTGGAGGTTCTGGAAAACGGGCTGGCCGAAGGCATCGCGCTGGTGCCGCTGGCCGTGACCGGGCTGATGGGCGGAGACGACTGCCACGGGCGAACCCCGGTTGCCACCGCTGCGCTGGTGGCCGAGCTGAAGGACCGCACACCGAACGGCATTGCAGACGAAGATTCCCTGGAGTTCATGGCCGGTTCGCCATCGCTGTTCCTGAACCTGTGGATGGCGGCGACCAAGATCATGATGAAACTGGCCGAAGGAATCGAGGGATCGAGCTTTGTCACGGCCGCGGGCGGCAACGGGCGCGACGTGGGTATTCAGATATCGGGGTTGCCGGGGCAATGGTTTACGGTTCCGGCCACCCCACCCAAGGGCCGGTTCGATGTCGATTTGCCCGAGGATCGCGCCCTGGGAGCGATCGGCGACAGCGCCGTGGTCGAGGCCTTTGGCCTGGGCGCGATGGCCATTGAATTGAGCCCCGAGCAGAAGAAAGGCTTGCAAGCCTTCCTGCCTGCAAACGCGGCGGCCCGCACATCCGGGCTGTCGGTTGGCGCGCATCCCTATTTCGGCGCGCTTGATCTGCGGCTGGGCACCACCGCGCGCGGTGCGGTCGCACAGGGGGCGGGGCCGGTGATCGGGCTTGGCATCCTTGATAGGCTGGGCGAAGCGGGGCGTCTGGGAGGTGGCATTTATGACATGCCGGTCGACCCCTTTGCCGCCGCCCTGAAAGCGCTGGACGCATGAGCGAACTGAACCGGTACCGCGCCTATGAGCTTGCCGCCATGATCCGCGATGGCGAGGTCAAACCGTCAGAGGTGATGGCGGCGCACCTGGACCGGATCGGTTCGCGGGAACCCGTGATCGGGGCATTCCAAAGCCTCGATGCGGAGCGCGCCATGGAGCGGGCACTCGCCGCCGACACTCTCCCCGTCGGCGGGCCGCTTCATGGCGTGCCCTTTGCCATCAAGGACATCATTGACACAAGGGACATGCCGACCGGATGGGGCAGCGATCTGTACGCCGACCGCCGCCCCGAGCAGAACGCCGCCTGTGTTGACGCGTTTCTGGAGGCCGGGGCGATCCCGCTCGGCAAGACGGTGACCACCGAGTTCGCCTATTTTCGCCCCGGCAAGACAGCAAATCCCGCCAACCCGGCGCATACGCCCGGCGGGTCTTCGTCGGGTTCGGCCGCGGCGGTGGCCGATTTCATGGCGCCGCTGGCCTTCGGTTCGCAAACGGCGGCCTCGCTGATCCGGCCCGCGGCCTATTGCGGTGTCTGCGGATTCAAGCCGACGGCGGGGCGGTTCGATCTGCGCGGTGTGATGGGTCTGTCGCACAGCCTGGATACGCTTGGAATTCTTTCACGCGACCCTCGCGATCTGGTGCTGGCCGACAGCGTTCTTCGAGGTGCCGAGCTGCCTCCGGTTCCGGCTTTCGATGAAGGTTTGCCAAGGATCAGCCTGATGCGTGGACCACATTGGCAGGACGGATCGATCGAAATGCGCGACGTCTGCACAAGGGCGTTGGCCGCCATCGCCGGGACCGGTGCGGAAACGGGTGAGATTGCTCATCCCGCTGTTTTTGAAGGTCTGGTCTGGGCGCATATCGTTGTCATGGGCTATGAGACCGCCCGGCAGCGGGCGCGGGAATACGAGATCGGCGAGCCGGGAATAAGCCCGCAATTCCACGCCCTGATCGAGGCGGGACACCGGGTCGACGAAGCGGAGTACCACGCAGCGCTGGACCTGCGGGATCGGGCAAATGCGATTTTTGATCAGTTGTTTATGGATGTGGACGCGATGTTGGTTCCTTCGGCGCCCGGTCCCGCGCCCAAGGGTCTGGCGGCGACCGGCGATCCGCTGTTCTCGCGCATGTGGGCGTTGTTGCAGGTGCCCTCGGTTGCGCTGCCGTTCGGGACCGATCCGCAAGGCTTGCCGTTGGGCATACAACTGATCGCCCCGCGCGGACATGACGACCGCTTGCTTGACATCGCACAATGGATGCATGGCGTGCTGCAACAGTCTTGGTGAAGCTTCTCGATCCGGACCGAAGGGCTGCTGTTTCGCGCGTTCAACCGTGGCCCGGGTGAGCGAGATCCACACCTGATCTTGGCATCACAGGGTGGTCAGGTCATCGAAGTTTGCGATGACCCAGTTATCAAGCGTTCTGACCACACTGGCCAGCGAATGCCCAAGCGGTGTCAAACGATAGTCCACGCGAGGTGGCACTTCTCCGTAATCGTGGCGCGCGACCAGATTGTATTTCTCCAGCCGTTTGAGTGTCTGCGTCAGCATCTTCTGAGACAGGCCCTCGATCTCTCGCATGAGTTCCGAATTCCGTTTTGGCCCGTCGATAAGCAACGGAATGACAAGCAGCGACCACTTATCGCCAATCACCGCGATGATTTTCCGGGACGGGCACAGCGCGATATATGGGTCGGGTTTGATATCAAGCATTTGTGACCTTTCGACAGGAACCAGAAGGTGCGTACTTTATCATTGGTTCTTATCATAATATCGTCTCTCACATGTGATGCAACAACAAGATTCACTCGAAATCGGAAACCCTGTGGACCGGCCAGGTTGCTGACGGACCCGCTGCTGGCGCGCAGGGCAGTTGAATAGAAAGGAAAACCGATATGGTAAACGTCACGCGAAGAATGGTTCTGGGAACTGCGGCGGTCGCCGCGACTGCCGCGACCATGCCCGGCATGGTCGCGGCCAAGGCGCCAAAGGCATCCGGTCAAGCACCGGGATTTTACCGCAGAAAAGTGGGGGACGCCCAGGTCACCGCATTGCTGGATGGCTACATCGACGTTGCCCACGGGTTCTGGACCAACATCGAACAGGCAACAGTCGAAGACCTGGCTGCCGCTGCGGGTTTGCCGGCATCGGGAGCGATCCGAATTGGTGTCACCTCATACCTCATCAATCAGGGAGATCGCCTGACATTGGTGGACACCGGGTCTGCAGACTATTTCGGCCCAACGGCCGGGCAGTTTCTGACAACGCTGGCGGCGGCTGGATACACTCCGGATCAAATAGATACGATCCTTATCACGCACATGCATCCTGACCACATAGGTTCAATGCTGTCCAACGGCGCTGCGGTGTTTCCGAATGCCGAAATCCATATCTGCGGAACAGAGTTCGACTATTGGACGTCAAGCAGCGAACAATCAGCCGCACCGGACTTTGCCAAGCCCTGGTTCGACGCGGCAAAGGGCGTGAAGGCAGCTTATGATGGCCGGATCAAACTGTTCACCGGTTCCCCCGAAGTTATACCTGGCATTACCGCGGTGCCTTTGGTCGGGCACACGCCGGGTCATACCGGATACCGGTTGTCCTCGGCTGGAGAAGACCTGTTGATCTGGGGCGATGCCTGTGGTGTGGCCTCGGTTCAGTTTCAGCATCCCGAAGCGGGTCTTGCCTTTGATGTCGATGGGGCAACGGGCAAGGCGACCCGCGCCTCACTTCTGGACATGGCAGCCGGCGAGGGCGTTTTGGTCGCTTCGGCCCACTTGCCTTTCCCGAGCTTTGGCCGTGTTCTTCGCTCGGGTTCGGCATACGCATGGCAGCCTGACGAGTACCGGTTCGAGGTTTGATCTGATCCAACACGCCAAGGCCAGTCGTTGGGTTGCCATGGGCGTGTAGAAAGGGGCAGCCAGCATTCACTTGCTGGTTGCCATAGGGCATTTCTGCGACAGGCAGAGCCGGATGAACCCCAGGATTTCACAATGCACGACTATCGCCTGGAAGCCATTTCCAAAGACATTGGCATATCCAGAACCCGACGGCTGACAAGAAAACCAGAGCGGATCAATTCCGGGTGAAAGCCATCATTGCTTGGCAAACATATCATCTGCATGCGCGCTAAGGAGGCTTTCGAGGAACGCATTGAGACGACGACCCTTGGATGCGCTGCGCCGGACGATCGCGGACATCTGCGAGACGAAACGGGTTCCCTTGCACGGGATCTCGCGCGCCAGCCCGGCCTCGATGAATGGATAGGCCGTGTGGGTTGGCAGAAACCCGAGATAGCGTCCTGACAGAACAAGAAGGGCAAGCGCTTCTTCATTTTGGACGAATGCGGATTTTCTCAACTTGAGTTTCTGGTGCACCGACATGTTCGGTGAGTTGAAGCTCAACCCGGCAAACGAAAATGCTCTTAACGATTTCAGTTCGAACTCTTCGCGCGGATCGTCAAACAGCTCGTGCCCCTTTCCACAATAAAGACGCATGTCTTCCTGATAGAGGTTCGCATAGTTGAGCATCGGCGATTGCCGGTGCAAAGGAACGATTCCCAGATTGAAGCGCCCGTTGATCACACCCTCTTCGATGATGTTAGGGGGTTCCATGGATATATCGAGCGTCACACCCGGCGCCCTGCTTCTGAACAAGCGAATGGCCCCAAAGACGTTTGCGCCCGGGTTCGTCGAGGAGTGATCGAAGATCGCGATCTTGAGCTTTCCGGTCAGAGCAGTGTGCGCTTCGTCGATCTGTTCCTGAAACTTGTCGATCGCAGCGAACAGGTCTTCGGCTGCGTCCAGAACATGCTGCCCGTCGGATGTCAGGGAAAAACCTGCCGGCCCCCTGTGGCAAAGCTTGAGGTTCAGACGCGTTTCCAGATCGGAAATATGCTTGCTGATAGTCGAGCGGCCGATGTTCAGCTCGAACTCGGCCGCGGTGAACCCACCGCATGCAACGACGGTGCGAAAAACCTCCAACAGCCGGATGTCTACGTTCGCCACGCGCGATATGATCGATTTTCGCGAGATAAAAGGTTTCCTGTTTATCAAACTTTGCTTCGATTACTTTGTATTACCTGAACGGTAATTGCAAATTATATGTTTTCCATTGGATTTCGGCGCGCGGCATTGCTGTGTCTGTCGCCTGATCCAGCAAGACAAAAAGTCCAACTCCGGAGGAGACTTTATGACACTCATCAAAAACCTGTCATCGTTTGCGATTGCTGCATCAGTTGCGGCTTTTGCTCTTACGGCCCCCGCTCAGGCCAAAAACTTCAAAATCGCGGTGGGCGACAGCGGCGGATCAAGCCAGGAAGCCACGGGTCTGGCATTCAAGGCGAAACTTGAGGAATTGTCCGGCGGCAATCATACCGCAACACTGTTTCTGAACGGCCAGCTGGGCTCGGAACAGGACACCGTGAACGAGGCTGCGATCGGCACGCTGGACATGTCGCTGTTGGCGATCAACAACGTGACACCGTTTTCGCCCTCTGTGGGCGTGTTCACGCTGCCTTACGTCATTCTCAGCCTGGAAGACGCCGAAACGCTGACCCAGGGCCCAATCGGTCAGGAACTGACCGAAAACACCATCAATGACGCAGGCGTGCGCATCATTGCCTGGACCTATACCGGCTTCCGCCGGCTGACCAATTCGAAAAAGCCGGTCAAATCGGTTGCCGACCTTGAAGGCCTGGTCATTCGCGTCCCCAAGAACGAGATCATGATCGACACCTACAAAGCCTGGGGCATCAGCCCGACGCCGATGGCATGGTCGGAAACTTTTGCGGGTCTCCAGACCAAGGTTGTGGATGGTCAGGACAACCCCTACACCACCATCAACGCGATGAAGTTCTACGAGGTGCAAAAGTACGTCACGAACATCCGCTACATCTTCTCGATTGAACCGCTGATCATTTCCGAGCAGGTCTTTCAGGACCTGTCGGCCGAAGATCAGGAAATCATCCTTGAGGCTGGCAAAGCGGCAACCGCGGCATCGGCCCAGTTCCTGCGCGACAAGGAAGCCGAGATCAAGCAGATCCTGCTCGACAAGGGCATGCAGATCGATGATCCGGAAAACAACGAGCAGGAATTCATCGACCTGGCGACCGCTGCCGTTTGGCCGAAGTTCTATGAAAGCATCGGCGGCGTCGAAAAGCTGAACGCGGTGCTGGCCGCGATCGGTCGCGACCCCGTCTCGGAATAATATCGCTCAACAATAACAAATGGCATGCGCTGAACCGGCGCATGCCGCACTGACAGCGAGGGGCCCATGAAAAACTTCTGGGGTGTTTTAGACAATATCGAAAGTTATCTTTGCCGGTTCCTGCTGGCAGTGTTCGTGTGTCTGCTGTTCCTTCAGGTCGTGGTGAGAACGTTGTTCAACTTCTCATTCTCCTGGGTGGAAGAGCTTTCGGTTTATATGTTCGTGTGGTTCGTGTTCTTCGGAGCCAGCTATGCGGCCAAGATGGGCGCCCACAACCGGGTGACCTTTCAGTTCAAGTTCCTTCCGCCTCGCGCAATCAAGTTCATCGAGGCATTCGCCGATCTGTTCTGGATCTGCTTCAATGTCTATTTCGTTTATCTGGCGCTGGATTTCATCTTCAACCGGATGAACAAGTTCCAGTCCTCACAGACCCTCGGGTTCCACCTGAGCTGGGTATATATCGTTCTGCCGATCGCGTTCACCCTGATGACAATCCGCATCATCCAGGTGAACTACAAAAAGATCGTCCTGGATGAGGACCTTCGCGATCCCGATGCAATCGATCTGGAAGAAGTACGCGCCGAATTCGGCGGCGACGCAGCGCACGCTGCAAGCGAGGAGGACAAGTGATGGGCGTGGAAATCGTTTATATCCTGTTTGGCGGCTTCCTGCTGCTTTTGTTCATTGGCGCGCCGATCACGGTGGCGCTTGGCGTTTCGACGATGATCACGTTTCTCGTCCTTGATGAGAATCCGATCAAATTCGTGCAGATCGCGTTCACCTCTGTCGGGTCTTTCCCGTTGATGGCCTTGCCCGCCTTTATTCTGGCCGGAGCCTTGATGGAGGCATCAGGCCTGTCCCGGCGGTTGATTTCCGTGGCCGAAAGCTTTGCCGGTCCGTTCACCGGTGGCATGTCTGCCGCAACGGTGTTTGCCTGCCTGTTCTTCGGCGCAATCTCGGGTTCTGGCCCGGCAACGACCGCTGCGGTCGGTATGCTGATGATCCCGGCCATGATCGACCGCAAGTATGACCGGGATTACGCGTCTGCGATCACCGCGTCATCCGGGGGTCTTGGTATCGTCATTCCACCATCGATTCCGCTGATCATCTTCGGCATTGCCGCCCTTGGCATGCCCGCGCCGCCGGAGGCCGTGGCCGAGCATGGTACATTCCAGACGGTTTCCATCCCGAAACTGTTCATCGCAGGATTCTTCCCCGCCTTTCTGATCGCCGGCAGCCTGTTAATCATGAACTACATCCTGGCCAAGAAGAACGGTTACAAGGGAACCACCGAAGGCTGGTCCGCGCGCCACATCTGGTGTGAAATGTACCGCGGTTTCTGGGCGCTGATGGCACCTGTCGTGATCCTTGGCGGTATCTATTCGGGTTTCTTCACCCCGACAGAAGCCGCGATCGTCGCGATCTTTTACACTCTGGTGGTGGGTACGTTCATCTATCGGGAATTGTCGTGGCACAAGCTTTTCACGTCACTTGAAACGACAACCTGGCTGACAGGCCGTGTGTTGTTGATCATGTTCACGGCGACGGTCTTTGGGCGGTTGCTGGTCGAAAATCAAATTCCGGCCATCATCGCGCAGGGGATGCTGTCGGTCACCGACAATATCTATGTGATCTGGACCCTCGTGATCCTGTTCCTGCTGTTCGTCGGAATGTTCATGGAAACGCTGGCCACGATCCTGATCCTTGTACCGGTCATGCTGCCGGTTGCCTACAGCGTTGGCATCGATCCGATCCACTTCGGAGTTGTCATGGTCTGTACCCTGGGTATCGGCTTTCAGACGCCACCATTGGGAGAAAACCTGTTCATCGCGTCGGGGATATCCAACATTTCCATCGAGCGGATATCAGTGGCTGCGCTGCCGTTTGCCTTCATCAACACTGTGGCAATCTTCATCATCGCGTTTTTCCCTGAAATCTCGCTTTGGTTGCCTCGGGCGTTCGGATACTGAGCGGCAGATGAAAGGAACTGAACAATGTTACCTCAGATAAAAGACATCCTGTTCGCGACCGACCTGTCGGCAAACGCAGACAATGCTTTGCGCCACGCCATTGCTTTGGCGCAGACGCATGATGCAAGAGTTCACGTTCTGCATGTGACCGAACCGTTGACTCAGGACGCAATCATGACGCTGCGGATGTTCATCCAGGATGATGCATCGCGAAAGCATGCGATCAGGGAACGGCACGCGTCCATAAAGGACATGCTGAAGGCAAACCAGAAGGCCTTTGTCAGTTCGCTGAGCAAGGAAGAAAAGCAGGCCTACGAAAAGGTTGCGTCAGTTGAACTGGTCGATGGTCACCCGGCGGAAGCGATCCTGCAAAGAGCCAAGGACCTTGATTGCGGGCTGATCGTCATGGGAACGCATGAACATGGAACGGGTCACACATTTATCGGTACCGTCGTCAAACGGGTGCTTCGACGATCCAGAATCCCGACACTTGTCGTACCTCATGTGCACTAGAATTACCCTCCTGGACTGAACTTAGGCGGCCAAACGGTCGCCTTTTTTTCAGCGATCTTTAGCGCCATGGCGGCCCTTCTGGTGTTGGCACCTGATAGATGCAGTGGCTTTGAATCCCCTACTGTTTGATGTCTGAGAATTTTGAAGAATAGTAGTAGGCAATAGCCTGCGCCCGGTTCTTGACCGACAGTTTTTCATAAATGTTCGACAGGTGAAATTTCACCGTATTCGTGGAAATCTGCAGGTCCTTGGACAGGTCGCGATTGGACATGCCTTTGGCAAGGGCCTCAAGAATGGCCCTTTCCTTTCGTGACAGGCTGTCTAACGGGTTTCGTTGCATCTTTCGGACATCGATGAAGGGAAAAACCATCTTGCCCGCCGCAACATCGACGCAGGTTTCCAATAACCCTTCGACTTCGCCAGAGCGCGCCGCAAAACCCGCGGCACCCGCCTGCATCGCCAGACGCGGCACATCACCAACTTCATCCCCGTAGATGACAAAACGCGGCGCGTTTTCCTGCTCTCGCAGCACTTCTATGAGTTTCGCGGCGCCCAGAACCGGCAAATCCCAAGCGACGATGCAGACCTTTACCGGCACCCGCATCACCGCGCCCAGGAAGCCCTCGGCAGTTGCCGATGTTGCGACCAAAGAGAATCGGGGATCGCGTTCGAAGATCTCGGACATCGCCGATAACACCAGCGGATTGTTGTCAGCGAGCATGACGGCAATTGGAGAACGCTGAGTTCCAGTCATTGTAATTCCACCTAAAATTTTCAAAACCTACCCGTTTTGGCAGTAGGTTTCTTTGTATGCATCGGTATCCTTACCAGTTTGGGTAGGTTTTTCCCCATCTATTTGGAAGCCCCGTAGCAGTAGTAAGTTACGTTGCGGACCAAAGCAAGTATCGCTTTTCTACACGTCAGCGAAAGACACGGGGCCAGCAATTGCCCCTGATGAAGTGGAGGCCGTCAATGACGTTTCAGATTTTCCCCCAGCTCGAAATCCCCGAGACGTTGGCGGCTGGCCCCGGGCCGGGTAACACGGATGCCCGCGTGTTGCAGGCATTCTCCGGCGCCGGAGTGGCCGATCACATGCAAGCAGACGTTCTGCGTGGAATGGTCGAATGCAAGCACATGCTGCGCGAGATCTGGGGCACCAGAAACGCGTATACCTTTGCTGTGGCCGGCACCGGCTGGAGCGGGCTGGACACCATGTTCTCGGCCGTCATGCCGGGTGACAAGGTTGTCGCTTTCTCGAACGGAACCTTTTCGGGCATCGACTCGCTGACACTCCGGATCAAGGCAGCAACACCGCAGGAACACGCCGCCGATCCACTCGATCCGAAAGCTGCCAGCGTAATCGTCATTGATGTACCGCACGGCCAGCCGGTCACCGCCGAAACAATCGAGGCCGCTTTGGCCGAGCACAAGCCGAAGTGGGCCTTCATGGCGCATTGGGAAACCGGTTCAGGCCGTATCAACGATCTGCGCGGGTTCTCGGATGCGTGCGAACGCCATGGCGTCATGGGGCTGATCGATGCCGTCTCGTCGCTTGGGGTCGAGAATTTCCGGATCGACGATTTTCCCGGTGTCGCCGGGTGGGCCTCGTGCCCACAAAAAGGTTTGTGTTGCCTGCCGCTGACCTATGCGCCCGTCAGCTTTACCGCTGCCTACATCGACTCGCTGAAAAGCACCGGCGCTTACACCTATGTGCACAACCCGATTTTCGAGGCGCGCCATTGGGGAATTGTCGATGGTCGGGATGTCGAAAAGGGCACCTATCACCGGACCCATTCAGGCTATGCCGTCGCTGCCTTTCATGAATCACTGCGCCTCACCCTGCAGGAAGGACTGGCAAAGCGGTCAAATGCGTACCGGACCCACAAAAACGTTCTGCGCGATGCCGTAACTGCGATGGGATGCGAAGTCACATCGGACATGCCCAGCCTCGTCGTACTCAACCTGCCGCCGGAACTGGCCGGCCGTGAAATGGAACTGGTCCAGAACTGCCGCGCGCGCGGCTTTGGCATATGGCCGACACTGAGTGCGCCAGTACAGGTGCGGATCGGTATTCTCAACCAATTGAACCGCCAAGCCGTCAGCCGGATCGTGCGTCTGTTTGCCGAAGCCCTGCGGGAGCTCGGAGGTCAGGTGGACAACGACGTCGTCGAGGCTTTGCTCGAGAGCCGTTACGGCACTTCGATCGCCGCCTGAATTGCGCTGCAGAAAAGAGAGAACTCCAAATGGACATTCATGAGTATCAGGCGAAAGAAATTCTTTCGAATTTCGGGGTCGAAGTTCCTTCGGGAGCGTTGGCCTACAGCCCGGAGCAGGCCGCTTATCGCGCCCGCGAATTGGGCGGCGACAAATGGATCGTCAAGGCACAGGTCCACGCCGGCGGTCGCGGCAAGGCGGGCGGCGTCAAGCTTTGCAATAGCGAAGGCGAGATCTACGAAGCATGCGATGACCTGTTCGGTCGAAAGCTGGTAACCCATCAGACCGGCCCCGAGGGCAAGGGCATCTATCGCGTCTATGTGGAAAGCGCGGTGCCGATCGATCGCGAGATTTATCTTGGTTTCGTGCTTGATCGCTCCAGCCAGCGGATCATGATTGTTGCATCCTCTGAAGGTGGCATGGAGATCGAGGAGATTTCGGCGCAAAAACCCGAAAGTATCGTGCGCTCCACAGTGGAACCGGCAGTAGGTTTGCAGGAATTCCAGGCCCGGGAGATTGCCTTCAACCTTGGTCTGGAACCCCGCCTGATTCAGCAAATGGTCCGCACATTGCAAGGGTGTTATGCCGCATTCAGTGAGCTGGACGCGACCATGGTGGAAATCAATCCCCTGGTAATCACCGGCGACGATCGGGTTCTGGCGCTTGACGCCAAGATGAGCTTTGACGACAACGCCCTGTTCCGTCATCCGCAAATCTCTGAACTGCGCGATAAAAGTCAGGAAGACCCGCGCGAAAGCCGTGCGGCAGATCGCGGCCTGTCCTATGTCGGGCTCGAGGGCAATATTGGTTGCATCGTGAATGGCGCCGGCCTTGCGATGGCCACGATGGACACGATCAAGCTGGCTGGTGGTGAGCCTGCCAACTTCCTCGACATTGGCGGCGGCGCTTCGCCCGAACGGGTGGCCAAGGCGTTCCGTCTTGTCCTGACAGACAAGAACGTTCAGGCGGTGCTGGTCAATATCTTTGCGGGCATCAACCGCTGTGACTGGGTTGCCGAAGGTGTCGTGCAGGCGCTGCGCGAATTGCAGATCGATCTGCCCGTCATAGTTCGCCTTGCCGGAACGAATGTCGAGGAAGGTCAAAAGATTCTTGCGAAATCGGGCCTGCCAATCATCCGTGCAACAACTCTGATGGAAGCCGCCGAACGCGCCGTGAGCGCGTGGAAGCACGATCTGACCCATAACACCCAGATGAGGGCCGTGTAATGAGCATTCTTCTCGATCGCGAAAGCCGCGTAATCGTTCAGGGCATAACCGGCCGCATGGCAAGGTTCCACACCAAGGACATGCTGGAATATGGCACCAACGTTGTTGGCGGGGTTGTTCCCGGCAAGGGCGGCGAAACCGTCGAAGGCGTTCCGGTCTTTGACACGGTCAAACAAGCCGTCGAAGCAACCGGCGCCAATGCCAGCCTGGTGTTTGTACCACCGCCGTTTGCCGCGGATTCGATCATGGAAGCCGCTGACGCCGGTATCCGCTATTGCGTATGCATCACCGACGGAATTCCGGCGCAGGACATGATCCGCGTCAAGCGTTACATGTACCGTTATCCGAAAGAGCGGCGCATGGTTCTGACCGGCCCCAATTGCGCAGGTACGATCAGCCCGGGCAAAGCGCTGCTGGGGATCATGCCGGGCCATATCTATCTGCCTGGCCCTGTCGGCATCATCGGGCGTTCGGGCACGCTGGGTTATGAAGCGGCCGCGCAGTTGAAGGAACGCGGCATCGGTGTTTCGACCAGCGTCGGAATTGGCGGCGACCCGATCAACGGCTCGTCTTTCCGCGACATCCTGGAACGCTTCGAGCAGGACGAGGACACCGAGGTGATCGCCATGATCGGAGAAATCGGCGGACCTCAGGAGGCGGAAGCCGCAGAATATATCCGCAATCACGTCACAAAGCCCGTGGTGGCCTATGTCGCTGGCCTGACCGCTCCCAAAGGGCGAACGATGGGCCATGCTGGTGCGATCATCTCGGCCTTTGGCGAAAGTGCGTCGGAAAAGGTGGAAATCCTTTCGGCCGCAGGCGTGACCGTGGCTGAAAACCCCGCTGTGATTGGCGAAACCATCGCCCGTGTCATGGGAAAGGCAGCGTGATGGTCAAACCCTCTGTCCTTGTCACCCGTCGTTGGCCCGCCGCCGTCGAGGCGCAACTGATGGAGAGCTATGACGCAGTTCTGAATACCGGGGACAAACCTTTGACCCCGGCGGAAATTCGCGAAGCGCTCAAACGGTATGATGCGGTCCTACCGACTGTGACCGATACACTGAATGCCGAAGCACTGGACGTACCGTCGGCGCAAACCAGGATCCTGGCCAACTACGGTGTTGGGTACAGCCACATTTGCGAGCCTGCGGCACGCGACCTGGGAATGACCGTCACCAATACGCCCGACGTGCTTTCAGAATGTACTGCCGATCTCGCGATGACGTTGTTGCTCATGGTTGCCCGCCGAGCAGGCGAAGGAGAACGAGAGTTGCGCGCGGGCCAATGGACAGGATGGCGGCCCACACATCTTGTCGGCACCAAAGTCAGCGGCAAGACATTGGGCATCATCGGTTTCGGTCGAATCGGCCAGGAAATGGCCCGTCGCGCCCATCACGGGTTTGGCATGAAAATTCTTGTACAGAACCGGTCGCGTGTCTCGTCGGAGATTCTGGATCAATGCAATGCCGCGCAGGTCGACACCATCGACGACTTGCTGCCGCAATGCGATTTTGTCTCGCTGCACTGCCCCGGAGGTGCCGCCAACCGGCATCTGATCGACGGTCGCCGCCTCGACTTGATGAAGCCTGACGCCTATCTGATCAATACCGCCCGCGGCGAGGTCATCGACGAACATGCCCTGATCCAGGCCCTCATGTTTGACACCATCGGCGGCGCAGCGCTCGACGTCTTCGACGGAGAACCCCACGTCAGCCCGGACCTGTTGCATTGCGACAATCTGGTCATGCTGCCCCATCTGGGAAGCGCCACCCGAGAAGCGCGCGAAGCCATGGGATTTCGCGTTCTGGACAATCTGAGCGATTTCTTCGAGGGACGCCCGCCGCGTGACCGGGTGATCTGATACAGACAACGTCTTGGGCAACAGGCAGGTACGGGTCAAAACGGCTTTCGCAAAGTGATTGTGACGAGGTCCAGACCTGCTCTGCCCCTGCCCCTGCCCCTGCCCCCCAGTTTTGCTGTTCCGGACCGGAACGACCAACACAATTCGAAAGGTTTCGACATGAATGCCCCCTATCGTACCGACGATTTTTTCACCCAATCTCTCGCGGATCGTGATCCTGAGCTTTACGGCTCGATCGCGTCGGAGCTTGGCCGTCAGCGCGACGAGATCGAGCTGATCGCGTC